>JBBAEI010000004.1:0-120922 GCA_041656055.1 Weeksellaceae bacterium
ATTAAATTTTATAAAATGATATTAAGAATCATAAAACATGACCTTACTCATAATCAGTAGAACATCAGCAAGTTCTGTAAATTTTAAGCCATTTTCCCGCTTTTCCGGCGTGGCTCGTATATAGAATTAAAATAAATAAAATAATAAAAGACACTCAATACCTTTATATTTATTAATTTTGTTTTTTCTGGATAATATCAAAAGCGATAGATGGATAATTTTATTAAAAAAAACACGAACGGGCATACCGGAGAAGGTCAGGATTGTTTTGATATAATTTTTAACAAATTAGAAAAAGTCGATCTGATTGAAGTTGCCAAAGAAAAAACATTCACGCGTTACAAGAAAGGTGAAACCATCTTCAAAGAAGGCACTACTCCATTTGGAATTTTCTGTCTCACAGACGGAAAAGTGAAATTGGTAAAAACGGGTGAAGATGGTCGAAATCACATTCTGAGGTTACACAAAGCCGGTGATCTGATTGGTTACCGTTCGCTGTTTAGCGAATCCGGCTACAATGCCAGTGCCATAGCCATTGAAAACTGTGTGATTAGTTTTATCCCAAGAAATTTATTTGTTAAATTCCTTCTTGAAGACGCAGAATTATCCTTCAAAATTCTTCAGATTCTCTCTGATGACTTGAAAAAAGCCGATACTAAAATCACCAATCTGGCACAAAAACCGGTTCGTGAAAGAGTAGCCGAAGCCCTGATTTTCATTCAGGAAATCTACGGCTTCTGTCCGGATGGCAAGACAATCGATGCCGTGTTCAGCCGCGAAGACATCGCCAATATCGTTGGCACAGCGACCGAGACGCTGATTAGAGTTTTGTCTGATTTCAACAAAGAAAATTTAGTGGAATTGGAAGGCAAAAGAATCGCAATTCCGGATTTGAAAAGACTTGAGAGAGTGGCGAATATCTTTACCTGACCACAACTGCCTGCTGACCAATATCATATTTCTTTATCGCTATCATCATTTTACTTCTGCATTTAAAAAATAAAATTTGCAAAAGGTGAAATGCTGTCAATGAAGGAAAATATCCATATATCATCAGAGATCAGACAATTCATGAAAGACCTGATTGAAGATTCCTATTCAGATTTTTTTTCTGAATTTCAAAGTCTCTTGGCAGAAATTGAACAATCGGTTGAAAGTCCGTTTGCCGAAGAATTATTAAACAATCTCAATCTGATTGACAGCAATATTAACCGGATTTACTACAAAGAAAAATTAATTCTATTTCCTTTTTTGGAGAAAATCAAAGACGAAATAAAACTTCAGGAAAAAATCACCTCTTTAGCACTATTGGTAACAAATTCCCAAAAAACCTTAGAACAACTAAAAAACACTGAAGAAACTTTCAAAAATTTGCTGAAAGACGAATTTGGAAAAAAAGGTATTCAACAGATTCTCAACAAATTCACATTGACAATTGAAAAATGGGATAACTTAATTTTGAAAAAGGTGAATTTATTTGAAACTTTGAAGACTTTTTCAAAAAAATAAAATCCGGAAATGTCAGCAACGGAATTAATTACAACTTGTTTTCACTGTGGTGATTCCTGCAAAAATGAATCCCTGCAAATCAGGGATAAATATTTTTGCTGCAATGGTTGCCTGAATGTATATCAGCTGTTGAATGACAGCAATATGGACGAATATTATTGTCTGAACGAAAGCCCCGGTCATAAGATTGAAACCATTTCCAAAGAGAAATTCACATTTTTAGATGAAAAAAGCGTCATAGAAAGTTTGTTGCTTTTTAGAAATTCTGAACAGGCGCATGTTTCATTTTACCTTCCTCAGATGCATTGCAGTTCTTGTTTATGGCTGCTTGAGAATCTAACGGAAATCAATGAAAACATTATTTTTTCGCAAGTCAATTTCAACAAAAAAACCTTAAAAGTCGTTTTTAAAATCGACCGACTGAGTCTGAGGCAATTAGCTGAATTGTTGGCACACATTGGTTATGAGCCCATCATTGACCTACACGAAAAAAAAGAAGAAGCAGAAAAATTTAATTCCAGACAAGCTTTCCTGAAATTGGGGGTTACCGGATTCTGCTTCGCAAACATTATGATGATTGCATTCCCGGATTATTTGGGATTGGATCCGGCAGCCAACCCCAAACTGAACACAGCTTTCAATATTGCAAATGTATTGCTTTCAATTCCGGTTGTTTTCTATGGTGCGCAGGAATTTTTCGTCAATGCGGTTTACAGTTTCCGCCAGCGGTATCTGAACATTGATGCGCCTATTGCATTGGCCATCGCAGTGACCTGGCTCAGAAGCTTATACGAAGTTTTTACCAATACCGGAGCCGGATTTTTTGACAGCATGTCGGGGATAGTCTTTTTCATGCTGCTTGGTCGTATCATTCAAAACCGGAGCCGCACTACCCTGAAATTCAATCGCGATTATAAATCTTATTTTCCGATTGCGGTAACAAAAATGGAGGGAAACAAAGCAGCTTTGGTCAAATTAGAGGAAATTAAAGTCCATGATGTGCTGAAAATTTATCATCAGGAAGTAATTCCGACCGATTGTCTGCTATCCAAAGGAAATGCGAAAATCGATTACAGCTTTGTAACCGGTGAAGATAAGACCGATGAAGTCGATAAATCCGGTGTGATATATGCCGGTGGCAGAAACATGGGGGAAACCATTGAAGTGGTGGTTATCAAACCATTCAGCCAAAACAGTTTCACACAATTGTGGAACAATGAGATTTTCAATAAAACTGAAAACGACAAAGAAAGCAGAGTAACGACAATCAGTAAATATTTTTCCATCGTAGTTTTACTACTTTCCATAGGCGCATTTTTAGGGTGGCAATTCCGTGGAAACTCTGATCTGGCATGGAAATCGGCAACGGCTGTACTGATAATTGCCTGCCCTTGCGCATTGCTACTTACTGCATCATTTACAAATGGTTATATCTTGGAAAGATTTGCGAAAATCGGAGTTTATTTGAAAAATTCACGGGTAATAGAATCCATGGCACGTGCGAATTACATCGCATTTGACAAAACCGGAACGCTGACCGAACCCAATGCAGCTGATTTAATTGAAGAATATTTATTTCTGAATGACGAGGAACTTTCCATTGTTCGATACATCGTCTCTCAAAGTCTTCATCCCTTGAGTCGTGCCATCAACGAACATTACGAAAAGATTCCATTAAGAAAATACGATACTGATGTCAAAGAAATTCCCGGGAAAGGACTGGAAGCAACAGTATTCGGGAAAAATTTTAGAATCGGAAGCGGCGTTTTCACCAAATCACCCACACATACCGAACAAGACCAAACTTCGGTTTACGTTGCTGTGGCCGGAGAAGTAAAAGCCAAATTCACTTTTGAAGTCTCATTGATTCCGGGTACACGTGAAATCGTAAAAGAACTTTCCAAAGACTATGAACTTTCACTGATTAGTGGCGATAATACGGCGTCTAAAAATCAGCTTGCCAAGATATTCGGAGATGAAAACCGGTTGCATTATCACATGAAACCCAGCGACAAAATGAATTTCGTCAAAGAACGGCAAGCCGAAAAAAACAAAATTATCATGATTGGAGACGGTCTGAATGATGCCGGTGCCTTAAAACAAAGTGATGTGGGAATTTCAGTTGTGAAATCTGCATTCGCATTCAGCCCTTCTTGTGATGTGATTATGGATGTGAAAAAGTTAAAATATCTTCCAACTTTCCTGAAGTGGGCCAAAAACAACGAACGCCTGATCAATTTTGGATTTGGCTATTCATTAATTTTCAATATTATCGGACTGGCTTTCGCATTGACGGGCAATCTTTCACCATTGGTTGCAGCCATCATCATGCCATGTTCATCGTTGGGCATCATCCTGATTGCGTGGTTAGGCGTAAAATGGAGTACCCGTCAGATTTTTGTTGATAATTGATTTTAATCATTGATAAAATTGACTAATGTCATGTTTTTGCATGGCTGCCCTCATGAAAAAAAACCGGAAGTATCTTTTATTTAGCCGTTAAATTTTTCTTCAGAAAACAGGATGGAAATCATTATTTTTCTTTTGTGTATTTCCTTGGTTGTGGCATTGGTATTCCTTGCCTCATTCATTTGGAATGTAAAGTCCGGTCAGTACGATGACGACTATTCTCCGGCTTACCGAATCCTGTTTGAAGATAAACCGGAAAAAGAAGAAGAAACTAAAAATTGATAAGCGGTATGGTTCAAAAAGAACAATTTTATTACGACAACAAAATAGTAAAGCAATTTGGGATTGCAACTATATTTTGGGGTGTTGTCGGTATGTTAATTGGTTTAATCGTTGCCCTCGAATTAGCCTTTCCAAGTCTAAATGCCGGAATTCCCTATACGACTTTCGGAAGGCTCAGACCCATCCACACCAATGCGGTAATTTTCGCATTTGTTGGAAACGGGGTCTTTGCGGCGTCCTATTATGTATTTCAGCGAACTTTGAAAACAAGGATGTACAGCGATGTCCTCAGTAAAATTCACCTTTGGGGCTGGCAGCTGATTATCGTGCTGGGAGCGATTACATTGTCATTGGGCTATACCACAAGTAAAGAATATGCGGAATTAGAGTGGCCGTTGGATATTTTGCTGACCATCATTTGGGTGATTTACGGCATCAACATGATAGGTACCATGTACAAAAGACGTGAACGCCACATGTATGTTGCTGTTTGGTTTTTCATCGGAACGTGGGTGGCCGTTGCCATGCTACACATTGTCAATTCCTTTGCATTGCCTTATGCTTTCTTCAAAAGCTACAGTGCATTTGCCGGAGTGAAAGACGCTTTGGTGCAATGGTGGTATGGACACAATGCGGTGGCTTTCTTTTTGACCACGCCGATGCTTGGGTTGATGTACTATTTTGTTCCGAAAGCTGCTGAAAGACCGGTTTACTCTTATCGCTGGAGTATCATTCACTTCTGGTCTTTGATTTTTATTTATATCTGGGCCGGACCTCACCATTTGCTCTACACTGCATTGCCGGGTTGGGCACAGGCTTTGGGGACGATTTTTAGCATCATGCTGATTCTTCCGAGCTGGGGTGGAATGCTGAACGGATTGTTCACCATACGCGGCGCATGGGGGAAAGTAAAAGACGATCCGGTTCTGAAAATGTTTATCATTGCGTTGACCTGTTACGGGATGGCAACTTTGGAAGGCCCACTATTGGCTTTGAAAAGTCTGAATGCGATTTCTCACTATACTGACTGGACGGTTGCGCACGTACACGTAGGTGCGCTTGGCTTCAACGGTTTCCTTATTTTTGGAATGCTTTATTGGATGATCCCCAAACTTTGGAATACAGATTTGTATTCCAGAAAATTAGCCAATAACCATTTCTTGATTGGAACAGTCGGCATCCTGCTTTATGCGATTCCACTTTATTGGGCTGCATTTACCCAATCGTTGATGTGGAAATCTTTTACAGAATCCGGACAATTAAAATACCAGTTTTTGGAAACTGTTACTCATATTTGGCCGGCATATGTCATCCGTGCTATTGGTGGGGGATTGTATTTAATTGGCGCATGTATGGCTGCTTACAATATGTACAAAACCATCAAAAAAGGATCGTTTGTCAGCAATGAATTGGCTGAAGCCGTTCCTTACAAATACCTTCCGCTTCCTGAAGCACAAGGACACAAGACTTACTGGCACAACCGTGTAATTGAGCGTCGTCCGATGCTGCTGACCTTTCTGAGTTTAGTGGCTGTAGGAATCGGTGGATTGGTTGAACTCACTCCAACACTGCTTGTTGAAAAAGATGCTTCCGTCATTTCGGTCGTCAAACCTTATACACCGTTGGAATTAACCGGTCGGGATATATACATTCGAGAAGGCTGCTATACTTGTCATTCACAAATGATTAGACCGTTCCGGGATGAAGTTGCCCGCTATGGGGAATATTCGAGAGCAGGCGAATTTGTTTATGACCATCCGTTTCAGTGGGGAAGTAAACGTACCGGTCCCGACCTGCACAGATTAGGTGGAAAATACCCGCACTCTTGGCATTACGTCCACATGGACAATCCGCAAAGTACAAGTCCGGGAAGTTTGATGCCGGAGTATCCTTGGCTCTTGGCTAACAAAGCCAAATTCGCTCAATTGCCGAGTAAAATCAGGACTTTGAAGAAATTAGGGGTTCCTTATCCGGATGGATTTGATGAAATTGCTATCGACGAATATCATAAACAGGCGGATCAAATCACCAAAGAACTGCACGAACAGAAAATTGACGGTGCTACAGCAGATAAAGAAATTATCGCATTAATCGCTTATCTGCAAAGATTAGGTACGGATTTAAAAAATCTGAATACGGAAGATGAAACTGCAACCACAACCAATGAGTAATTAAGAAATAAAATGAAATTTTCAGAATTTTTAAAAAACATTGACTATGTAAACATCTATCCAATGATTTCATTGGTGATTTTTACTGTAATTTTCCTGATTGTCCTGCTGTACGCATTTACGGCCGACCAAAAGAAAATGGATGACAATGCAAATATTCCGTTAAAATAAATTGAATCACTATGAAACGAACCCATAAAATGTTTTATCTTTTTCTGATTTTGTCGGTATTTGTAATGACTCCGGCAAATGTATCCGCTGCCGAAATCCATCCTATGCCTTCAGTATTGGTGAACGATGGTTATAATCTTTGGAGAATTATTCTCTTTGCAGTGGCTTTCGTATTGTTTTTGGTGATTTTGACTTATTCATATTCAATAGAAAGATCATTCAATGCAATCAACAGCTACCTGAGAAGAAATTCCGGGGATTCATCCAAAACGATGATTGTCATACTTTTTCTTTCAATACAATTTTTATTGCCAACCGTTAACGCACAATCCGTTTCCACAATGCCTGCGGTGATAGCTGCTGCATTGCCGGCTGATGTAATTCTGCTGATGATTCTGGTCTTAGCCGGCTTCGTTACACTTTTCGTATTGATAAGCATGCAGAAGAAAGTTCTTGGCGAACATGAAGGCATCCGAAAGGAAGTAGAGCAACACATGGCTGCGCAAGGCGAGAAACCATTATGGAAGCGATTGGTCAATATGTTAGGAAAGGACAATACGGAGGAAGAACTCAAACAATTAGACTTAGAACATGATTACGACGGTATCAGAGAGTTGGACAACAACATTCCGACTTGGTGGAATTGGGCATTTTTCGGAACCTGCTTATTTTCATTTATTTATTTCGTCCGCTTTTTTATCCTTGGAACCATGCCCGATCAGGTTGATGAACTGAAAGAATCCCAAAGACTTGCGGAAATCCAGATTAAAGAATACTTAGAAAGAACCGGCGGTGGAGATATCGATGAAAACACCGTTACCATGCAAGATGCTGCCGGAATTTCAGAAGGAGCAGTACTTTATGCCAAAAACTGCGTAGCTTGTCACGGAGCTGCTGGCGAAGGCGGAATCGGCCCCAACTTGACTGATGAATATTGGCTGCACAAAGGAAGTATCAATGATGTATTTTACAGCATCAAATATGGTTGGCCGGAACAAGGAATGATCTCCTGGCAAGGTAATTTTTCTCCCATAGAAATGGCTAATTTGGCCAGCTATGTAATATCTTTGCAGGGCACCAATCCACCGAATGCGAAAGAACCGCAAGGTGAATTGTACACAGAATAGTAATCAGGAGAAACTCATTTGACACTTCAGAAAATATGAATACAGAAGTGTCCAAAACGTAAATGAAGATGGCATCGGGAGAGACGGAATATTTGATACCGGAACATTATGGAAACAAAATTTCCACAGTAGATAATGAAGGCAAGCGAAAGTGGATTTATGCCTTTAAGCCAAAAGGGAAATTCTATAAATACCGAACTTGGCTGAGTTGGTTTTATATGGCACTCCTATTTGGTTTACCATTTGTAAAAATTAACGGAAAACCCTTTTTATTACTCAATATCCCCAAAGGCGAATTCATCCTGTTCGGAAAAATGTTTTTCCCGCAGGATTTCATCATTTTGGGAATTGGGATGGTTTTGGCCATTGTTTTCGTCATTGTTTTCACCTTATTATTTGGGCGTGTATTTTGCGGATGGGTTTGCCCGCAAACTATTTTTTTGGAAATGATGTTCCGAAAAATAGAATTCATGATCGAAGGGCCCGCCCATGTTCAGATGAAAGCAAAAAAACAAAAGATAAAGCCCAAAAGCTATTACTTCAAGAAAACCCTGAAACACATTATTTTCTACCTACTTTCTTTCCTGATTGCCATGACTTTTTTGTCCTACATTGTAGGAATTGATGTCATTCTATCTGCGATTAAGGAACCCACAAAACATTGGATTGCAATTATCGGGTTATTGGCTTTTGCTACCGTTTTTTATTTCGTTTATGCCTATGTCCGTGAAATTGCATGCACGGTAATTTGTCCATACGGTCGGATGCAGAGTACGCTGATGGATAAAAAATCTATGGCTGTTGCATACAATTACAACCGTGGAGAGCCAAGAGGAAGAAAAAGAAAAGGCAAAGAAGATGAGTTGGGCGATTGTATCGACTGTGGAATGTGTGTCAATGTTTGTCCGACCGGAATCGATATTCGTGACGGATTGCAAATGGAATGTGTGAACTGTACAGCCTGCATTGATGCCTGTGATGATATGATGCGGAGAGTCAACAAACCCGAAAGGCTGATTACCTTCGCCACTGAACATCAACTCGAAACCAATACCGTTGGTGAGAAAAGCTTGGATCTTCGTTCCAAATTATTATTGACCCTGCTGATTGTGCTGACCGCTGGATTTACGGCATTCATGGTGACCCTGCCTGTCTTTGATTCCACGGTTTTGCGTGTTCCCGGACAACTTTATCAAGAAGGTCAGGATGGTACAATTTCCAATCTTTACAAAATTAAAATTCAAAGCAAAAGCCCTAAGGATCTGCCGTACAGCCTCGCTGTAAAAGAGGAAAATGCACAAATAGAATTTGTAGGCACAAAATTAGACTCCTTGAAATCCGGTCAATTGTCGGAAGAAATATTTTTTGTACGCTTCCCGAAAGGCGAATTAGAACAAAGGAAAACCAAAATTAACATTCAGATAAAATCAGGTGACAAGGTGATACAAAATAAAAAAGTTACATTTTTAAACGGTTATTAAATATGAAAATCATTCAATTTCTAAAACATCCCGGCAACCTGATTCTGATTGGATTTGGACTGTTTGCTGCTTGGATGCTATATTTCTCTATCAAAGCGATGAACATCAAATTTGAAATGGCGGTTGAAGGAGATTATTACCAACTTGAAAAAGAATATGACCAAGTACTGGAATCCAAAAGAATGGCCAACGGATTAGGCTATGATTTCAATTTCAAACATGATGGAAATAAGCTGACCCTGAACATTCCCAAAGAGGTCAGTGCAAACATCAATACGGGCAGTATCGAATTTTTCTGCATTCCCGATTCTAAAAAAGACCGCAGAAAAATATTAGCAAAAAGTGATGACGGCGTTTATGTTTTCAATCGGGAAGAAGTCGCGCCCGGAAATAATTACATCGTGAAAGTTTCTTTCAATTCACACGGCAAAGATTATTACAAAGAATTTAAATTAATGTAATTCCGATGAAATGAACCTTGTGCTTTATGCTTCAATGTTTATGCTCGGATTGGGCGGAAGTCTCCATTGTCTGGGGATGTGCGGCCCACTTGTGATGGCTGTTCCCTTTCCCAAAAGCCGCCAGAATCTACTTAGTAAAACACTATATTTTTTGGGAAAAGCTTTGGCTTACGGAATTCTCGGAGCTGTTATCAGCCTCTTTGGCTTAAAAGCTTTGTGGGGTGATTCTCAGCGTTATATATCCATTTTGGCTGGAATCATTGTCATCTTGTTAGCCATTTTTCCAATTTTACAACCAAAAATCGGGAAATTCCCTTTCCGGAATTCTTTTCAAAACATTTTTAAAGCCATCAAAGAAAACCCAAAATGGCATCACTTCCTTCGGTTGGGGTTCATCAACGGATTACTGCCTTGCGGCATGGTGTATATGGCACTTGCGGCGGCTCTGACCGGCGGCGGACTTGTCGAAGGTTTTATTGCCATGCTGTTTTTTGGAATCGGCACCACGCCCCTACTTTGGATACTGGCTTCTGTAAAAAGTAAAATCACAACTGCACTCCGCCAGCAACTAAAACCGGTTACAATCGGGCTTTCTTTGTTGGTCGGAATCCTGCTGCTGCTTCGCGGACTCAACCTCGGCATCCCATACATCAGCCCAAAATTGGATACTTCCATGGAAATGGAACATCATCACCATCATCATTAATAATTTCCGGCGAAATTCCGGTTTTGCTAAAGAATTTCCATTTAAATCTTTCTGATTCTCTGATTCTTTCCTAATTTTAGGATTTTAAAATTCGTATGAAAATAATCAGTTATAATGTCAATGGAATCAGAGCCGCCACAAGAAAAGGGCTCAATGAATGGATTGCAGCTGCCCAACCCGATATCATGGGAATTCAGGAAACCAAAGCGCAAGCTGATCAAATCTTAACGGAAATTGAGGAATTAAACACAATCGGATACCACTCATACTGGCATTCTGCCCTGCGAAAGGGTTACAGCGGCGTAGCCATTCTCTCCAAAAAAGAGCCAAACCATGTGGAATTTGGAACGGGAATAGATTATATCGACAACGAAGGGCGTGTGCTGCGAGCTGATTTCGACGGCTTCTCGTTCATCAGCGTCTATGTTCCAAGCGGCACCAATATGGAAGCACGACTTGATTTCAAAATGAAATTCTGCTATGATTTCATGGAATACATCAACGAATTGAGAAAAAGCATTCCCAACCTGATTATTTCCGGGGATTACAATATCTGTCACGAAGCAATCGACATTTGGGATCCCATCAGAAATGCGAAAGTTTCCGGCTTTTTGCCCATGGAAAGAGAATGGCTTACGGAATATATGCAAAAATGTGAACTGATTGATTCATTCAGATATTTTGTAAAGGAACCCCATCATTACAGTTGGTGGAGCTACCGCGCCAATGCACGGGCACAAAACAAAGGCTGGCGCATTGATTACCACATGGTGAGCAAAACGTTGGAAGGTAAAATGAAAAGAGCGAATATTTTACCGGAAGCCTACCACTCCGACCATTGCCCGATATTGGTCGAATTGGCTATTTAATTCCATGCATTTCCTATAAAATTTTTGAAACCCAAAAAAAGCCCGTTTTTACGGGCTTTGCATCTTGATAGGATGAGAAATTAATCGTCGGATTTTTTCAGTTCCGCACTTTGTTGGGCTTTATTTTGGGCTTTTTTCGCCTTCAACTCTTTCAATTCTTCATCACTCAGATTTTTATGAACTCTCTTTTTCTTTCCATCAACTTTGACACCTCTTTTATGGGTTTTATCGCCAAGTTTGTGCGCTTTCGCACTTTTTCTTTTTTCTCTCATTTTCTCTTCTTTCTCAGTAGAAAATGCTTTGGTTCCTCGTGCTTCCTGCATTCCTGCATTGGCTTCCTTTTTGACTTGAACAGCTTCTGTTTTTCTCTCTTGCTTTACTTCGGCATCGGTTACCTTAATTTGGGCAAATAAAACCGGAGTACTAACAAGTGCCATGATGGCTATTAACTTTTTCATTTCTATAATTTTTAGGGTTAATGTGCTTTAAAATTTCCAAATAACATACCAAGATGTTGGAATCACACTGCTTTAAGTTTATTTTAGTAAATCTTTAATATTAACAAATCGAAATTCAGCTCCTGTATTTATCTGGATTTCAACGCTTTTTATAATACAATAATGAATCCTGAAATCTTTGTGAGAAATTTAAATTCAATTCACAAGAAACCCTTGATTGTTTATAAAAATCAATCCGCCGATTCCTTCATCCGGCTTTTAAATCGTATTTTTGCAACTGTTTGCTGAATACTATTATGGGAAAAACCGTGGCAATAGCCAATCAAAAAGGCGGCGTAGGTAAAACCACAACGGCAGTCAATCTGGCTGCATCTTTGGGGGTTTTGGAAAAGAAAACACTTTTGATTGACGCCGACCCGCAAGCCAATGCTTCATCCGGATTGGGAATCAATATTGAAGAAGTAGAAAATAGCATTTATGAAGTGCTTGAACACCAGATTTCTGCGGCTGAAGCCATACGAAAAACACAGTCTCCGGGTTTGGACATCATTCCTTCGCACATGGATTTGGTGGCTGCTGAAATTGAGATTGTGGATATGGACAACCGCGAACAGCTTCTGAAAAAAGCCTTAGAACCAATCAAGCTACAGTATGATTATATCATCATCGACTGCGCGCCTTCTTTGGGATTGGTCACACTGAATGCGCTGACGGCTGCCGATTCGGTAATCATTCCGATTCAATGTGAATATTTTGCATTGGAAGGATTGGGGAAATTGCTCAATACGATCAAAGGGGTGCAGAAACATCACAACAAAGACTTGGACATCGAAGGCTTGTTGCTGACCATGCATGATTCACGACTTCGATTGTCCAATCAGGTTGTAGATGAAGTCAATACGCATTTCCCGAAAATGGTGTTTGACACCATCATTCAGCGCAATGTCAGACTTTCCGAAGCCCCGAGTTTTGGCGAGGCCATTATCGCTTATGACGCCGACAGCCGGGGTGCAGAAAATTATTTAAATTTAGCAAGAGAATTTCTGATTAAAAATAATGACAGCGTATAAGTGATTTTATTTTCATGATTTAAAATTGCTTATCTGAAAATAGAAAAATAGATAAATTGTTGATTTCATCCCAAAAGATTCGGGATGGATATAAAGATTAAAAATTTATGGCAAAAACCGGCAACAACAGACTTGGTAGAGGATTATCGGCACTATTGAAAGATGAGCCTGATGTGAAATCCGCATCCGACAAAGGAGCTGAGAAATTGGTGGGCAACATTCTGGAAGTTGATTTGAAGAAAATCAAAACCAATCCATTCCAACCCAGAACCAATTTTGACAAAAACGCTTTGGACGATTTGGTGAAATCAGTGGCTGTCCTTGGGGTTATTCAGCCAATTACCGTTCGGAAAACCGAGTCCGGTTATGAACTGATTTCAGGAGAACGTCGTTTTCGAGCTTCACAAATCGTTGGTTTGGAGACCATTCCAGCTTATGTCCGTTTGGCCAATGACCAGGAAATGTTAGAAATGGCTTTGGTAGAAAATATTCAGCGACAGGATTTGGATGCCATTGAAATTGCACTTTCCTATCAGCGTTTATTGGATGAAATCAATCTGACACAAGAACAACTCAGCCATCGTGTAGGAAAAGACAGAGCATCCATCTCGAATTACCTCCGTTTGCTGAAACTCGACCCAATCGTACAAACCGGTATCCGGGATGGCATGATCAGCATGGGGCACGGCCGCGCCATCATTGCGTTGGAGGATAATGATTTGCAATTAGAAATCTATGAACAAATCGTTGCCGGAAATCTTTCCGTTCGGGAAACTGAAAGTTTGATTCGTTCCATCAAAAAGCCAAATGCACCTAAAAAATCAACACCGGAATTGCCCAATGCCTTTAGAAAAGCCCAACAGCGGTTTTCTGAGAACCTTCAGGTCGGTGTTGAAATTAAAAGAACACGCAACGGCAAAGGAAAAATCATTATCAATTTTGATTCGGATACCGAATTTGAAAGACTTCGAAAAATCCTTGAATGAAATTTTGGATTTTATACATATTTCTGCTGATTTCAGTTACACTTTGTGCACAGGAAGTGAAAAATGACAGCATTTCTTCCAGTGAAATTACCGTTGTACAAGGTTTTGAAAACACTGACACCATCAATTATTTAGAGGCTAAAAACCCGATGCGCGCTGCACTTTATTCCGCTATCCTGCCGGGTGCAGGTCAGATTTACAACGGCAAATGGTGGAAAGCTCCATTGGTTTGGGGTATCCTTGGAACCGGCGTTGGGTTCATCGTTTATTACAATAATCAATACCGCGAATTCAGAGGGTATTATTTAGATAAACTTTATGGCAATGAAATCCCGATTCCTGCCATCAATAATCTGACGAAGGAACAACTTGCCAATATTCAAGATACACGCAAACGGACAAGAGATTACGCCATTGCCTTGACCGCTTTGGGATATTTGCTCAATGTACTGGATGCCACGGTGGATGCACATTTGTTCGGCATCAATAAAGACCCGGATTTGTCGATGAAGCCTGTGATACTTCAACATCATCAGTCCAATGAAATGGCGATGGGTATCGGATTGAATCTTAAATTTTGAGCTGTTTCTGAGTAATAATTTCTATTAAAATGCTTTGAAAAATGAAAACAATTTTGGTGGGTTACGGAAAAATGGGGAAAACCATTGAAGAGATTTTATTAGAAAAAGGCCATCAAATCATTGGTCGTTTCAATAGGCAACCGGAAATAAAAGACTTGAAAGATGCAGATGTAGCGATTGAATTTTCCAAACCAGAAACGGCATTTGAGAACATCGCTTTCCTACTAAAGAACGGCGTTCCCGTCGTTTCCGGAACTACCGGCTGGTTAGACAGAATGGATGAAATCCGGGCTATCAACGAAGAATTCAAGGGGGCGTTTCTATACGGCTCCAATTTCAGTCTCGGCGTGAATCTGTTTTTTGAACTCAATGAGAAATTGGCAAGATTAATGAAAAATTATCCGCAGTATCAAATTGAAATTGAAGAAACCCATCATGTCATGAAATTAGACAAACCCAGTGGAACGGCCATCAGTTTAGCGGAACAAATCATCAAAAATACCGATTTTGAAAAATGGGAATCTGATCAAAAATCCGCCGCTAATATTCTTCCTGTTTTTTCCAAAAGAATTGAAAACGTAGCCGGAACGCATATAGTAACCTATCAATCAGAAGTGGATTCCATTGAAATCAAACATACCGCACACTCGCGCAAAGGCTTTGCATTGGGTGCCGTATTAGCAGCCGAATGGATCATCGGTAAACAAGGCTGTTTTTCCATGAAAGATGTTTTGGAATTAATATAAACGATTACCGAATTTAAATCACTCAAAATTTAGCATAAAAAAAACCGCTCGATGAGCGGCTTTTTTTTGAATTAGAAAACTATCAATTATTTTTTGATAAGTTTTTCCATGTGCGTAACGCCGTTGTTGTCTTTCATTCTAAGAACATAAGCACCCGGAGCCAAAGAGCTAACATTGATTTGGTCAGCAGCTTTCATTCTCATAACAGACTGTCCAGCCATGTTCACGATTTCGATGCTTTCCATTACTTCGTTTCCGTTTAATTTGATGTTCAATACATCAGTTGCAGGATTTGGATAAATAGAAAATGCTCTTCCACCCAATTCTACAAGACCCATTCCTTCAGCAATACCGGTTACAGTCAACAAAGTAGCTGCGTAAGCAGTAAAGGAAGTTGTATCCAATCTTGTGGCTACTCCTTCTTCAACTGCATAACATCCTGTATTCGGGCTTCCGAAATAAGATGATTTAATAAAGCCTCCATCCGTAGGTAGCGGAACCATACTTCCTATCCAACCATCATCTGCATTTGAAATCGGACCTTGAAGTACAACTGCAAATTCTCTGTCGTTGTTGATTTCCTGAGTCGCCTCATCAAATACCTCAAAACTAACCCATTGCCATTCTCTCACCCCTGAGTTGTTAGAATAGAAAGCATAGAATCCTGTATCTTCAAGCGTATCATAAGCAATACTTTCAGGATATTCAGGTCCGTTGTAATTGTAAATGTAAACTTCTCCATAACCACCATCCCAAATAATGGCAGCTGCATCAACACCGGTAACCTCAAATGCGCCGGTAATTCCATAATCGTTCAAATTGAAAAGACGAAACATACCATTGTCAGAATCATTACATGACAAAATCCCTGCACTTTCAGGAACAATGTCATCGTTAGTCTGAGAAAGTGTAACTTCTGTCTGTGCACTCACCGCACCAATGAAGAAAGCTACGGATAAAACAGTAAAGATTTTTTTCATTTTGTTATTGTTTTAATTATTAATGTAGCAAATATAAAAAAATCTTTTAAAGAAATTGTTAAAATGTTAAATCTTGGATAATTTTTTTCTTGTTTGAAATCCTGTCTTTTAATTCTTTGGCAAATGAATCAAAGTCATAATCATTCGGATAAAGTATGTGGATATTGGCACCCGCATCCAAAGTGAAAAACAAAGGCACAAAAGCGGTTTTTCTAAAACTCCAAATCAAATCTATAACCTTCACGGTATCAGGCTTCATCAATATAAAATAAGGATCGGAAGTCATCATCATCGCATGGAGGCTGAGTGCTTCATGCTCCACAATTTTTCCAAATGTTTCTAAATCCCCGGATTTTAACACAGGAATTAGTTGTTGTAAATTCTTTTTCGCATCTTCAAAACGGGTTTTCGCATAAGGATGATTTTCCATCAACTGATGGCCAACCGTACTGGAAACCTGTTTTTCTCCCTCATCAATCAATAAAATAGAATCTCTGAATCCCTTGAAAATTTCATGGATTTCATAAGGATACGGAATTGCGTACAAATCGGAGCTATCCTTCACCAATTCAGTTTCACCCCAAACCGTGATTCCGGGATAAATCGAGCGGCAAGCACTGCCGGATCCCAAACGCGCCAAAAATGAAGTCTTTCTTAATTTCTCATTTTCAGACAATTCACCTCCTAAAATATTTTCCAAATCCGTCAAACAAAAAGCCAATGCGCCTAATCCTGAAGCAGATGAAGCAATTCCGCTGCTGTGTGGGAAAGTATTGTGCGTATGGATTTCAAATTCAAATTTTCTCAAAAAAGGCAAGTAAGCCTCAATCCTATCAAAAAACTTCAGAATCTTGGGTGAAAAATCATTCTTTAATTCACCATCCATAAATATTTTAACGGCAAAGTCTGTGGAAGCTTTCGGTTTAAACCTTAATTCTGTTTCCGTATAACTTTCTGTCAGCGTAAAACTTAAGGAAGGATTCATCGGAATTTGTGGTTCACGTTTTCCCCAATATTTAATCAGTGCGATATTCGACGGACAGCGTGCGGACACACTTCCTTCGTTGTCAAAATCCGATATTTGTATGTTGGATTTAAATGTTTCAACCATTTATTTCATTTTTAAATAACGTTTTGCGTGAAATGCAAGGGATTCATTGATAGGAATAAATTTGACTCCAATGGCATCGACAACCTTTTGATTAGAAAAATGAGATTCTTCTGTCAGTGCTTCATAGCTTGCTTTGCTCAAATAGGTGCCGCCAAAAATTCTGTTCACCAAAGATATATTTTTGAGGAACCGCAACATGGGTTTGGAGACTTTCACCGGATTTTTTAAATTCCATTGTTTTCTGACAAAAGCAATGACTTCAAAAAATGATTTTTCACCGGCATTCAATATATAAGATTGATTCCAATTTCCTTTTTCAACCAATTCTACCATTGAAAACACGACATCCCGGACATCCACATATCCCGTAATTCCTTCCGATGCAAATGCCGTTTTCCGACTGGCTGTTTTGAAAATATTTTCACTGTATCTTTTGCCATCTATCGTGCCGATAATGACGGATGGTTTCACCACCAGCACTTTCATTCCCGACTCTTCCGCTGCCCGCCAGACTTCCATTTCCGCACTTTTTTTGGAACGCGCGTAATAAGAATGTACGGCTTCCGGATTCCAATGGGATGTTTCGTTTATCACCGATTCATCTTCTCCAATATCCAACGTAGCGATGCTGCTTACATACACTATATTTGGTGTTTTTTCTGGAATTGCAACATTGACAAGCTGCCGTGTTCCCTTCACATTCGCATTGTAAATCTCCCGATTCAACCGAGCATCAAAACTGACAAAAGCCGCTGTATGATAAATGGTTTCAATTGCTTTCAAAGCCTTTTCAAGTGAAGGAACATCCAGCAAATCCGCTTCCACCCATTCTATTTCTTCAAATTGTTCAAGATTTGAAAATTCCTGAAATAATTTCCGGACGGCATCCGTGGAAGTTTCTTTGCGCCGAATGGCACGAATTTGCTTTCCTCTTTTGGAAAGTTCCAAGAGCAAAAAACTGCCCACAAGTCCTGTTGCACCGGTAACCAAAACCATGTTGCGAAGATAAGGTTTTAGTAAGTATTGAAAATGGGTTTCACAACATTAAAAAGCTTCTTTCAACTTCTTATTATTCATCGAACTGAAAAGTTTATCTTTGCGCCATGGCAAATATTGTTGCAATTGTAGGCCGGCCAAACGTCGGGAAATCCACACTTTTCAATCGTTTAGTTGAAAGGCGTCAAGCGATAGTTGATGATATTTCGGGCGTAACACGTGACCGTCATTACGGAAAAAGCGACTGGGCTGGTAAGGAATTTACGGTCATTGACACCGGCGGCTATGCGACTGGTTCAGATGATGCTTTTGAAGTGGAAATCCGCAAACAGGTGGAATTGGCCATCGAAGAAGCCAATATTATTCTTTTCATGGTGGACAGCCAGACCGGGATTACGCCCATGGACAGAGAAGTCGCTCAATTGCTGAGAAAAAGTGAAAAACCTGTTTTTCTGGTAGTCAATAAAGTTGATTCCAATAAAAACATAGAGGATACTTATGAGTTTTACAACCTTGGATTTGACAAATTTTACACTTTGTCTTCTATGACGGGAAGTGGAACTGGAGAATTGCTCGATGAGGTCGTTGAAAATTTTGACAATACAGAATATGTTGACCCTTTTGAAGGACTTCCGAGAATTACTATTGTAGGCCGGCCGAATGCCGGAAAATCCACCTTGACCAATGCCCTTTTGGGGGAAGAAAGAAACATAGTTACTGAAGTAGCCGGAACCACAAGAGACACCATTGAAACGCTTTACAATAAATTCGGACATGAACTTGTGTTGATTGACACTGCGGGAATCCGAAAAAAAAGCAAAGTCAGTGAAGACTTGGAATTCTATTCGGTCATGCGTGCCATTCGCGCCATTGAGGATTGTGATATCTGTGTGCTGATGGTTGATGCAACCCGTGGAATTGAATCACAAGACATTAATATTTTTTCTCTGGCTCAAAAGAATCGAAAAGGCATTGTGATTCTGATTAATAAATGGGATTTGATAGAAAAAGAAACCAACACAATGAAGGAATTTGAGAAAGAAATCAAAAACAAAATTGCGCCTTTCACCGATGTTCCGATTCTATTTATTTCCGCTTTGACCAAACAAAGGATTCATAAAACAATTGATGTCATTATGCAGGTCAATGCCAACCGCAATCAGCGAATCAAAACCAGCAAATTGAATGAGCTGATGCTACCGATTATTGAAGCCACGCCGCCACCCGCTACAAAAGGTAAATACATCAAAATCAAATATGTAACACAGCTGCCTACCAAAACACCACAATTCGCATTTTTTGCCAATCTGCCACAATATGTGAAAGAGCCATATCGGCGGTTTATTGAAAATCAGTTTCGGAAGAATTTTAATTTCACAGGCGTACCGATTGATATTTATTTCCGGCAGAAATAAACTTTCAAAGCACGAGTTCGTGGAAGAGCCTTTCCAATGTAGCTTCCGGGTTTTCAGAAAATCCGGGATGAGGACGCGAAGTCTGAATGCAGGAACTGCGTACCGCAGTCATCCATCTAAAACGCGATGGCAAATCCAATTTTGCAACAGCTCCGCCTTCCGGTAAACCCGCTGCAATCCATTCAAACGACTTCAGGTTTTTTTCAATCTCATCTTCTTCTAATTCAGAATCGAACATCCTGAATTTGGCTTTATGGAAATGAGTTTTGACCAATAATTTGTTTGCCGGTTTTGAAAAAATCAAAATTCCGGCATTGATGAATTCTTCTCTTTCCACCTTAGGGAAAATCCGAATCACGGCATATTCATATAAGATTTTGTCTTGCATGCTGAATTTCTTTTACGAATATTTCACTATGTGTTCTTCTGATTTTCAGAAAATCACGGTAAACCGTTCTTAGCTCTTCGGGCGTATGATTCAAGTCCCAGTTCAACCATTCATCGGGAATCAAATCGGTCAGCTCATGGATGAAGTCGTCGGTAATCATTGGTTTAATCTCTCGATCAGCTTTTTCAATTTCATCTGCATTTTTCAGAAAAATATGGTCTTTGATAAATTTAAAAGGTGATTTCGCCTGTTTTTCCCAATTTTCCCAAGAATGATGAAAATAAAACGCGGAACCATGATCAATCAGCCACAACTCCTTGTGCCACATCAGCATATTTGTATTCTTGAAAGTCCTATCCACATTGGTAATGAACGCATCCAACCAAACGATTCGCGAAGCTGTTTCGGCATCGACTTTCATGACATTCTGGTCATAATTGACGGCACCCGACAGAAAATGCAATCCTAAGTTTGTTCCCTGACTCCATTTCAACAAATCTTGAATTTCCTCATCGCCTTCTGTCCGCCCAAAAGCTTCATCTAAGTTCAGAAAAACTTGTTCCGGTACATTGAAGCCTGATTTTCTGGCAATTTCTCCACCCAGAAGTTCCGCAATTACGGATTTTTCCTTGTGTCCGCTGCCTTTGAATTTGACGACATATTTGAATCCGTCATCGGCTTCTGCCAATGCAGGAAGGGAACCCCCTTCACGCAAAGGCAAGATATAACGGGTCAGATTGGCTGTTCTTAGTTTCATGTGCTTAATTCTATGGAGTAAAATTAACTGAAAAAAACGAATTAAAATGCATTAAGGATGATGCTGCAATTGGAAGTTTTATTCTTTCAAAACTTGTATGACGCCGCTGATTTCTGATTGTTCAGCTCCTTCTGAAGAAGGTTCTTCTTCCAAAATTTGAATGGTTCCGGGATTTTCAGATGTCGTTTGTATCTTGCTTGACTCCAACATGATGTATGGTTTCATTTCCCGAAATTTTTCATCACTGATTACAAAACAAGCTTTGATTTGCTCAAGATTATGAAATTTCCCACCCAGACTTTGTTTGTATTTCAAAATGGTGGTCGCCTGCTTTTTGGAAAAACCAATTTTTTCCCAATCCTTTTGGGTGTAATTATTTGGATTAAACTTTTGATAAGGGATGCTGATTGTTTCAAATTCGGAATGAATATGACCTTGACTTAAATTCTTGCTTTTGGGCTTAATCTCAATATAAGGTTCAATTTCAGCAAATTTCTTTGCACTAATGACATAACAATCTTTGATTTGCGCCGCATCCTCAAAATATCCACCAAGAGAAAATTTATATTTAAGAATGGTGTTTGCTTGTTTTTCTGAAAATCCCAACTTTTCCCATTCTGCCAAGCCCAATTCATTCGGGTCAAAAGCTGTCAAATTTGCAACTACATCTGCTTCATTGATTTGCTTTTGCATGGCGATAATTTCTTCGGAAAAATTGGTTGAATGGGTAGGTTCGTTTTTCGGTTTGACAATCAAAGCAAAAACTTCGATTCCGATGAGTGCAGCTATCAAAAGAAAAATCCCGATTCGTTGAGATTGATTGTAACGAATCAGGGATTTTCGAATAGTCCTCATGTGATTTTATTTTAAGTGGTCAGAAACCGAACTTTCTCCATTTTGCTGAAATATTCGACCAATTTAAGAATTATTTACAATTAACCGCTATCTGTATTAAATTTTTGTGAACATTCCATCTATGCATAAATCTCAATACATTGACTGTCAATGAAAATTGAATTTTATCAAAAATCAGGCTCAGTAATTTATTAAGATTATAAATCAAAAACCGATTTTCTGCGGACGATGATGCCGTCTTTGACCCAAAGAAAAAACGCCATCATCAGATAAAACGCAAAAGTGACGCCGAGGGTAACGAATGATAGATAAATATAGAGCAAGCGCAGTTTGGAAGCGCGAACCCCCAAACGGTCGGCAATTCTCGAAATAACGTTAAAACCGTTGAATTCCAAAAAATTTCTGAATTTGTCAAACATCTTTCATGATTTGCAATCCGATGGCGCAATTTAGGCATTTTTTCTCGTTGCAAAAGTGTTTTTTTAATTCTATAAATGCCTGCGATTCAAATGCGTTTTCGGCTTTCAAGCCTAAGGCTGCATAACCCTGAATCACTGCATTATTTTCAGCCGGAAGTTTGCGCAACCATTCAATCAAGTCTTCACTGATATCTTTGCCCAAAGTTTTGGAATAAACAAATTTTATCGGAATAATCACATTGATAATCAATCGGTTGATTAAATCCTTGGAAATGGATTTTACAGCTTCAGATTTCGAGGTTTTGTCCAAAGTAAAATGTGTTTTCCAAAATTCAGGATAATCCAAATCATGAAAAACCGGAAGAATTTTCTCAAAAGAACGCGTCCCCATCAGAAAAGTGAAAAGATTCTGATAAGCACCAAACAGCGTCGCCAGCTGCATCATCCGGACTGTCGGGAAATTCCATGGCCGCATCCTTGAAAATCTGAAAATGGATTTGTCCAAAGGATGCAGCTGAAATTTTGCTTTTAAAAACTCATAATCCTTTTGCAACTGCTGAATGTAAGCATCATCTGACCGGAGTTCCAGAAATCCGGCTTGTCCCAAAAAGAGTGCGTGAACATAATTCGGATGGTTTTGTACTTTGGTCAACACCTTATAATCAAAGGAATCCGCCCAAATCAGAAAGGCTTCCGAATTGGTTTTCAACCCAAAAGAATAGGCTGTTTTTTTGAAAAGCAATCGTTCCCAATCCTTGTTGTTGTTAAGAAATTCCTGTTCTATTTCCTTGGTTTTTCTTTCTAATCTTTCAATGACCAAACGTTCCAACCAAAATTTGATTTTTTCTTGCCGCACCAAGTGAATGCTCTTTTCGCAAGGAATAAAATTCATTCCCGGACTCAGCAGTTGGTCATAATTTCTCAAAACTTCAGGAAAAATATAATCTTTTAATTCCAGTGTTGGAATATTCCTTTGCAACAGAAAGTCAACCTCACAATCATGTTCATAAACCACGTGAAGTATCACATTTTCGTAGGCTTTGTCTGCGGAATGTCCGTGCAAATCCCAGTCGGAAGAATGAACATGTATCTCAATGTTTCCGACCCAAATCCGGTTGTCAAGTTCAATTTTGCCCAAATAAAAATCCGGTCCGGAATCGATTTTATTCCATTGTCCCCGATTCACAATTCTGAAATTTCGTCCATCGGTCGTTTTCAGGTGCAGCAAATCCAATAATTGAAAACGCCAGATAAAATGGAGCAGTGCTTCTTTCATAGCTAAAGAGTTGGTAGTTTGATTGTTGAAAGTTACAACATTTTTCACGAAAATGACAAAGCATCTTCAAGTACACAAAATGCGTGCAATGAAAATCAGGAATATAGTTCAGGAATCCTATAAAGAAATCCCACTTAAATCTCCTCTGAACTTTGGAGTTTTTCAGCATTCTCGGCGAGTTTCAGCGCATCTATCATTTCCTGAATATCGCCGTTCATGAAATTATCTAAATTGTAAATGGATTTATTGATTCGGTGATCGGTCACCCTGCCCTGCGGATAATTGTAGGTTCGGATTTTGGCAGAACGGTCGCCGGTGGAAACCAAAGATTTTCTTTGTGCGGAACGTTCAGCGTGCTTTTTTTCAAATTCGATTTCATAAAGTTTTGTACGTAGCAATTGCAACGCTCTTTCCCGGTTGGCGTGTTGAGAGCGGGCTTCT
Organism: Weeksellaceae bacterium; assembly: GCA_041656055.1. Taxonomy (GTDB): domain Bacteria; phylum Bacteroidota; class Bacteroidia; order Flavobacteriales; family Weeksellaceae; genus Moheibacter. The sequence goes on from JBBAEI010000004.1 coordinate 23,666, forward strand.
TGACATACAATCACGATGCCCGAAGGTTTGTGAGTCAATTGAACTTTGGTTTCTACTTTGTTGACATTCTGTCCGCCGGCACCACTGGAACGTGCGGTCTGAAATTCCAGATCAGCCGGATTAATTTCTACATCCACCTCTTCTGCTTCAGGCAAAACAGCGACAGTAATCGCAGAAGTATGGACACGTCCTTGAGATTCTGTTTCCGGAATGCGCTGTACCCGATGAACCCCGCTTTCAAATTTCATGGTACCGAAAACATCCTTCCCTTCTACACTCAGAATCACTTCTTTATATCCTTTGACAGCACCTTCGCTCGTATTCAGGATTTCATATTTCCATCCTTTGTTTTTGAAAAACAGGGAATACATTCTGAAAATATCTTCCACAAAAATAGCCGCTTCATCCCCACCTGTTCCGGCACGAAGCTCGACTACTACGTTTTTTTCATCATCAGGATCTTTAGGAATCAACATGAATTTGACTTCTTCTTCCACATCTGGAATCCTATTGATGGCTTCATCTTTTTCCATTTTGGCGAGTTCAACCATTTCGGGATCCTTACCGGCAGCTATGATTTCATTGGCTTCTGCAATCGTGTTGCGCAAAATTTCATACTCTTTTCGCTTTGCCACAATATCCTTTAAATCCGCATATTCTTTATTCAAACGCGCATAACGATCGTGATTCGAAATGATATCCGGTTGGATTATCAAATCGGAAACTTCATCAAACCGCTGTTTGATGGCATTCAGCTTTTCCATTAAATCGTTTTCTGCCATAGCCTGAAAAATTGGACTGCAAAGATAAATTTATCCTTTCAGAGTTCAAAAACCTGATTGATTAAAGATTGCTAAAATGAAATCAGACAGCAACTTTTCCACTGATATGCGGATCTGCTTCGTAGTTTTCCAATGAAAAATCCTCAAATTCGAATTGGAAAATATCTTTGATTTCCGGGTTTATTTTTATAGTCGGTAGCGGTTTTGGATGGCGGGTAAGTTGCAGATTTATTTGCTCAAAATGATTGGAATAAATATGTGCATCGCCCAAAGTATGTACAAAATCGCCTGGTTCAAGTTCGCAAACCTGCGCCATCATCAAGAGAAGCAAGGAATAAGAAGCGATGTTGAACGGAACGCCGAGAAAAATATCCGCACTTCGCTGGTACAATTGCAAAGATAATTTCCCGCGCTGTTCACCTTTGGAAATATCCGGCGGCGTCACATAAAATTGAAACAAAGCATGACAGGGAGCCAAAGCCATTTGGCTCAACTCTCCTACATTCCATGCGGATACGATGATTCTACGTGATTCGGGTTCTTCCCTAATCAGGCGAATCGCTTCCGAAATCTGGTCGATGGTTTCTCCATCGGACTTGCCCCAACTTCTCCACTGATGCCCGTAAATCGGTCCCAAATCTCCGTTGTCATCCGCCCATTCATTCCAGATTTTCACACCGTTCTCCTGAAGAAATTTGACATTGGTATCGCCTTTCAGGAACCAAAGCAACTCATATACAATGGATTTGAAGTGTAATTTCTTGGTGGTCAACATGGGAAATCCATCCTGAAGATTGAACCGCATCTGATGTCCAAAAACACTTTTGGTTCCGGTTCCGGTTCGGTCAGGTTTATCTTCACCCTGTGAAATTACATATTTCGCCAAATCCAAATATTGTCGCATAATTTTAATTTTAAATAGTTAAACTTCAAGTTTTCAGGAAAGTTTAAGATACCGGAAATCCCAAATAATATTTCAGAAAATCCACGAACAAATTTCGATAAAAAGATGCGATTTACCTAATTTAAGCTGAATAAAGCTGGTTAAATATTTACAAACCTTTGTTGAAATCCGCCATTTTCACAGCTGTCACGGCAGCTTCAACGCCTTTGTTGCCGTATTTTCCACCTGAACGGTCGATGGATTGCTGCTCGTTGTCATCGGTAAGCACACAGTAAATCACCGGAATATCGTATTGAATATTAAGGTCTTTGATTCCTTGGGTCACGCCTTGGCAGATGTAGTCGAAATGCGCGGTTTCCCCTCGGATGACGCAGCCAATCACAATCAAGGCATCAAATTCATTTTTCTTGCACAATTGTGCGGCACCATAAATCAACTCAAAACTACCGGGCACTTCAACGCAATGGATGTTTTCTTCTTTGGCACCGAGTTCGCGCAAAGTTTTGACTGCGCCTTTTTCAAGATTATGGGTGATGTGGCTGTTCCATTGTGAAACAACAATGCCGAAACGGAGCGCTTCGGCATTTGATATTTTTGATTTGTCGTATTGCGACAGATTTTGGTCTTTAGTTGACACCGGTAGCGTATTTTAATCTTTCCACATATTTTTCAATGTCCGGGCCGATATTGGGATAAGTATCCGTCAAAATCTGAAAATATTTTAATGCTTCCTGATTTTTACCCAATTGGATTGCCAATTCTCCGGCCTTTTTGTAATAAATGGTTTTCAGCACTTCATAATCAGTTGCTTCGGCCGCTTTCACATAATAAGTCAAAGCCTGTTCTTTTTTCTGGCCATCGTTCAGCGCATTCCCAATCATTCCCAATCTCTGGGCTTCTAAGATGTTGTCATCGGTTTTAAATTTCTCCAAACTGGAAACAGCAGAAGCGTAGTCGCCTAATTTGTAATAAGCAATACCGGCTTTGTATCTGGCTAAATTTCCTCCTTTGGTATTTCCGTAATTTTCGATGATTTGCTCATATCCTTGAAAACTTCCGGGGCTTCCTTTAAGCGCAAGATTCATCGAATCCTGCATGAAATAATCATCGGCTTGCACCATTTCGGTCAAAGCATTTTGCGATTTGGGTTCCAGCACCGTCTTCAGATACACAAAATACCCGATGGCCAACAAAGCCAAAACGCCTAAAATACCGATAATCGGTTTGGAATGTCTTTCAAAAAAATTCTCCGCTTTGTAGGCGGTTTCGTTCAGGTTATCCAATACCCGCTCGGTAGTATATTTTTTCTTTTTCTTGAGCTTTGCCATTTTTGTCAGAATTTCAAGTGTGCAAAACTATGAAATAAGAATAAGTTGTACAAGTTTAGTTTTTGAACAATTTTTAGAGAGAAAAACAAAGCCTCCGCATGATGCAGAGGCTTTGTGCTAAATCTTACAATAAATTAATTTCAAATCACTTAGAAGAAATACCCAACAGAGAGTGACAATAAATTGGGTCGATTTTCCGTACTGAATTCAGTGCCTGTTACATTGTCAAATATTTTGGAAGAAGTTTTTCCAAGGCCAAATTCATATCTCAAATCGACGATAAATCGGCTGAGATTAATTCCTGCTCCAACCTGCCAGCCCAAACTGATTTTGTCTTGGTCTTCCGGATTTTTAAAATCAAAACCGTCACCTTTTAATTTATCATCCAAATTCATGGAAAGCACAGGTCCCGTTTGCACATGAATCAATCCCATTGCAAAAGTTTTCCCAATGTTGATGGGTAAATCCAGACGGTTCTTTACTAATTTTAAATTAGTTTCACCTGCTTTTTTGGCAGAGGTAGGTTCTGGGGTCTCTGGATCCGGCTCTGGTGTTGGATCAGGATTAGGGTTTGGAAGACTGGGAAGACCTTTGAATTTATAATTGAAATTCGTGTAAAGTAATTCCGGTTGAATATAAAAACCCGCCAATTTAATCCTTACCATGGCTCCCGCCTGAAATCCTGCGGAACCATCTCCTTTCAATGCAGTCGCATTTTGAATCGAATGCAGCACTCCGTTGTCGGTGTTGTATAACAATCCTGCTTTCAATCCGAAATCAGCGTTTTGGCAGAAAGCGTTCATCGAAATCAGGGCAAAGCCCAGCAAAAACAATTTTTTCATAATATTATTTTTTTAATTGGTTTTCTTTTTCTTTTAGTAAAACTTCCCGCAATTTAGTGAACATTTGTGAAGAATAAACGAAATTGATGACCGCTTCATTGTTCGCAGTCAAAATATTTGTCTTGTCGCCATACCATTCTTTGTATCCGTTTTTCAGAAAAATTATGGATTCTCCGATTTCCATCACCGAATTCATGTCATGGGTGTTGATGATGGTTGTAGTCTGATACTCAATGGTTAATTCATGCAGCAACTGATCAATTACTTTGGAAGTCTGCGGATCCAAACCAGAATTGGGTTCATCCGCAAAAAGGTATTTCGGTTTATTCACAATCGCCCGGGCGATGGCTACTCTTTTTTGCATTCCGCCTGAAATTTCAGAAGGAAATTTTTTGAAAGATTCGGCAGTCAGATTGACCCTTTCTAAAACTTCTTCAGCGCGTGCATTCATTTCCTTCATGGAAAACGAAGAAAACATTTCCAGTGGAAATCTCACATTTTCCAAAACGGTCATGGAGTCAAACAAGGCACTGCCCTGAAATACAGTTCCAATTTCGCTTCTGAGTTTTTTCCTTTCATCTTTGCTAAAAGTCAGGATATTTCTTTGGTTAAAGAAAATTTCTCCTGAAGTTGGTTCTATCAATCCATTGAGACATTTCAGAAAAACCGTTTTTCCCGAACCGGACTGCCCAATAATCAGATTGGTTTTTCCGGGTTCAAAAACCGTTGAAATTCCCTTCAGCACTTCAATGCCGTCAAAAGATTTTTTTATGTCTTTTACTTCAATCATTAACTCAAAATCGTTTGGGTTAAAACTAAGTTCAATACGATAATAATCACTGAAGTCCAGACTACTGCCGCAGTACTCGAACGCCCTACTTCAAGCGATCCTCCTTTCACATTATAACCGTAGTAAGCAGGAACTGTGGCAATAACAAATGCAAAAAAGATGGTTTTAATGAAGGTATAAGTGAAAAACTTATTGGCCATCGGCATTTGCAAACCTCTGATATAGTCCGATTTAGACCACAATTGCGTCACTTCACCAATCAGGTATCCGCCCCAAATCCCGATTCCGATACTCATCATAATAAGAATAGGATTGAAGAAAACCGAAGCGATGATTTTTGGCATCACCAAGAATGAAGGTGAATTGATGCCCATCACATCCAGTGCATCGATTTGCTCAGTTACGCGCATGGTTCCGATGCTTGAAGCGATATAAGACCCAACTTTTCCGGCCAGAATCAAAGACACAATGGTGGGTGAAAATTCCAGAATCAAAACCACTTTCGTGGCATAAGCAACATAATATTTCGGAACCGGAATCTGGGAGTTTTCAAAGTTTTGCGCCATTTGTATAGCTACAACCGCACCCATAAACAATGAAATAAATGCCACCAACCCGATGGAACTCATGCCTAAATCATCGATTTCCCGCATGATCAACTTCCAAAAATATTTTGCGCCCTGTGGTTTCTCAAAAACTTTCTTCAGGAACAAGAAATACGCACCTATGTATGTAAACGGCTTAAACATCGGCTGCAAAATTAGACTTTTTTTTTTGAGAAAGTTGACTAACTTTCCCAAATGAATTTAACAGGTTTGGAAAAATATATTCCCGAACAAGGGATGCAGTTTGTTGAACGCTGGTTAGAAGATGAGCGGTTTATTATAAAAATCACGAGAAAACGGAAAACCAAATTAGGGGATTATCGCTTTCTGAAAGAGAAGCAACTCCATCAGATTTCCGTCAATTTCGATTTGCAACCTGAGGCATTCTTCTTTGTATTAACCCATGAAATTGCACATTTGAAGGTGAAGCGGAATCATCCTTCGGATGTGAAATCACACGGGAATGAATGGAAACTCACTTTCGGAAAATTGCTTTCGGATTCTTTGGCGGTTTATTCCGATGAAATGAAACCTCTGATTATCAAACATCTTAGAAATCCGAAGGCAAGTGTCGGTGCTGACAGGAATTTGTACAATAAAATGTTTGCTTGTAATCAGGATTCCGAAATGAAGATTGAGAATCTGGCTGACGGGCAAAAATTCCGGTTAGGGAAAAGAATTTTTGAAAAAGGTGCGAAGCGAAAAATAAGATATATTTGCAGAGAAATTAAAACCAACAGGCTTTTTTTGATTAATGGATTAGCTGTTGCAGATGAAACGATTGATGAATGAACGAAAATAACTTTGGAGTAATCATGGCCGGTGGTTCCGGAACACGGTTCTGGCCAATCAGCACTTCTGAAATTCCCAAGCAATTTCTTGACATCTTAGGTACCGGAAAATCCCTGATTCGAAGCACTTTTGATCGACTAAAAAAAGTAATTCCGGTCAATCAAATTTACATCGTTACATTGGAAGAATATGTCGAACTCACACTTCAACAACTTCCGGAAATCAATCAGAATCAACTGATTACAGAACCCATGGGGATGAACACAGCTCCCTGCAACCTACTAGCAGCCAAGCTGATAACAGAAATAAATCCAGAAGCCAACATCGTTGTCGCCCCATCGGATCATGTGATATTAGAAGAAACTGTTTTTGTTAAAAAACTTAATCACGCATTGATGGAAGCCAGTAGCAACGAAGTGCTGATTACCCTTGGCATAGAACCTACCCGCCCTGAGACCGGTTACGGTTACATTCAATTTCTGCCCGAAGAGAGTCCGGAGTTCAAGAAAGTAAAAACCTTCACAGAGAAACCCAATGTCGAATTGGCCGAAGCTTTTATAAAATCCGGAGACTTTTTATGGAATTCGGGAATCTTTGTTTGGAAGGCAAAAACCATTTTGAAATCTTTTAAAAAGCACCTCCCGGAAATGTATGAAACATTTCAGAAAGCGGACAACATCTTGGATGAACACAGCCGGGTTCAAAAAATCAAAAAAATATACGCTACTATTCCTATGATTTCTATTGACAAAGGAATTTTGGAAAAGGCGGACAATGTTTATGTCATCCCTTCTTCATTCGGATGGACGGATTTGGGCTCCCTCAAATCGCTGTTTGAACTTTCTGAGAAAACCACACACAACATTGTGAAAAAAGGGAAACACATCCACGCTTACAACACCGAAAACACGCTGATTTACAACAGCCAGAAAAAGGCCATCGTTGTGGATGGACTGAAGGATTATATCATAGTGGACACAAAAAAAGCCTTGTTGATTTGTCCGATGGACAAGGATCAACTGATTAAAACTTATGTCAATGATTTGAAACTCAATAAGGGGGAAAAATTTACTTGACACGGATTATCTGCTGCTTACAATTTGGGTTGTTAATCTTTTCCGGATTCAATCACCTTTAAAAGTGTATTCCAAACAAGAACATCGGGGCGGACGTAGTGTTTGTAATAGTTGGCATTCTGTTCCATCATTTCTTTCATTTTGGAATGATTGTCCAATAAATCATTGATTTTTTCCAACAAATGTGCTGTATTCTCAAAGGTCAAATAATTTTTTTTTTCAACAAATTCTCCCGGCAAAACATAGTGTAACGGTTCGGAGACAATGGCTCTGGAAGCGGCGACGTACTCTCCGAATTTCCAACCAATTGACTGATGCAAGCCGGTTGAAGCCACGCAGATATTGTGGCTTTTCACTGCTTTTAAGAAATTTTCTTTTTTCGTAAAAGATTGAGGTAAAATTAATTCCTTTGCATATTTCTTTGAAAATTGATCATGCGTCAGTCCGCCGGTGAAACGATTCCCAAATTCTTTTTTACAGGACTTGATGAAATCTATGCGATTTTGGTTGATGATTTCACGTTCCGAAGCAGTTTTTTTTGATTTTGAATCAGCCGGATTCCATAATCTTGTTAAAAAAAGAATCCGGGTTTCTTTTTCCGGTACGGGAGCATGCTCAAAATCTTCACTTTTAAATTTGTATTTTTTATAAAATTTTTCGGTCAGTATATTCCCGTACAGAAAGGCTTTGAGTTTGTCTTTAAAATGAATTGAATAATCTTTTTCCGGGCTTATCTGATAATTTAATCCCAACGGGAAAACAACACATCCCTTGGGTGCATTATCAATAATTTGCTGATTGAAACTTCTTTTGAAATAAAAATCTGCCCGGGTATTTTCATTGAAGTATTTCAAATTATCAGTGGTCGTACCTTCAATCCAGTTCAAACCATCCAAAGCGTCATAAACAACTTTATACTTCTGATTTACAACCACTTTCAACAAAGGTTTGAATTGATTACCGGAAACAGAAGGCTTCACAATAAGTTTCACTTTACCGGCTTTTTCCAGCTTTGCAAAACCATCGTATAACTGCGTTAAATGCGGTGAAGCGATGTATTCTAATTCGCATTTAATTCTGGTTTCCATGTTCAATTTTTGTTTGAATCCAAATTTTGTCAAAAATGAGAAATTAATTTCAAAACAGAATGTTCCTATTGCTGAATCATGTTTAGCAAATGGCATAAAATCATTATGACTACTTACATAAATTGTATGATCCTGCTTTTCAGATTATTACAAACACACTTATTACGATAAAATTTAATCTTGAATGAGAATTCTTTAAACTCAATGAAAACTCGTAATTTTGCCGCTTGTTAAACAAAAAAAACAGATGAAAACAAAAATCGCGGTCATCGGCTTGGGATATGTGGGACTACCTTTAGCCAGACTTTTTGCTACCAAATACAGCACTGTTGGATTTGATATCAATGAACAAAGAATACAGGAACTTAAAAAAGGAAATGACAGGACTTTGGAGGTTGAAGAAGAACTTCTGAAATCTGTTTTGGTAAATGAACCGGGTGATGAAAAGGGACTTTATATCACAAACAAATTAGAAGAAATTAAGGATTCAAATTTTTATGTCATAACTGTTCCAACGCCGGTGGATGAAAATCATCGTCCGGATTTGACCCCACTGAGAAAAGCCAGTGAAACTGTTGCGAAAGTCATTGGGAAAGGTGATATTGTCGTCTATGAATCCACGGTTTATCCTGGGGCTACAGAAGAAGAATGCCTTCCGATTATTGAAAGCATTTCCGGTTTGAAATTTAATCAGGACTTTTTTGCCGGTTATTCTCCGGAAAGAATCAATCCCGGCGACAAAAAACATACAGTAGAAAAAATTCTGAAAGTTACTTCCGGTTCAACACCAGAAATCGGGAAAAAAGTTGATGAAATATACAGTTCAGTAATTTCCGCTGGCACCCATCTGGCTCCCACTATTAAAGTTGCGGAAGCTGCCAAAGTCATCGAAAATTCTCAAAGAGATATCAACATTGCATTTGTCAATGAATTGGCGAAAATATTTAATCTGCTTGATATCGATACACATGCTGTATTGGAAGCGGCCGGCACAAAATGGAACTTTTTGCCGTTTAAGCCCGGATTGGTTGGTGGACATTGCATCGGCGTGGATCCATATTATTTGGCACAAAAAGCACAGCAAGTCGGTTATCATCCTGAAATAATTTTAGCCGGAAGAAGGCTGAATGACTCAATGGGTGGATATGTTGCTTCGCAAGCAGTAAAGAGCATGATCAGAAAAGGAATTCATGTAAACGGAGCAAAGGCATTGATGCTGGGAGTTACTTTCAAAGAAGATTGTCCGGATGTACGCAATACAAAAATTGTAGATGTCATCAAAGCTTTGGAAGACTACAGTGTGAATGTCTCTATTTTTGACCCTTGGGCTGATGCATCTGAGGTTAAACATGAATATAATCTGGACTGCATTTCTGATGTGAATTCCCTTGATGACTCATACGATCTCATTGTATTAGGTGTGGCACACAAAACATTTTTGGATTTAAATCTAAAAAAATATCTGAAAAATGGAGGTGTTATTTATGATGTGAAGGGAATCTTAGAAGAGGCTGATAACAGATTGTAAATCTAATTAATTAGCTAATTCGTTTTGCTTCTAAAACATATTAAAATAATTATACTTTAATCAATCCATTACAAAACCAGATATTTATGAAAATTGTTATTGTTGGGACAGGTTATGTAGGATTGGTCTCCGGTACTTGCTTTGCAGATGTGGGAATAGAGGTTGTATGTGTTGATATTGATGCTAACAAAATTGAAAATTTAAAGAAAGGAATTATCCCCATCTATGAACCCGGTTTAGAAGAAATGGTGCTTCGGAATCACAAGGAAGGGCGATTGAAATTTTCTACAAATTTAGAAGAAGCCATTCAAGGAGCTGAAGCTGTATTCATTGCTGTGGGGACACCTCCCGGCGAAGATGGTTCTGCGGACTTGAGTTATGTTTTAGCTGTAGCCAAAGAAGTTGGAGATAAAATGACTGATTATCTTGTTGTCGCCACCAAAAGTACAGTACCCGTTGGAACCGGGCTTAAGGTGAAATCTGAAATCCAAAAAGCATTGGATAATAGGAATTCTGATTTATCCTTTTCTGTAGCATCCAATCCTGAGTTTCTAAAGGAAGGTGCTGCAGTTCAAGATTTCCTGAAACCCGACAGAGTTGTCATCGGAACCGAGGATGAGAAATCCAAAGAAATTATGCACCGATTGTACAGACCTTTTCAGCTCAATAGTGACCGCATGATTTATATGGACATTCCATCGGCTGAAATGACCAAGTACACTGCCAATGCCATGTTGGCTACAAAAATCAGCTTCATGAATGACATTGCCAATCTTTGCGAATTGGTGGGTGCCAATGTGGACATGGTCAGAAAAGGAATAGGTTCCGACACCCGAATCGGCAATAAATTCATCTATCCGGGTGCAGGATATGGAGGCTCCTGCTTCCCTAAGGATGTCAAAGCGATTATTCAGACCGCAAAAGAATATGGCTATAACCTTCGTGTTTTACAAGCTGTTGAAGAAGTAAACAATCGTCAGAAATCCATTCTGTTTGACAAAATAAATGCGCATTTCAAAGGCGATTTAAAAGGCAAAACTTTTGCAATGTGGGGGTTGAGTTTCAAACCCAATACCGATGATATGCGCGAAGCTCCATCTATGGTAATCATAGACAAATTGAAAGAAGCCGGTGCAGAAGTAAAAGCTTACGACCCAATAGCAATGGATCATGCACGGGAGTTTTACACCAAAGACACAATAACCTATTGCAAGGATGCTTATGAAGCCTGTAATGAAGCTGACGGTTTGGTTTTGGTTACCGAATGGGCAGAATTCAGAATGCCAAATTGGGACATCATCGGGAAATTAATCAATAACAAAGTAGTCTTTGACGGTAGAAATATTTATGACCCGGTATATTTAAAAGAAAAAGATTTTGAATATTACGGAATTGGAAAGTGATTTACTTAAACTATTAGGATTTATTCAAAAACAAATTTAATTAAACGAATAAAATGATAAAAAAACATCTAATTATTTTTGGCACGCGTCCCGAAGCCATTAAAATGGCACCTTTGGTAAAGGAATTCAAAAAACACCCTGAATTCGATTTAAAGGTCTGTGTCACTGCACAACATAGAGAAATGCTTGATCAGGTTTTGGATTTTTTTGACATAGTACCAGACTATGATTTGAATTTAATGAAACCCGGTCAGAATTTATTTTCATTGACCGCTGATATCATCAGCAGCTTGAAACCGGTTTTGGATGATTTCAAACCTGATTATATCTATGTGCATGGTGATACTACCACATCAGCTATTGCCGCTTTGGCGGGGTTTTATGCCGGCTCCAAGATTTGTCATGTGGAAGCCGGGCTGAGAACTTACGATAAATACGCCCCCTTTCCGGAAGAGATGAACCGGCAATTGACCGGTCGCTTAACAGACTACCACTTTGCACCGACCACTCAATCCAAAGAAAATTTATTAAAAGAAAATATTGACCAAACTCAAATCATCGTTACCGGAAACACGGTAATTGACGCGCTGTTATACAGTTCTGAGAAAGTTTATCAAATCGAGAACGAAGAAATCGAGAAATTAAAGAAAATCGTTGACCCTGATAAAAAACGAATATTGGTAACCGGACACCGAAGAGAAAATCACGGAGACGGATTTATCAGAATTTGTGAGGCTTTAAAGCAAATCGCAACAGAACATTCGGATGTGGAAATCATTTACCCTGTTCATCTTAACCCAAAAGTCAAAGAACCTGTATATAGAATTCTAAATGATGTAAAGAACATAAAACTCATTGAACCTTTGGCCTATCCCGCATTTGTTTGGCTCATGACCCAAGCATACCTCATCATTACCGATAGCGGAGGCGTACAAGAAGAAGCACCCAGTTTGGGTAAACCCGTTTTAGTCATGCGGGACACCACCGAAAGGCCGGAAGCTGTAGAAGCCGGAACTGTGTTACTCGTAGGTACAAACAAAGAGAAAATCATTGCTGAAACCAATGATTTATTGTTAAACACAGCACGCTACAATGAGATGTCCGCATTGCACAATCCCTATGGAGACGGCAAAGCTTGCGAAAGAATAGTGAAATTCATGCTGGAAATTTCAAAAAATGAAAAGGTTGTTTAAATCAAATTTTTAAAAAAAAATATTAATTTATATTCAAAATGAATCCAAAAGTTGTAACAATAGGATTAGGTTATATTGGCTTGCCTACTTCGGCTTTAATAGCCAATAATCAAATCCCTGTATATGGAGTTGATATTTCCGAACATGTAGTAAACACGATTAATAAAGGAAAAATTCACATCATCGAACCTGATTTAGAAACCGCTGTAGCTACCGCTGTCAAAAACGGTTACCTGAAAGCGGGGACAAGACCGGTAAACGCAGATACATATCTGATTGTAGTTCCAACACCATTCAAAGGAGATCATCAACCGGACATTTCTTATGTTCAAGCAGCCACCGAGGGCATCATTCCCATCTTAAAAGAAGGAGATTTATTCATTATAGAATCGACATCACCTATTGGTACAACTGAGAAAATGATGGATTTGATTTTCTCAAACCGACCGGAATTAGAAGGTAAAATCTATCTGGCTTATTGTCCCGAACGCGTATTGCCCGGAAATGTAATGTATGAATTGGTTCACAATGATCGTGTCATTGGAGGGGTGGATGAAGCATCTACTCAAAAAGCCATTGATTTTTACCGCCAATTTGTGAAAGGAGACCTGCATCGAACCAATTCTCGAACTGCAGAAATGTGCAAACTGACCGAAAACTCTTCCCGCGATGTACAGATTGCATTCGCCAATGAACTTTCTTTAATCTGTGATAAAGCGGGCATCAATGTTTGGGAATTGATTAATTTGGCCAATAAACATCCAAGAGTAAACATCCTGCAACCCGGTTGCGGTGTTGGAGGACACTGCATTGCCGTCGATCCGTATTTTATCACCGCCGATTTCCCGATGGAAAGCCGGATGATTGGACAGGCAAGGGAAACCAACAACTACAAATCTTTTTGGTGTGCAGAAAAAATCAAAAATACCCGCTTGGAATTTGAATTAAAAAACGGCAAAAAACCTTCTATTGCCTTGATGGGATTAGCTTTCAAACCCAATATTGATGATTTGCGCGAATCCCCGGCCATACACATCGTAGAAAGAGTGCTTCAGGATTTAGGCGAAGCGGATTTATTTATCGTTGAACCCAATGTAAAAGCACATAAAGTTTTTAAACTTACTCACTATCAGGAGGCCATTGACAAGGCAGATATCATTGCTTTTTTGGTAGCACACGACGAATTTAAAACCCTACAAATACCTAATGACAAAATAGTTATAGACTTTTGCGGAGTATCTAATCATCTATAAAAATAGACAAATCGCAACATTTAAGAACCGAAACTTATCCGTTATCAGAAAACTTCTTTTTGGCTAACTGAAACAGTTGTAAAATTCTGTCAGAGAATCAAAAGAATTTCCTTCTATACACTTATAAAAATATTAATTCTTAAATTGTGAAAAATTAAAGAATAATAAGGCGAAACTTACTAAATTTGCACCCGATGAAAATTCTTAGGAATATTCTGATTAAGTACATGGGAGTTGAAAAATCATATTCTTTAATTATTAATTCATCAGCAGCTTTGATGTTATTCTGATAAAGCTGCCGGATAGGTATTTGGAAACAAATTTTGTTTCCAAATTTTAAAAAACCTGATTTCGCTGTAGCCCAAATGGGACTGAGGATAGCGAAGCTGTAAATAAAAAGCAGCAGCACAAAACCCATACTATTCTGTTTTACATAGATAAAACACAACGCATAATGCCCGGGGAAAAAGCAGTTTAGTTGATTTTCAAAATGATAGAATCGAAGGAATGATAAGCCTTCGGACAATAAAGTCAGCCATTAATATTTTGACGATTTAACAGATAAAAAATGAAAAATTTAATCATCACAGGTGGTGCAGGTTTTATAGGCTCTCACGTTGTACGAAGATTTGTGAAAAACCACCCGGATATACATATCATCAATGTTGACAAATTGACTTATGCCGGGAATCTGGCGAATCTGAAAGATATTGAATCAGAAAAAAACCATCAGTTTATCAAAGGCGATATTTTAGATTGGGAATTCATAAAAAACCTGTTTGAAACTTATCAGCCTGACGGCATCATCCATTTGGCAGCGGAATCACATGTCGATCGCTCCATCAGCAATCCTTTGGAATTTGTAATGACCAATGTGGTGGGAACTGTCAATTTATTAAACGCAGCCAAGGCTTTGGGAAAATCCGACTTCAGATTTTACCATATTTCCACAGATGAAGTATATGGAGAGTTGGGAGAAACAGGTTATTTTACTGAAGAGACAAAATATGACCCACATTCTCCTTACTCAGCCTCAAAAGCAAGTTCAGATCACTTTGTCCGCGCTTATCATGATACCTTTGGGTTGGATGTGGTTTTATCGAATTGCTCCAATAATTACGGTGCCTTTCAATTTCCCGAAAAGCTCATTCCGCTGGCCTTGAACAACATTAAGAACAACAAACCGATTCCCGTTTATGGAGACGGTTCCAATATCAGAGATTGGCTTTGGGTAGAAGACCATGCGGTGGCCATTGAAGAAATTTATTTCAAAGGAAAATCCAGAGAAACCTACAACATCGGTGGACATAACGAATGGACTAATTTAGATTTGGTTCATCTTTTATGTGAACTGATGGATCAGAAACTGAACCGCCCGGAGGGCAGTTCCAGAAAGCTGATAACTTTTGTAAAAGATCGTGCCGGACATGATGTTCGTTACGCCATTGATGCCTCCAAAATAGAAAAAGAACTCGGTTGGAAGCCCAGTTTACAATTCCGGGAAGGGCTGTCCAAAACCATAGACTGGTATCTACAAAATGAAGAATGGATGAATGAGGTGACTTCAGGAGCATACCAGAAATATTACGAAAAAATGTACGGTTAATTGAAAAAGCACCGTTTATCAATCTCTTCTACTCAATATTACAGATTTATATTGTTTCAAATCTCCAATAAATCATGAAAGGAATTATTCTTGCCGGAGGTTCCGGCACCCGATTACACCCACTTACCATTGCTGTTTCCAAACAGCTTTTGCCTGTTTATGACAAACCGATGATTTATTATCCTCTGTCAGTTTTAATGCTGGCGGGGATTCGGGAAATCCTCATTATATCCACTCCACACGATTTACCGAATTTCAAAAAACTGCTTGGTGACGGCAGCTTGTTTGGAATCGATTTGAGCTATGCGGAGCAACCCAGCCCCGATGGGTTGGCGCAGGCTTTTATCATCGGAGAATCGTTCATTGGAGATGATGATGTCTGCTTGGTATTGGGTGATAATATTTTTTACGGTTCTGGTCTGCAAAAAATGTTAAAGGATACGGTGCAAATCGTTGAAGAAGAAAATAAAGCCGTGATATTCGGTTATTATGTGGATGATCCCGAAAGATATGGTGTTGCTGAAATTGACAGGGAAGGAAATGTCCTGAGTTTAGAAGAAAAACCGGAACACCCCAAAAGCAATTATGCCGTAGTCGGACTGTATTTTTACCCCAACAGCATAGTGCAAATTGCGAAAAACGTAGAACCTTCAGCAAGAGGCGAATTAGAAATCACTTCTGTAAATCAGGAGTATTTACACAGAAATCAATTGAAATTGCAACGAATGAGTCGCGGCTTTGCGTGGTTAGATACAGGTACACATGAGTCACTTACAGAAGCCACTGAGTTTGTAAAAGCAATTGAAAAAAGAACCAGTTTGAAAATTGCATGTTTAGAAGAAATAGCACTGACCTACAAATGGGTAGCAAAAAACAAGATGTCAGAACATCTTAAAGGAATGAAAGGGGATTATTACGAATACATCAAAAATCGATTTAGCCTTTAGTAAAAAAAGAAGTTGGCAGGAAAATCATTAAAACAAAAGACAATCAACGGGCTCTCTTGGAGCTTCATTGATAATATCGCAAACCTCAGCGTTACTTTTATTGTAGGCATCGTACTTGCGCGCATCCTCATGCCAGAAGAATTTGGATTATTAGGCATGATATCCATATTCATAGCTATATCCACTTCATTCATCAATAGTGGTTTTACAAGTGCGCTTATTCGCAAAGTCGATTGTACTCAAAAAGACTATTCAACAGTTTTCTTTTACAACCTAGCCGTGGGTATATGTATGTACTTGGTGCTTTATTTTTCTGCAGGAGCCATCAGTAACTTTTTTAATGAGCCCATACTTAAACCCATCGTAAGAGTGGTAGGAATTGGATTAATTATCAACTCTTTGACTTTAATCCAGCGCACTATATTAATAAAAAACATTAATTTCAAACTACAAGCTAAAATATCTTTTTTTGCTGCATTACTTTCAGGAATTACCGCCATTATCTTAGCTTACCAAGGATTTGGAGTGTGGGCACTTGTAGTTCAGACACTGAGTTTTAGTGCATTGACTTCGTTGATGTTGTGGTTATGGAATAAATGGAAGCCTTCTTTGGTCTTTAGTAAAAAATCCTTTCGTGAATTGTTTGGATTCGGAAGTAAATTACTGATAAGCGGGTTAATAGATACTACCTATAATAATATCTATTATATAATAATCGGAAAATACTTCTCTGCTGCTGATTTAGGATTTTACACCAGAGCTTCTGGCTTTAAAAATTTACCCACTAAAAGTCTAATGGGAGTACTTTCAAAAGTCACTTATCCAGTACTTGCCTCGATTCAAAACGATATCCCACGATTAAAAACAAGCTACAAACGCATGATTCGCACTGTGATGTTTATAAACTTTGTTCTAATGCTTGGGCTTGGAGCCATTTCTGAACCAATGATATTTACCTTGATTGGAGAAAAATGGGCACCGTCTGTCATCTATCTGCAAATTATGGTGTTTGCCGGTATGATGTACCCCGTACATGTATTGAATCTCAATATGCTGCAAGTGCAGGGAAGATCGGATTTGTTTCTGAAATTAGAGGTTTTAAAGAAATTACTCGCTATACCGACTATCATCATCGGTATTCTCTGGGGAATAAAATTCATGTTATTAGGGATGGTTGTAAACAGTCAAATAGCCTATATCATCAACAGTTATTGGAGTGGAAAAAAAATAGGCTACTCCTATCGAGAGCAAGTTTTAGATATTTTACCCTCCTTTCTTATAGCACTCACAATGGCAGTTCTTGTTTTTACATTGGGAAAAATTCTTCCATTTTCAAATCCTGTTAATTTAATTATGATGATACTGTCAGGTGCAATTTTCATCTTTGTGACGTGTGAGCTGACGCGTTTCAGAGATTATATTTATTCCAAAGAACTGATTGTTGAACAGGTGGGCAAATTAATTAAAAAGCGAAAAGGCTGATGGAGAAAAAAATCAATGTCACCCAACCATTTCTTCCGCCTTTGGAAGAATATATTTCATATCTTAAAAAAATATGGGAAAGTCAGTGGCTGACCAACATGGGACCAATGGCCACCGAGTTGGAAAAGAAACTCAAAGTTCACCTTGGGGTCAAGCATTTATCATTCGTCACCAACGGTACTATAGCCCTACAAATGGCCATAAAAGCCTTGGAATTAAAGGGAGAAATCATCACCACTCCCTTCTCATTTGTAGCGACCACAAGTAGCATTGCTTGGGAAGGTTGCACACCTGTTTTTGTGGATATTGACGAAAAATCGCTCAACATAAATCCCAATAGCATTGAAGCCGCCATCACAGAGAAAACTTCTGCCATCCTTGCAACTCATGTCTATGGAAATCCTTGTGATGTGGAAGCCATTGAGAAAATTGCCAATAAACATAATCTGAAAGTGATTTACGACGGAGCCCATGCATTTGGCGTGGAAGTAAACGGAAAATCCATTTTTGAATACGGCGATATTTCTATTTGCTCTCTGCATGCCACCAAACTTTATCACAGTACAGAAGGTGGGCTGATCATCTGCAACGATGAAGAGCTAGACCAGAAGCTGAAATACATCCGCAACTTTGGAATATCCGGTCATGATTCCTTTGCCGAATTGGGTATCAACGGCAAGAATTCTGAACTGCATGCCGCCATGGGACTTCTGAACTTAAATTACATTGAGACGATTCATCAGCAAAGAAAAGAATTGTCCGAATGCTATGATGAAAACTTAGCAGGTTTTGGCAGTAAACCCCAATGGCATCCTGAAGCAACGAAGAATTACGCTTATTATCCATTGCTAACGGACAGTGAAGAACTTCTTCTGAGAATAAAACAGAAATTAGAAGAAAACGGTATTCAAATCAGAAGATATTTTTATCCAAGCTTAGCGACCGCATTGCCTTATTTAGAACCCAAAGAAATGGAAGTAACGGATAACGTTTCCAAACGAGTGCTTTGTTTGCCGTTCTATTTTGATTTGAAACTTGAAGAAGTGAAAAGAATTTCAGAGATTATAAAAACCATTTAAAAAGACAAAGAGATGACGATTTCTGTGATGCAACCTTATATATTTCCTTACATCGGTTATTTTCAAATGATAAGAGCGGTGGATACCTTTGTTTTTTATGATGATGTGAATTTCATTAAAAAAGGTTGGATCAATCGAAACAGGATATTAGTAAATGGAAATGATTATACTTTCACAGTACCGATGCAGAAAGTTTCTCAAAACAATCTGATTTTGGAATCCTTTATACATAGTGAATTGTATCCGGAATGGAAAACCAAATTTTCACAAACATTGGCATCCTATAAAAAAGCGCCTTATTACAATGAAATTCACCCTTTCATCCAAAATCTTTTAGATGCGGAATACAATTCGATTAGTGATTTGGCCATAAAAACCATTGTAGAAATATCGAAGTATTTAGGTTTAAATACAGAATTTAAAAATTCATCTGAGTCATACCAAAATCGAGGAATGGAAAGACAAGAAAGATTAATTGATATTTGCAAACAAGAAAGCGCAACTCACTATATCAATGCGTTGGGCGGACAGGAGTTGTATAAAAAGGAAGATTTCCAAAAAGAAGGCATTCGATTGAGTTTTATCAAATCAAATCCGATTGAATACAAACAATTCAAAAATGAATTTGTTCCTTGGCTTTCGATCATTGATGTGTTGATGTTTAATTCCAAAGAGGAAACGCTGAAATTATTGGATAATTATGAATTGATATAATGGGTATTTATTCCGGAAAAAAAATATTGGTACTGGCGGGCAAGCCGATTGGCTCGGAGGATATTGTGAAATATGCCCGGGAAAGCGGCGCCTATGTCATTGTTACCGACAATTTACCGATTGAAAATTCGCCAGCCAAAAAAATCGCAGATGAACATTGGGACATCAGCACGGCAGAGGTAGAAAAACTTTGTGAAGAAATCAAGAAAAACAAAGTGGATGCAGTTTTTACCGGAATACACGAATTCAATATTTGGAAAACTTTGGACGTCTGTGAAATATTGAACTATCCATTTTATGCGACAAGAGACCAACTCCAAAACACATCTGTAAAAACGGAATACAAACAACTTTTCAGGGATTTTGGAATTCCTGTAGTGGAGGATTTCACTATAACTCAAAACGATTGGGAAACACAAAATCAAGAAATTAAATACCCCGTTCTCTTAAAACCTGTGGACGGAAGCGGCGGATATGGGATTTCCATTTGCTACAATGAAGAGGAATTTAAGACAGGATTTGAGAAAGCCTTGGAATCCTCGAAGGTTAAAAAAGTATTGGTTGAAAAATTTGTTAAGGCAAAGGAAGTTACGATTTTCTACATCATTCAGAATGGGAAAATTAAGCTTTCTGCAATGGCCGACCGACATACCGAAAACGGAACGAAATATACAATCCCTTTACCGGTGCTTTATATATTTCCATCAATACATTTAGAAAGTTTTCAAGAAAACTTCAATGAAAAATTTATCCAAGCATTTGAATCATTGGGATTAAAAAACGGAATGCTTTTCATTCAGGCATTTGCGGATGATGGTAAAATAATTCCTTACGACATCGGCTTCCGTTTAACCGGAACGCAGGAATATCATATACTGGAAGCACTTTGCGGTTATAATCCTTTGAAGATGTTGGTGGATTATGCAATTACCGGAGAAATGGGAAAAGAAGTAGCTCATTTAGCAGATCCAAAATTGGGCGGAAAACACGCTTTTATCATAACCTTCCTGATAAAGCCTTGCAAAGTGGGAGAATTTATTGGATTGGAAGAAGTGAAAAAAATGGATGGGGTTATAAAAGTTATAAAAAACCATCAACTTGGTGACGAAATTCCCGAATCTGCGACAGGAACTTTAAATCAAGTTATTTTGAGGGTTTTAGGAGCAGCAGATAGCAGAAGTGAAATGAAAGAATTAATTAAAAAAATCATTGGAAAGATTGAGGTTCGTTCCGACCAGGGAAATTCAGTAATCTTGCCAACAATAAATATAGACGAATTATGAATATTGTCATCACAGGTGCAAACGGACTCTTGGGAACTGAGTTGATTCATCAACTTCTCCCAACCGATCATAAAATTTATGCATTGACATCCAATAAAGAAGCCTTGCAGTCCAAATGGAATGAAGAAATTCAAGTACACTCTTTATCGGAATGGGAAAAAGGAATTTTTACTTTTGAAGAAATAGATGTAGTTATTCACTGTGCATTTGCCAGAGCTCATAAAGGCGGAGAAGAGATAGCCAATGCCTTATTGTTTACCAAAAAATTGTTTGATGACCTGAAAGTCAAAAGGGTACCCAATCTTATAAACATTTCGACTCAGGAAGTCTATGGAAAAAAAGCTTCTCCTTGGAGAGAAAGTAATGTAGTTGAACCCAACACAATTTATGGGACAGCAAAATACTTCACAGAATTATTGGCAAATGACTACTCCCATGGAAATGATTTGAATTCAACTAATATTCGTTTAGCAGGTTTATTGAGTAAAGACACCGATGCCCGAATGGTAAATAAATTCGTAGATCAGACATTAAATGGAAATCCAATAAAAATCTTAGACGGAAAACTTGTCTTTTCGCAGTTGGATGTAAGAGACGCGGCCGCAGGCATACTCGCTCTTTTGACAATTCCCGGAAAGAATTGGAGCCCAGTGTACAATTTAGGATATACAAAAAGTTATTCCATACAAGAAATAGCCCAGGTAGTTCAAGAAGTGGGAAAAACCTATGGCAAAATTGTAGAGATCTTCAAAGAAGAATCCAATGCAGAGTTATATGCCGAACTGGACTCTTCTAAACTATATAATGACACTGAGTGGACACCTCAATATGATATGTCAGACATTGCGAAATCTATATTTGAGTTTAAATTAAAATAACCCAATTTTATGGACATAAGAAGAATTAAACAAGTTTTAAAATACGCAAACATTCATTCTGTTCAAGCTCAAAAAAAAGAAGGAAAAGGAATGATGTTCAGACTTTCTGTGTTTTTTGATATGATGAATTGTTTCAACAAATATAAAATGTGGACCAATCAATACCTAAAAGAAGAGTTTTATAAAAAATCCAAATCTGAAAAGGAAAAAATTGGGCTTAAATACAGAGAAGCGGGAATTCAACGAGATAAATGGCAGAAAGATTTTGTGGAAAATAGAAAGTTTTTAAATAAATACAGCAATAAAAAATTCGAGTTGCCCTTGCTTAGAGAGAAAAGAAACAGAGCATATACTAAACGCTATAATATGGGTGAGAATTGTTTTATAGAATATGGTGTTGAATTTACAAGACAACATTATTTGCAAGGAGAAATTAGGTTTGGCAAAAATCTGACCCTTGCAAAAAATGTTTTTATCGATTATAGTGGAGGGGTTATTATTGAGGATGGAGTTGGTATGGCGGATAGTGTTAAAATTATAACGCATGGGCATAAACACCAACAAACTGCGAAAACAAAAAGAGAAATAAAAAACAATAATTTTGCTTCTCCCTTAGTTATTATAGAAAATGCTGTTCTTGGTACCAATGTTATAGTCTTGGAGAGTTGTAATTATATTGGTGAATTTGCAAGAGTTGCTGCAGGTGCTGTTGTAACTAAAGATGTGCCTGATTTTGCAGTTGTCGGGGGGATTCCGGCTAAGGTGCTTAAAATAAACAATAGAACTTTAGCATAAAATGATAAAATAGAAATCTAAAAAAAACGATAAAATGAAAAGTCCAAATAAATACAATGGACTCGGATGTATCAATCCATGCAGAATTAGCCGTATCCAAATTTCATGGCAATACCAATCGGAAACCAAAATATGATATGGAATTAATAGTAAGAGAATTTATTGAATACGAACTAAACTAACAATCTTAGAATAATGCAAGCAATGATTTTAGCTGCCGGAATGGGCAGAAGACTGGGACACTTGACCCAAGACAATACAAAATGCATGATTAAAGTCAATGGGACTCCCCTTATTGATAGAATGCTTGCCCAAATTGACCAACGAAATTTCAAAAGAGTGATTATCGTAATTGGTTATGAAGGCCAGAAATTGGTGGATCATATCGGAACCTTAAACGTAAAAACTCCCATAAGTTACGTAACCAATCCCGTTTATGACCAGACCAACAATATCTATTCGCTATATCTCGCAAAGGATTATTTAATAGAAGACGATACGATTTTGTTTGAATCGGATTTGATTTTTGAAGATGCGGTATTGGATAAAATTATTGAAAATCCATACCCAAACCTCGCTCTGGTGGCAAAGTTTCAAAGTTGGATGGACGGCACCTCTCTGGTGTTGGACGACCAAGATCGGATTGAACGGTTTATTTCCCCAAAACACTTTAAATACGAGGAAATCCCAAACTATTATAAAACAGTCAATATTTATAAATTCAGCAAAAAGTTTTCGGTGGACTATTACGTCCCTTTTCTTGAAGCTTACTTGAAAGCATTAGGCAACAATGAATACTATGAACAAGTATTGAAAGTAATTACTTATCTGGATAACCCCCAAATCAAGTCGCTTCGTTTGGATAACGAATTTTGGTATGAAATTGATGATGTACAGGATTTGGATATCGCAGAATCAATTTTTGCAGACAAGGAAGATAAATTGACTAAAATAGAAACAAGATTTGGTGGCTATTGGCGTTATCCGGGTCTTATTGATTTTTGCTATTTGGTAAATCCTTATTTCCCCAACGAGAAACTAAAGTCGGAAATTAAGGCAAACTTCGACACCCTTATTGCAGAATATCCTTCCGGTATGCGTGTAAATTCGTTGCTTGCCGGAAAAGACTTCAATGTTTCTCAAGACAGTATTGTGGTTGGAAATGGTGCTGCGGAACTTATCAATGCATTGATGACTAATTTAGAAGGTACTTATGGCATAATCCGCCCGACTTTTGAAGAATATCCCAATAGGCTATCCGAAGAAAAGTGCATTGTTTTTACGCCGGAAAACGCCGACTTCTCATATACTGCTGATGACCTTACGGATTATTTTGGAGAAAGGGATATCAATGCCCTTGTTTTAATCAATCCTGACAATCCTTCCGGGAATTTTATTCCGTATCACGACCTTACTCGTGTTTGTGAGTGGGCAAAAGAGAAAAACATTAGATTGATAATTGATGAATCATTTGTTGATTTCTCTGAAGAATCAGTAGAAAACTCATTGCTTAATGATGAAGTACTTCAAGCCTATACAAACCTTATTGTGATTAAGAGTATCTCAAAATCCTATGGAGTTCCCGGACTTAGACTCGGGATACTGGCAAGTGCGGATAGAAACCTTATAGGGTTGATAAAAAAAAGCATCTCAATATGGAATATCAATTCTTTTGCTGAGTTCTTCCTTCAGATTTTTAGTAAATATGCCAATTCTTATCTGGAGGGATGTAAAAAGCTTGCAGCAGAACGCAAGCGATTTATGACTAAACTATCAAAAGTTCCATTTCTAAGACCAATACCTTCCCAAGCTAACTATATCCTTTGTGAAGTTTTGCCACCATTTACCTCAAAATCGCTCACAGCGGAATTGTTGGATAGGTATGATTTATTTATTAAGGATTGCAGTCATAAAGATGGGTTTGATGGAAGACAGTACGTCCGTATTGCAGTTAGAGACCAAGCGGATGATGATAAACTGATAGATAGTTTAAACGAATTTTTAAAAGAACGACAAAAATGAAACTACAAGACAGCTCAAATATTGAATTGATTTCATACGCATCGGTAAATAAAGAAGAAGTAAGAGAAAATTATTTAACCTGGCTTAACAATTCTGACATAATACAAGCTTTTGGACCATTTTCTATGTTATATCCCAAAACATCCACTTTTATCGATGAATCTTTTGAGCGATTTACAAGTAGAGAAACCATTGGTTTTTTTATTTACCATAAGGACATGAAAACCTTTGTAGGAACCTGTAAACTGGATAAGATTTCAATTGCGGACAGATCCACTGAAATCGGTATTATGATTGGGGATTCTTCTGTTCACGGTCAGGGTATTGGAAAAAAAACTTATAAATTATTATTGGAATATGCTTTTGAAATCTTGGGAATGAACAGGGTGTGGGGAACGTGTTTTTCAGACAATATCGGATCAAAAAAATTATTTGAAACAATGGGTTTCACACATGAAGGCACATTGCGTAAAGCAATTTTCCGAAAAGGAACTTATCTTGACAACTTGTATTATTCTATATTAAGAAGTGAATATGTTAATCTAACGAAATAATAAATCATGAATCAAAAACTAAAAATAATAGGATTTGGAATAGGAACGAGTTCTAAACAATATTTAGAGAATTATAGAGACGAACATGAAATTATAGCGTTAAGTGATTGGGATGAGACCACTCATGGGACTATGAGATATGGCTTTGAAATAATTAATCCTTATGAATTTGAAAAATATGAATACGATAAAATTATTATTCTAAGCTTTTATGTAAAGGAAATAATACAACAACTCAAGGAGCGACTTAACATTGATCCTGATAAAATAATCGTTCCTCCAAAACATAAAATCAAAGGGGGAATTCTACCATTTCAGCATCAATCAACAAAAAAATTTGCGGGTGAGCTGATTGTTTATTTCAATAAAATGGCAGAGAAAGCAGATATTGATTTATTTTTGGAATTCGGTACTTTATTGGGTTTAACAAGGGATGGAGATGTTATTGATTGGGATGATGATGTTGATTTTGGCATTAATGAAGAAGATTCAGATAAACTTGTCGAGACCTTATTGCAGCATAAAACAGAATTACCTTATTCCGATAAGTTAAATTGGACAGCAAATATTAGAGAGGATAAAGACAATAATGTATGGTATGTAAGTTTATCTTTTACAAATAAAAAAGAATTCCTCTTCCATCCTTTTGAAATAGCTTTTGGAGTTAGAAAGTTTTTTGGTGATAGATCCGTATGCATGCGCAACTCGTATTTATCCTGTGATAAAGAGCATTTCATAAAAAACGAAACCATTAAGTTTTTGAATGCAGAGATTAAGGTTCCTTATAAACACGAAAAATTTCTCGATCTTCTTTATGGTGACTGGAGAACACCACAGGTTTATACTTTCGGTTCTCATTACGGGAGTTCACATTCCGGTTCTAATGAAGAGGTCAAAGTATCGGTAGAAGAAAAAACACTGTTTTAAGTCAACGATAGAAGAGTTCACATGGATACTCCAATAAAAATCACATTTTTAGATGAACCTATCCCTATAACCGAACAATCATGGCCAGAAGGGACTCCTCCAATTGTAGCTACAGGCACTCTTACATACAATCATGAGCCATATATACGAGATTGTATAGAGGGAATCTTGATGCAAAAAACCACTTTTCCTGTAATTATATGCGTTTTTGAAGATTGTTCCACGGATAAGACAGCTGAAATCTTAAAGGAATATGCGGAAAAATATCCACAACTTTTTCATTTATTCTGTCAGGAGGAAAACACCTATCAAAAACCGTTTAGAAGAGAGAAAGTAAAACCCTATTTAGATAAAAGAAATGAGGCAAAATATATCGCCTTATGCGAAGGGGATGACTACTGGACAGACCCCCTAAAATTACAAAAACAAGTTGATTTTTTAGAAGAAAACAAAGAGTATGGGGTAATACATGGCGATTGTAACAACTATTTTCAAGAATCAAACACTTGGGAATTCAATATCAATAAAAACCTTTCAAATAAAACAGAGATTAGTGACAAAGAAGAATTATTCTATCGGTTATTGGATGCAGATTATAAAATCAGAACTGCAACTGTATTGTACAGAAGGGAATTGCGCAAGAAAAGAATTCCTAATAAGCAGTCTTTTTTGATGGGGGACACTCCTTTATGGCTTGATTTTTCACAAATGACCAAGTTTAAATATATAGATGAGGTGTTGGCTGTCTATCGAATATTACCGGAGTCGGCTTCTCAATCCAAGAGTATGCTTAAACTATATACTTTCAGGCTATCCATGGCAGAGATGAGAATTTATTATTGCAAGAAGTATAACTACTCAATCAATGATAAATTATGCAAAAGATACAATGAAGCATTGATTAATTTGAGAATTTTTAATCTAAAATATCAAGAGAAATACCCTATGATGAGGCCATCATTAATAAGTAAAATAAGATACTTTCTTGCAAATAATTCTATGACAAATCCATTATATAAAATCTATAGAGGTATTCGTATGGACTTTGTGAAACTTATTAAAAATTAATGAATATCTACACATAAGAGGGTGAAAGTTGTAATCATATCAAGGTATATTTACCCTGCTATTGCCCCAAGACCTATGCGTGCTACAGAACTGGCAAAGGAATTCGCAAGACAAGGGCATGATGTACGGCTTTATGGTATAATTGGCGATTACGATTACACCAATTTTGAGAAAAAACACAAGTTGAAAGTAAAATCCCTTGGGAATTTGCTTTTTCACAAAGGAAATAGTAGCAAGTTCGCATCATCCAATTCTATACTTATCAGAGGATTTACCAAAATATTCGGTAAGTTTTTAGAATTTCCTGACATCGAACTTTCCCCAAAGGTATATAAGGCTTTGAAAGATGAAGAAGGAGTGGATTTATTAATTACTGTAGCTATTCCCTATCCTTTACATTGGGGAGCAGCTTTATACAAGTCATTAAATAAGAATGCACTAAATAAGACGATATGGGTGGCAGACTGTGGCGACCCGTATATGGGAAATCCTCTTTCACAGCATCCTTTCTATTTTAAATATGTAGAAAAATGGTTTTGCCGAAAAGCAGACTTTATCACCGTTCCAATTGAAGCGGCTAAGAAAGCTTATTATCCGGAATTCAAAAACAAGATAAGGGTTATTCCGCAGGGATTCAATTTTGATGAGATTAATCTCAAAAAATTGTATCAGGGAAATCCCTGTCCAACTTTTATATATGCAGGTGTGTTTTATAAAGAAGGTAGAAATCCTAAACCACTACTTGATTTTCTTTCCACTTTGGAGTTAGAATTCAAATTCATTGTTTACACTAAGTCAATAAAAATAATAGAACCTTATATTGAAAAATTGAAAAACAAACTAATTGTAAATCCATATGTTACAAGAAAGGAACTATTAGAGGCGATGGCAAAAGCCGATTTTCTCTTGAATCTTGAGAATAAAACGAACTTGCAGTCACCGAGCAAACTTATTGACTATTCCCTAACAGGAAGACCTATATTGAGCCTAAATACTAATAATGAATTAAATACTGAAATTATTCTACAGTTTCTGGAAGGAAATTACAAACAAAGGTTATTGATAAATAACATAGAACAATATAACATATCTAATGTTGTTGCCCGATTTATAGAATTAGTAATTAAGCAAAAGAATCTCATTTTAGATTCCTGAAAAAACGAAAAGAGGGCGATTAAATCAATTCAAATTGATGCTGTTCAAACAAATAATATTCATCTCATAAAACAAACCATAATCCACTTTGATGTCGAAATGGACGAAAGAAAATAATCAGGATAAGGCATTAAAAATAATATTATTTTTTATATCTCCTTTTATTGCAGCTTTATATTCTGTAAGGAATATGAACACTAAATCTTCTTATTTGGTGTTTTTCTTATTCGCAGTCTTTTTTGGAATGGCTTTTACTGTCAGCAACGACAGATCGGAGTATGCAGGTGATGGGGCACATTATAGAGCAACTTTTGAGGATTATTATAGTTATATATCTGATATAGAGTACTACGATGGCTTAAGAGAGTTTTTGACTTTTGATGAAGGGAAAAAAGACTATTATTTTGATACCCTCTCTTTTTACATTTCAGAATATACGAGCAACTATCATTGGATGTTTATGGTAGCGGCTATGGTATTTGCATTTTTTGCTTTAAAGTCCCTTCGATTTTTAACAAGTGAGAGAAATTTCGACTTTTCATATTCCAGCTTATTGTTGGTCTATCTATTTATGGTCAATGGGATTTTTAATATTAATGGATTAAGGTTCTGGACAGCTGCTTGGGTAGGGGTGTATTGCATTTTCCAGATTTTCAGAAATAACGATAAACGATATTTCTTATTACTTTTGTTTACTCCTTTCATTCATGGTTCCTTTTGGTTTTTAATTGCCTTAATAGTCATCATTTACTTTTTCAAACGATACAATAAAACGTGGATTACTTTATTCTTCATCAGTTTCTTTGTTGGAAACATTGCCGTTGAAGTACTTCAGGACATTTCTGCATATTTACCGACTTTTATACAAAGGCTGATTGCTTCTTATACAAGTGAAGAGAATTTAGATAGATTTTCTCGTGGTAGCGGCTTCATTTGGGTTCGACGACTAATGGGTTTTTCAGTTCGATTGTATTTATTTCTTATGATTTATTTCTTCATTCAGCATGCAAACAAAATAAAATCCACACCAGCCACTCGGAATCTGTATTTGTTTCTAATTCCATACATGACTATTATTAATCTAACGCTATCCATTCCGTCCTTTGGCAATCGATATATGCCATTGGCTTATCCTGTCATTGCATATATCTGGTTGGTTCATTTTAAAGATGTAAAATATAAAGTGTTTTTACAGCACTTACCTTTGGTTTTCTGGTTCTCTATTTACCATAATATATTAACCAAATATCCTTCGGTTACAGACCTAAGCTTTTATATTACCAACCCATTTTCCTTAATCTATAAATATTTATTCTAATGAAAATTGTAATAGTATCTCTATACTTTTATCCTAAGTTAGGACCCAGACCTCATCGAACTACAGAATTGGCAAAAGAATTTGCAAGTCGTGGTCATGAAGTTGTTGTCTATGCCTTATTAGGAGACTATGATTATTCAGAATATTCTCAAAAAACAGGTATCCGATTTGAAAGCTTAGGGAAACCCAAATTAGGCTTAGCTGATAGCAAAATCAAATCCAATATATTTCACAAAGCTTTCACCAAGTTTATTGGGAAAAAGTATTTGAATTTCCCACAGATTGAATTGATGGGAATGGTAGCCAAAGCCCTTAAAAAAGAAGGGAGAATTGATTATTTAATTTCAATAGCCTTTCCGCATAGTATTCATTGGGGAATAGCCCGATACATGAAGAAAGCGCCGGGTCAAATAAATTTTTGGGTAGCGGATTGTGGAGACCCTTTTATGGGAAATCCATTCCATAAACCACCTTTCTATTTTGAAAGATTAGAAAGGAATTGGTGCAAATTATGCAATTATATCTCTATTCCTGTAAAAGAAGCTAAAAATGCCTACTACCCGGAATATCATAATAAAATAAAAGTCATCCCACAGGGTTTTGATTTCAATGTTAAAACCTCCAACTACAAACCCAATAAAATACCTACTTTCGCTTATTCTGGGGCAGTTTATAAAGATTTAAGAGATCCTTCAGCGTTTCTTGAATTTCTATTCAAACAGAACTATGACTTTAAATTCATTGTTTATACTCGAACAACAAGCCATTTTGAAGCTTATTTTGAAAAGTTAAAAGATAGATTAGAAATTAGAGATTATGTCAATAGAGATAAATTATTATTGGAACTTTCCAAAATGGATTTTTTAATCAATATTGAAAACAAATCTAATGTACAAGCACCCAGCAAACTTATTGATTATGCCTTGACCCAAAGACCTATACTCAATATCACAAGCGAATTCAAGGAGAGCGCAACATTTAATCAATTTATTTTTGGTGATTATTCAAATCAATTGATTATAAAGAACATTGAGGATTTTAACATTAAAAATATTGTTGATAAATTTTTAATGTTAAAATATGAAAAAAACAAAGATTATAATATTTCAAAAAATCAAATTATCTAAACCATGGATCTAATTAATTACAATGTCAAAAAACTTCTAACACTCCTTTCATATAAACGCTCAACAAAGAAAGCACATACAACGCTTAAAAATATTGAGCTATGGAAAGGAAAAATCCCTAAGAATTTAATTCAACAATCTGATGAGTATGCTAAGGATGTGTTAGGCTCTAAAAGATATGCGCCTTGGCTCTATGTTTATAGCGTTTTTAATGGTGAGTTCAAAGAAGGGTGGATTCCTGATAATTATTATGAAGAACATATTATACCTAAATTAAAAGGAGGGTACGGTTTATTATCATCAAACAGAGGGCTTTCTAAAATCTTGTTTGATGCTGAGTTTTTTCCTGATTTATATTATAGAATTAATAATCTCTGGTTTGATAACACATATACTTCTATTTCAAATGAAAATCTCCATAAAAAACTACTAAAAACTAATAAATCCATTTTTAAAAATGATTCAAGTGCTCGAGGGGAAGGTGTTATAATTTTTGATGAAAACAGTATAAATACAAACATACTTGAAAGGTTAGGAAACGGAGTTGTTCAAGAATTTATTCGCCAGCATAGCTTCTTTGATGCGATAGAACAAAACTCTATTGCAACAATAAGATTAACATCCGTATCGGAAGAAAATGGTTCAATTAAAATAGTTGCGGCCTATCTTAGAGTCGGCAGAAGTAATGACAAAGTGGTGAAATCTTCTTCTCACATCAGAGTCCCAATAAGTATTGATACCGGGGAGTTAGATGAATTTGCCTATGACACCAATTGGTTGCAAATATCAAAACATCCAGATTCGGGATATCTTTTTTCAAAACAACAGATTCCTCACTATGATAAGTGTATAGAGGCTGTGAAGAAGCTTCATTCCAAAATACCTTTTGTAAGAATAATTGGCTGGGATTTAATTGTAGATTCTGATGGTAAAGTTCAAGTAATGGAATGGAATGGAAAACACAATGACATAAAATTTTCAGAAGCAACGCAAGGACCAATCTTTAAAGGCATGGGGTTTGAAAACTTATGGAAAAAATCATAAAATGAAAATTATATGAAAAATAATTTTTAATTATAACTTGCAATGACTTCATTTCTAATAACCACCAAAGAAGAATTAACGGATATGACTTTATTGTCCCAAACTTGGGACAATTCAAATATTAAGCTGGTTGAAACTGGAGAGACCCTTTGTTATTTGCAATGGGACGACACACTAATAGAATAAGCCTACAAAACTAATTCTTTAAATTAGACAAAAACCTAACCGAAGTTTAATACAGATTTATTGATTATGAAAAAAACAATTTATTTAATATTATATTATGGAATTGCTAGACATCTACCTCCATCAACTAACAAATATTTTGGGAAAACATCAAAAAAAATTCGATATTTTCTGTGTTCAAAAATTTTCAAAAAATGTGGTGAAAATGTAAACATTGAAAAAGGCGCTTGGTTTGGAAAAGGAACTGATATCATTATAGGAGACAATTCAGGAATAGGAGTTAATTGTCGGATTAACAAAAATACAATAATCGGTAAAAATGTAATGATGGCTCCCAACTGTTATATGCTCGAAAGCAATCACTTCTTTGATAGAATTGATATTCCAATGAGACTTCAGGGGCAGAAAAAACAACGAGATCAAGTTATTATAGGTGATGATGTTTGGATTGGTAGAGATGTAATGATAATTGGTAGCAGAGAAATAAAAACAGGTTCAATCATTGGTGCACGATGTGTTTTGGTAAAGTCCTTTCCTGAGTATAGTATAGTTGGTGGAAATCCTTCGAGATTGATAAGAAGCAGGTTAGATTCCTAATAATTGAGATTACATAATGGTTTTAAATATAAAAAGGAATTTGAGTTAATTTAAAGCAATACAGGTGTTTTACTTAAAAAAATAAAAGGGTATTGAAATGAAAGCATTGAATCTAAGAAATCTTAATTCAAAAAGTTTTAAAATAATCATTTAATAAAAATAGAAACTTTTATTTAAAATTATTTATGAAGATATTAATCACAGGTGATTTAGCTATTGAAAATAAAAAAAAACACCTATTTAAATTTCTGGTCTCCATTTGCTTTTATTAGAAATAGATATACTGCATTTCTTTTAAGAAAATTAAATAAACCATTTATTAATAAAAAAGGAATTGCTCTGTATCTAAACTTAATGAGATGCGAAGCGCATCGTGAAGTTTCTATTGGAATCCTTTCAGAATATTTAAATAAATCAAATAGTTTTAATAAAGTAAAACCAAAAGATTAAACCCTAAAAGCAAGATGAAAATAGCCATACACAACTCTATAAAGATCTTTTTTCCAATCAATGGATAAAGTATTGTGAAAAAAAAATATAGATTAGTCAACGCCTACGATTACGACATCGTTGACCAATTAAGCGATTGCACTTGCCTTTATGTGGCATCAGAAACACCCATTACAAAGACTTAATATTAACTCATAAAGCGAAAGCAGCTGTAATTTGATAATAGAACAATTTAAAACAAACATGACTTCATTCCTTATAACCACCAAAGAAGAATTAACGGATATGACTTTATTGTCCCAAACTTGGGACAATTCAAATATTAAGCTGATTGAAACTGGAGAGACCCTTTGTTATTTGCAATGGGACGAAACACTAAAGGATGAAGCCTATTATTTTGAAGAGAATTCGTCTTGGATTTATGCAGTGGGAACGTTTTTTTATAAAGATTTTTCTTTTTCAGACAGCCTAAAGTTTGTTTTGTCGGACTTCGCTCAAGATAAATTGTCAAATGAAGAAATGTACGGTCATTATGTTCTGTTGATTTACCATGACCAAAAATTTCATTTGTTGAATGACGCTTTGGGAGCCATTCGTTTATTTTCCAATGCGGAAAAAACACGCTTTTCTACATCCTTTCTTGGGTTGTGGTTTTCTCAACCCCAAACTTTGCAATTGAACCAATGGGCAGTCTATGAAAAAATTGCCAAAGGCTATATTTGCGCCCCAGATACCTTGGTAGAAACCATAAAAGACAGTACTTACGAAGCATTTCAACTTCCATTTCTAATCAAACACCCAAATCCAGAAACCGTTTACCAAAAAGGAACTCAAAGTGCCGATTATCAGATTTCTGAAATAAAGAAATACTACAATAGAGTTTTTAATTTGGCTGAAGGAAAAAGCATTAGTTTGGGAATATCAGGTGGTTTTGATTCCCGAATGCTTATGGGATTATTACAAAACTATCCCAACCCATACCTTTTTACACACCACACAAAAGGCATACACAGCAATGAAAAAGTAATTGCCCAAAAACTTACTGAAAGCATTGGGCAGAAATTACACATCAAAGAAACTCCCAAAGCGGATACATTGAATCCAAAGGAAGCCGAAAAGCTGTTCAAAGATTTAATTTATTATTACGACGGACGGACAGCAAATAATTCCGGTGCTTTTTCCATTACAGGAACAAAGGAGTATAACCTGTTTCATTTGAAAGAACAAGTCATTGGTCTCAATGGAAAGGGTGGAGAAGTTTATAGAAATTATTACAATATAGCCAACCGCTCCTACTCCTTTCAAGATTGGTTTACCGCTTTAGAACTCTACAGCAGTGCCGATTTTGTTTTTAATACGGAGCAAAAAAAACAGCTTTTGGGAAAAATACACGATAAAATTCGAAATAGGCTTTCGGTAGAAAAAAATTGGTCGCGTTGGCACATTCAAAGATATTACAGCGAAATTCGTCAAGCCGATTGCGAAGCTTCCATACTCTCAGCACACAACAAAATTACACGTTACATTGCACCTTTTTTGGATGCAAAACTCCTGAAAATAGCCTACCAATCTTATTCAATTGCAGGAGGAGATTCTTCTTTTCAAATGAAAATGATTCAAAAGCTAAATCCAAAATTGGCTGCCATCAATAGCAATTACGGACATAACTTTATGAAAATTCCTTTGAAATTAAAAATCAAAGAAAGTCTTGTAAAATCAATGCCCTTAAAATTTAGAACTGAGCGACTGAAAAAAGTGATTAAGAAAGCCGATGATTTACCACTAAGTGAAACCGAAAAACAAGCATTGTCATTTTTAAAAGCACATTTTCCAGATATAAATGTGGACTATTGCTTTAGCCATTATGCACAAAAAAATGTAGTCACTAACCTGGCTTATTTGCTGATGGAAGCGCAAAGGCTCAACAAAATTATGCTACAATGAAAAAGAATTCTTTGAAATCAAAATTATATAAATTTATTAGAAATCGCATCGATTTAAGCGAGCGTGACATTCTTAAAAGAATAAAAGCCAACCCGGTTAGCGATATTAAAAGCAAACGATTCAAAGATTCACAATATTTATTGGGAATCGTTTATGAGCCTTATCAATACCATCAACATTTTGTACAGGCTTGTTTGGATTTGGAAATCTCATTTGACACGATTAACATTCATGCCAACGATTGGTGGGAAGCCATTCAAAAGGAAAATTACGATGGTTTATTAATCTGGCCCAATGGAACCAATGATTCCTTGAAAATGGCTTACGACAGCCGTTTAAAGCACATTGAAAATGTATTAAAAATCCCCATCTTTCCTGATTATGAAGCCGTATGGATTTATGAAAATAAAATCCGCGGATACGATTGGTTGCACGCAAACGGTTTCCCCACAGCTCCAACTTATATTTACTTCAATAAAAATGAAGCTTTGGAACACCTTAACCACCACGCTTTGCCTTTGGTGATTAAGACCAATTTAGGTGCTTCTGGCAAAGGGGTTTACATAGTGAAAACCGAATCCGAATATAAAAGATTGGTGCAAAAAAGCTTTGCTCATGGGTTAAAGTCAGAAGGGTTCAGTCCCTATGCAGATTCCAGAGGTTATATATTCATACAAGAGTTCTTGGAAAACATATTGGAATGGCGGATGGTGCGAATTGGAGATAGCTTTTTTGGACATCAAAAATTAATGGCAGAAAACAGCCAAAAACATTCCGGCTCTTTATTAAAAGGTTGGGAAAGACCTCCAAATGATTTATTAGATTTGCTGTATGAAATCACCGAAAAAGGAAACTTTAGAAGTATGAATGCCGACATATTTGTAGACGGACAAGGGAAATACTATGTAAATGAGCTACACACTGTTTTTGGACAAAGCACCAAAGAGCTGATGCGGGTAGATGGAAAACCCGGCCGTTTTATAAGAAAAAATAATCAATGGGTTTTTGAGGAAGGGGATTTTGTACCTGGACATAGTGCAGCGGCAAGAATAAACTATTTTTTAAGTACTTTGAAACAATAATTTGCAATACTTAAATTTATTTTAAAATCAACAACCCTTTTACAATGTCTCAAAACATCTACCTTATAGCTGCCGATTATGTCAACGGAATTTCCATTTATCAAGCCTTAAAAGCCTTAAAAGTTGAAGGGGAAATTATTTTATTCAACACCTCCGGGAGGAATATGGCGGGAAAAATTTTTCCTGAACTAAAGGTAATTGATGGGATTACAGATGATACCAAGCTTTTAAGCTATTTGAACAACTTGGATGCGGATGCCAATAAATTCTTGTTTTTAACCCATGAAAAGTTCCATTCCATTTTATGGGAGAATCGCGAACGACTTCTCAAGCAAAAAGTTTTCTTCCATATTGGAAATAAAAATCCCGAACTTATCCTTAACAAAAGAAAGTTTTTAAATCTAATCAAAGAACAAACCCAAGTTAAGGTGCCGCATTCTTATGATATTTCAGATAAAGAAAAGATAGATTATCCTATATTCGCCAAACCCATCAGCACTTTCTTGGGAACACAAAAAGTAAGCTTACCCAAAAAAGTCATCCACAATCAAAAGGAACTAAATGATTATATTGCTCTTGCGCAAAAGCTTGAATTAAAATTAGAAGACATTGAAATTCAAGAATTACTAAGTACCAAAACGAAAGACAATGTGTCGGTATCCGGCTGGTATGAGGAGGGCTTTCATTCGTTTTTTCAAACCCGAAAAATACTACAACATCCTCCCAAGCGAGGAAATGGCGACGTAGTTGGATGTATGGAATTGGATTCTGATTTGGAAAAACAAGTTCTGGAAATCATGAAAGTATTGGATTACAAAGGACCTTTTGAAGCAGAATTCGTCAAAGAAAGGAAAGGAAGTCAGTATAAACTCATAGAAATCAATCCTCGGTTCTGGATGCAACACGGCTTGATAGAACAACTCAGCGGACATCTTCTCGTAGCTCGATATATCGGGAAAGATGCCATAAAACCGAATACCTCGTACCGCTATTGGATGTACACCGCAATCGTCCCCATACAAATAGCAAAATTACGATTGAAATACATTCCGTATATTTTTAGAAAAGACGTGTACAATCCGATTTCTTTTTCACAAGCATTAAAGTTCTTAGTAAAATATACTCTTCAAATAATCAACAAAAAATGAATTTAAATAAAATAAAAGTATGCCATCTAAGCAGTATGCATAGACCCGATGATCGAATTTATCAAAGGGCTTGTTTAGGATTAAAACGTGAAGGATTGGAGGTGCATTTAGTAATAACACTTCCTGATGAACTTCCAAAAAATGAAGGAGTTCACTTTCATTGGCTTAAAAAAAGAACTGGCTGGAAGAGACGTTGGTTTTCGTCCAAAGAAGCAGTGGACAAGGCCATTGAGGTAAATGCCGATATTTATCATTTCCATGACCCGGATTTGTTGCCACACATACTAAAAATCAAAAAGAAACGTCCAAATGCAAAAATTGTTTACGATATGCACGAAAATTTTAAAGCACGTTTCAAACAATGGGGCTTGCCTGCATTTTTAGAAGATTGGTTTCATAAATACCAACTCAATAAAATCAACCGTATGGACGGCTATGCTACCACCACAGAAAGCATGAAAGTCTTGTTTAAAGAAGTCAAAAAACCGGGAGTAGTCATCCGAAATGCCGTGGATGTAAATCGATTATCCCACATTGACATAGAAAGTGTTCAAGCTTTCAATACCCCCACCATTTATACTTCTGGAGCCAATTCTCATGCCCGCTTGGTTTTACAAACCGTACAAAGCATGAAACACCTTCCCAAAGAACTCAACTTTCAAATGATGTTCGCCGGTCGTTATTTGCCTGGTATCAGAGAAGAACTTATGGCGCAAGCCCAAAAAGACGGTACAGATAACTACTTGCAATTGGAAGATATGTTGCCATGGGATGAGAATTTCAAACGAACAGCAAAAGCTTTATGTGGTTGTGTTTTTTATGAAAACAATGCAAACAACCAAGTTACTCTCCCCAATCGGGTGTATGAATATATGTTCAGCGGTATTCCCATAGTGGTATCCGACTTCCCTGAATTGAGAAAAATCGTAGAAAAAGCCCAATGCGGTGTCATCGTTAGCTCAGACAAACCGGAAGAAATGGCTCAAGCTTTTGAATACCTTCTAAGAAATCCAGAGGAAGCCAAAAAAATGGGAGAAAATGGTAGAAAAGCAATATTCAAAGACTTTGGTTATCATATCGATTTAAAAAATACCATTGATTTTTACCATAAAATCTTAAACGATTAAAATCAAATGAACCACAATTTATATAAACTCTTACTTTACTTTAATAAAAAGCAGTACTGGAGACGGATTGAGCAACCAAAATATGCGGTTGCTACTCGATTGGGTGCCTACTTCAATATGAGTTTTAAAGACCGTTTGTACGACAATCATTACGATCTTTTTGATGAAAAGGGCTATCCCATTCGCAAAAACAAAAAAGGAGAGACCGTTTACAATTACACCACCCTTTGTTCCTATGCTTTGGCAAATTGGCAAGAATATTTAGAAACAGCTGATAAGAAATTCCTAAAACCTCTCTTCTTGGTAGTGGATTATTTAAAAAACAATCATGAAATTGCTGATTACGGTGGAGTAATCTTCACCATGGGCGGTCGTACTTGTGCCATGAGCCAAGGCGAAGCCCTTGCTGTAATAGCAAGAGCCTATGAGGTTAGGCCGGATAAGGATTTAATCGAATTTGCAAAAAAAATCATACACCCTTTCGAGGTCTTTGTAGCAGAAAGAGGAGTAAAAGGATACTTTAAAGAAGTAGATACCATTTGGTATGAGGAAAACACTACTCTTCCCTACAAACACATTCTCAATGGGATGAATTATGCCTTGATGGGATTGTACGATATCTATCAAGTTCTACCGGAACTACAAGAAGCCAAAGAACTTTGGGAAAAAGGAATAGAAAGTTTACAAAAGGCTTTGCCTTTATTCGATACGGGTAAATGGTCTCATTATTGGTGGGACGAATCCCCTACCCCACACTATATAGCCAGTGCCATGTACCACAATTTGCACATTTGTCAATTACGTCACCTTTATAGTTTATCTGGAATTGAACAGTTTAAAATCTATGCAGATAAATTTGAATCCTATCAAAACAGCTTCTTGAATCGAATGAATGCTGGTTTTAAATTAGTAAGTGGAAAATTTAGAATGAGATGAAGGTTGCGATTTTAACTGGTGGTTATCCTTCTCCAGACAATCCCTCCAAAAGTATCTTCAATTTAAGAGCTGCCAAGGGACTTCAAAATTATGCCGAAATCACCGTTTACCATTATCGTTTTTGGAAACCCGGTCGCCCCATGCTGCAACGCTATGTGTATGAAGGCGTCAATACGGTAGCCGTTTCATTACCTTTCCTACCAATGGGAGGCTCATTGGGTACGGCTTTCTTTGATCGACTCTGGATGAAGTTTTCCGAATTTTTACTGAAAAAGGAATTAAAAACATACGATGTATTTCATTCCATCGGATTGGGAGCGGCACCCATAGCGGCTCATTTGTCAAAAAAATGCAAGAAAAAAC
Source organism: Weeksellaceae bacterium (assembly GCA_041656055.1). Taxonomy (GTDB): domain Bacteria; phylum Bacteroidota; class Bacteroidia; order Flavobacteriales; family Weeksellaceae; genus Moheibacter. The sequence goes on from JBBAEI010000004.1 coordinate 63,082, forward strand.
ATGTGGCTCAAGCCATAGGAAGTGATTTGTTAGTCTATTTACCCAAAAAAGAAAAGTATTTCGGACTTAAGAATTGGACGAAAAACACCCAAATGGTGGTTTGCAACAGTCGTTCTCTAAAAGAAGTACTCCTTAAAAATTATCCTCATTTAAAAGCGGAAGTTGCGTACAGAGGAACTGATTTATCGAAATTTCAAGCCCAAGGAAAGCCAAGAAATCCATCCCCAATCCATTTGCTTTTTTTGGGAGGCTTTGCCAATCGTAAAGGCTCTGGCATGGGTTCCAACTTAAAAGGAGGAGAAACCTTAAAAGAAGTTATAGAAATTTTAGACAAGAAAGATAAACTCCAAGTGGTTTTCAACATAGGCGGTCCTGAAAGTGCTTCCGATAATATTAAAGAATGGCGTCAACAACTTAAACATCCCGAAAGGGTTCAAATCTTAGGGGTACTCAAGCCTCAAGAGATTCCTACTCAAATGCAAAAAGCAGATGGGGTACTTTTACCCAGCTTGTCCGAAGGTCTTCCCAATGTGGGAATGGAAGCCATTGCCTCCGCTTGCTTACTCATTGCCAGTAAAGTAGGAGGAGTTCCAGAAGTAATTGAACATCAGGGGAGCGGTCTGATTTTAGAACCCGGAAATACGGAAGAATGGAAAAACACCTTGGAAAAAGTTATTCTAAACTTTGAAAATTACCACCCTCTTATCCTAAAAGCCGTACAGACAGCTCATGAAAAATTCAATGCAGAAAATTACCCTAAGCATTTAATGGATATTTATAAAAAATTACAATAGGGTTAAAATTTTAAATGTATGAAAATCATTCTCTCCCACGATGTCGATCATTTATATTGGAGTCAACATTACTTCAGGGATTTATCAGCTCAAAAGCATCTGATACGGCATAGTCTGGCATTTGCTAAAAAGCAGATTGATTTTAATGTTTTCAAAAACCGTTTAAAAATATTCGGACGAATTCACAGAATCCCCGAATTATTGGATTTTCATGATAAAAACAATACCACTGCTTGCTTTTTTTTCGGAATGGATCATGCCCTTGGCCTAATTTATAAACCTTCGGAGGCAGCTCCTTGGATAAAGAAAATTTCCGAAAAAGGATTCGAGGTGGGAGTACATGGCATTGCTTATGCTGATAAAGCCCGAATCGAAAAAGAATTCCAGACCTTCCATCGAATTAGTGGATTACAAAGTTTCGGAATTCGAAATCACTATCTAAGAATGAATGGATATACATTGGAAATGCTTTCTCAACAAGGCTACCTATTTGACTCAACCATACAAGGAATACTCCATCCGTTTCAAATCAATGGTATGTGGGAAATCCCTATGTCGCTGATGGATGCCAGTTTGGTACCCAATTCACAATCGAATATGAATCTTGAAACATGGAAAAATGCTGCACTATTGCGATTGGATGATGCGCAGGAAAAAGAAATTCCTTATTTTGTGGTCAACCTCCATGACCCCTACTTCGATGAAAAGTTGTTTCCTACAACCTTTAAATGGTATCACTGGTTGATAGAAGAGTTTAAAAACAGAGGATTGGAATTCATCACTTTTGGACAAGCCGTAAATGAATTGAATAAAATGCAAGGGAATTAAGAGCCTATAAACATTTTTACAATATAAATTTAAACAGATCCTAAAATAAATAATGAGAGAAAAATACTTATGAAGTTTTCTAATTCCTAAATTTGCCACCAATAAAAAAAATCTATAATTATCAATTACATGAAAAACTTTGGAATTATTGGCGTTGCCGGATACATTGCTCCCAGACATTTGAAAGCCATTAAAGACACGGGAAACGATTTGGTTGTCGCTATGGATAAATCGGATACCGTCGGTATCATGGATGCGCATTTTCCGAATTGCTCATTTTATACGGAATACGAAAGATTTGATCGTTATGTAGAAAAGATTAAACATACAGATAAAAAATTGGATTATTTATCGGTTTGTACGCCCAACTATTTGCACGATGCCCATATTCGTTTTGGACTCCGAGCAGATGCCAATGTAATATGTGAAAAACCTTTGGTACTCAATCCTTGGAATATAGACGCTTTAGAAAAAATGGAAGAAGAAACCGGTAAAAAGGTTTACAATATTCTACAACTGCGTTTACACCAAAGCATCATTGATTGGAAAAAGCAAATCGAAAACGGTCCAAAAGATAAAATATATGATATAGACTTGACTTATATTACTTCGAGAGGTACTTGGTATTATGCTTCTTGGAAAGGACAAAATGATAAGTCCGGAGGAATAGCCACCAATATTGGTGTTCACTTTTACGATATGCTTTCTTGGATTTTTGGACCCATCGAGGAAAATATCGTTCACCTATACGAACATGATAGAGCTGCCGGATTTTTGCGTTTTGAAAGAGCAAGGGTAAGATACTTTTTAAGCATCAATGCCGATACGCTTCCGGAAGAAGCTCTGAGTCAAGGAAAAAGAACATACAGAAAGATTGAAATGGACGGGCAAGAAATTGAATTTAGCGATGGATTCACTGAATTGCATACCGAAAGTTATAAAAACATATTGGGTGGAAATGGATTCGGACTCCAAGAAGCACGTCAAAGCATTGAAATCGTGTCCACCATTCGAAATCAAAAACCAATCGGATTAAAAGGAGAATACCATCCTTTTTGCAAACATCCATTGAGCATACATCCATTTAAGTTATAGGCGATAACAATGAATATTGTTTATATAAGCAAGTACACTGGTTTTCCGGAATACAAAGCAGGTACTCGCCAATATTTTTTGTCCAAATATTTAGCAAAGAACAATGAAAAAGACCAAGTATTGTCAATTGGTTCTCGTTCTTCTTTGATTCAAATTCCTGCTTTTAAAGGCTTGGCCATTGAAAAGAAAGAAAATAACCTTTCTACGACTGTACTCAATGGCCCTGAGATTAGCTTAGGGTTTAATCCGAAAAGGATTTACAGTTGGTTACTTTTTGAATGGAATCTATGGCGTTATCGAAATAAAATTCGGGCTTTCAAACCCGATGTCATTATCGTATCTTCTCTATCGATTTTGACCTTTGTGACGGGTATTTTCTTGAAAAGATGGCTAAAAGTCCCCTTGGTGTTGGAGGTTCGTGATATTTACCCACTTACCTTGGTGGAAGTAGGAGGCTACTCAAAAAAGCATCCGGTGGTAAGACTTTTTGGCTGGATAGAAAAATGGGGTTATAAAAATGCCGATTTATTGATGAGTACGCTCCCTAATGCCGATGAACACTTTAGAAATGTTTTAAAGCGGGATTTCCACTTCAAATGGTTGCCCATGGGCGTTGATTTGGATTTTCTTGATACTTCTAAAAATCAAAAAGATGAATTTTTTATTCGTAAATCCAACGAATTCATTATTGGTTATGCGGGTACCATCGGAAAAGCAAATGCTTTGGATACTATTTTTGAATCGGCAAAAGAAATTGAACAAAGCCATCCGCATATTAAATTTGCACTTATAGGTGATGGATCTCTCAAAGAGTTTTACAAAAATCAATACGGAGGACTGAGCAATGTGATTTTTCATGATGCCGTCCCAAAACAAGACTTACAACCTATTTTGGAGGAAATGGATGTATTGATCAACACTTGGTTAGACCAACCCATCTACCGATTCGGAATCAGCCCCAATAAATGGATTGATTATATGCTGGCTGCAAAACCCATACTCCTTTCGTTTAGTGGCTATGATCATTTAATTGAAAAAGCAAAATGTGGATTGGTGATTCCAGCAGAAAACAAAAAAGCCATGCTTAAAGCCGTAATCCAACTCAGCGAAATGCCCAAAGAAGATTTGAAACAAATGGGAGAAAATGGTAAAAACTATTTATTGAATCATCTTCAATACAAAGATTTGGCGAAAGAACTTAAAATCTCTTTGGAAGAGGTCGTTAATGGTTTTAAAAAATCATAGAGAAGACCATCAGGTAATTTAAGGATTGAAGATTGTGAATTCTAACCTCTAACCAAGAGAAAGTTTTATAATACCATTGAAGACATTGCTGCTATAGATTTAAAAAGTTTTTTGACTAACCATTGGAAATAGATAATAGGAACTAAGGACTAGAAACTGGAAACTAAGGATTAGGGACTAGGAACGAATCTCTAACCCCTAACCTCTAATCTCTAATGATTATGTACAAAAACTTCTTTAAAAGAATAATAGATTTTTTCGCTTCGTTGATAGGATTGATAGTATTAAGTCCACTATTTATTGTAGTAACGATAGCCTTATTTTTTGCCAATCAAGGGAAACCTTTCTTTTTTCAATCTCGTCCTGGTAAAGGAGAACGGATTTTCAAAATTGTCAAATTCAAAACCATGAATGACAAGAAAGACGAAAACGGAAACTTACTATCTGATGCAGAAAGACTTACGAAAATAGGAAGTTTTGTGCGAAAAACATCATTAGACGAAATCCCTCAACTCATCAATGTTCTGAAAGGCGATATGAGTTTGATAGGCCCCAGACCATTGTTGGTGCAATATTTACCACTCTATAATGAAACTCAAAAAAGACGACACGAAGTGCGTCCTGGGATTACAGGCTGGGCGCAAATCAACGGACGTAATGCCATTTCTTGGCAACAAAAATTTGAATATGATGTTTGGTATGTGGATAATATTAGTTTGTGGTTAGATATAAAAATCTTATTTTTAACGATTAAAAAAGTATTTGTCAGAGAGGGGATTTCACAGGAAGGGCAAGCTACAACTACTTATTTTACAGGAAATGATAATTAAAGAAAATTTAAAACGAGCAATCCTAAGAAGTGAATTGGCTTATGAGCATTATAAGTCAGACAAACTGTATTTTCAAGCACTGAGAATTTTCTCTGCAAATCAAGAGGTTTACAAAAATCTGGTTGAATATTCGCAAACTTGTAATGAAGAAGAATTACAAGATGTTTTTAATTATATATTTCATTTGGAAGATTGGTTCAATCAATTTGAAAATGAAATGCTTCATGTAGAATTGAATGAGGTTTTTGTGTTTGAAAGACTAGAAAAAGGTATAGCTTATCCGAACGAATTTATAAAAAAATTAAAATGAGATACGCATTCGCCGGAGACCGACAGCTAAGCTGTGATATTTTAGAATTCATCATTGCCAATGGATTTAAGCCTGTGGCTTTATTTGTTTCTAATGGAAAAAATGCTTCTCACTCCAATAATCTTAAAAAAATCTCAAAGTTAACCCCGGATTTTATTTTTGAAGGAAATGATTTTAAAAAACCAGAATCAATACAAAAATTAAAAGACCTTGAATTGGATTATATCATTGGTGTTCACTTCCCATACATAATTCCCAAAGAAGTTTTAGAAATTCCTAAAATAGGATTCTTAAATCTTCACCCAGCTTATCTGCCTTATAACAAAGGGTGGAATACTCCTTCTTGGGCTATAATCGACCAAACTCTTTATGGTGCAACTTTACACTTTATGAGCGAAAAACTGGATGAAGGAGATATAATTCACCAAAAAAGCATTAAGATAGAAAGTTATGACACAGCCAATTCGCTCTACCAAAAAGTTTTAAAACTGGAATTTGAAGTATTCAAAGAGGCTTTCAATAATTTAGTTTCATTGAATCCAAAAAGAATTGAACAAAACCACCAAGGAACTTCTTATAAAAAATCAGATTTACAGAGTGTGAGAGAATTTGATTTAGATGAAACCATTATTGCCAAAGATTTTCTAAATAAATTAAGAGCATTGACAACCAATAATCTGAATGAAATGGCTTTTTATATGGATGGAAATAAAAAGATTGGAGTAAGAGTGGAATTCATTGATTTGCAAGAATAAAAATCGGAAAATGGTGTATTATTGGAGCAGGAGCTGTTATTATTAGAGACATTCCTGACTTTTCGGTAGTTGTAGGAAATCCGGGGAGAATTATAAAGTATAATAAATGATTTTTGCACTCCAATAGTGCAAATATTTATATAAAACGCACTTTGATGGTGCAAAACATCATATATTTGCACAAACAAAATGCAAATGGAAGCTTTATTTGAATATTCCAATCAGTTGATTTCCGAGGTAGATACGGCATTTATCCGCTATTCGTATCATCGGATTAATTGGCAAAACAGATTGGTTGGGCTTGTTGGACCTCGTGGAGTAGGGAAAACGACTTTGGTTTTACAATACATCAAAAATAATCTCAATATTCATCAAACCTTATATGTAACAGCCGAGGATTTTTATTTTGCCAAAAATCGCCTGACCGATTTAGCAGATTCTTTTGTGAAATCAGGAGGAAAATATTTGTTTATAGACGAAATACACAAATACTCCGATTGGTCGAAAGAATTGAAACTGATTTACGATTATCACAAAGATCTGAAAGTGGTTTTTACAGGTTCTTCGGTACTTGACATCAAAAAAGGTACTTCCGATTTAAGTCGCAGAGCAGTGGTTTATACCATGCAGGGATTGTCGTTTCGAGAATATTTGAAGCTTTTCCATCAGACAGAAGTCTCGAAATTCAGTTTAGAAGAAATTCTGAATCATCAGGTTGATTTGCCACAAATTCCGCATCCGTTACCTTTGTTTGATGAATATCTGAAAAGAGGTTATTATCCTTTTTCTATAGAAGGCGACTTTGATTTGAGATTACAACAGGTGGTCAACCAGACCTTGGAAAGCGATATTCCGACGTATGCGGATATGAATGTATCAACAGGCAGAAAGCTAAAACAGTTGTTAGCCATTGTAGCTGAAAGTGTTCCGTTTAAGCCCAATATGAGTAAAATTGCCGAAATGCTCAACATCAGCCGAAACAACATAGCCGACTATCTCCTTTATATGGAAGAAGCAGGAATGGTGGCACAGCTGAGAAATGAAACGGGAGGAATCCGGGGTTTAGGTAAGGTAGAAAAAGTCTATTTAGACAATACTAATTTGGTGTATAATTTAGCCAAGGAAAACCAAAACACAGGAAATATCAGAGAAACTTTTTTTCTGAACCAGTTAAGCGTCAAACATCAAGTGGTTTCATCATCATTGGCAGATTTTAAAATTGAGCATATAGAATTTGAAGTAGGAGGAAAAAACAAAGGACTGAAACAAATAAAAAGTGCCGAAAAAGGATTTGTAGTCAAAGCCGATATCGAAAGAGGCTATCTGAATACGATTCCGTTATGGCATTTTGGATTGATGTATTGAAATGGAGTGGTTACGGTTATACTAAAAACAATATAATACATTACTAACTAACTTTTCCAAAGTTTTAGACTGTAAAAATATTTTAAAATTCACCCTTTGCAATTTCAAAATTCATTCTCTGTTATTTCAAAATTAGACTCTTGTTATTTCAAAATTTATTCTTTGTAATTTCAAAATTAATTGTACATTTGCATTGAATTTCAATGCGCTATGTCATTATCCAGAAATATAAAATTCCCTATCCAGGATTTGTTAGGTAAATATCCGGTTGTTGCTGTTACCGGACCTCGGCAATCAGGCAAAACAACAATGCTCAAAACCGAATTTCCCGATTATCGTTATGTCAATCTCGAAAATCCCGATATGCGTTCGTATGCCGAAAAAGACCCGAATGGTTTTTTGGCAGCGTTTGATAAGTTTGTGATTTTTGATGAAGCACAAAGAGTACCGCATTTGTTTTCGTACATACAATCTATTGTAGATGATTCCGGAATGATGGGGCAGTTCATCTTGTCGGGTTCGCAGAATTTCCATTTGATGCAGAGTATTACCCAAAGTTTGGCAGGCAGGGTGGCGATTTTTAAGTTGTTTCCTTTTGATCACAACGAAATGAAATCAGCCGGTTGGCTCAATGAAGATGATTTTTTATACAACTTGGTCAAAGGGTTTTATCCTGCTATTTACGACCGAAATATTCCGTCAAAAACATTTTATACGAACTATGTGCAGACTTACATTCAACGAGACGTAACCGAATTAATCAACATCCGGAATATGCGTTTGTTTCAGAATTTCCTGGCTTTGTGTGCGACCCGAGCCGGGCAATTGCTCAATCTGAATGCGTTGGCAAACGAATGTGGTATTACGCAGCCTACGGCAAAAGCGTGGTTATCGGCTTTGGAAAATAGTTATATCGTGTATCAGTTGTATCCGTACTACAAAAATTTTAGTAAACGCATCGTCAAAACCCCGAAATTGTATTTTTATGATTCGGGATTGTTGTGCCATTTGTTGAAAATAACAGACGGAAAACAACTGCAAACCCATGCTCTGAAAGGAAGTCTGTTTGAAAATATGATGATAGCCGAATACATCAAACAGATGTCGCACAAAAACGTGGTGGACGACCTTTGGTTTTGGAGGGATTCTTCGGGCAATGAAGTGGATTTTTTAATCGAAAACGACAAAGGTTTCCGTATTGTGGAGTTCAAAGCCTCCATGACCGTGATGCCCGATATGTTTGAAGGAATGGAAAAATTTCAGCAACTTTCGGGTTGGAAAGATCTGAACAAAGCGTTGGTTTACGGCGGAAATGACCGACAAAATCGAACCGCAGGCAAAGTGATTCCTTGGAAAGAATTTGGCGTGGAATAAATATTTAACTTTTCCAAAGTTTATGATTAAAATTGAATTTTACACTCTGATAGTGTAGAATATGGTATTTTGGACCAATATATTAAAGAAAACAACCCACAAATGAATACTGAAACTAAAGACGGATACAGCATTTCGTACGAACCGATGTATGATGAAAGAATGACTAAAAAAGTCAAAGATTTGATGCTGAAAATGCACAAAATCGCTAATTTAGGAGCTAAAGACGGCAAAAAACGTATCGAAAAAGCCATTGCAGAATATCCTGATATACCACAGTTCAAAAATTACCTGTCCGTTTGGTATGCTAAACGAGGCGAAATGGATAAATCGTTTGCGTATAATCGTCAAATTATAGCCCGACACCCTGATTATCTTTTTGCAAAAATCAATATGGCTCAGGAATATTTGCAAAAAGAGGAATTAGGAAAAGTAACCGAAATATTGGGAGAAGCCATAGAAATCAAACAAATATATCCCGAGCGAAATGAATTCCACATTTCAGAAATTACCGCTGTTTTAGGAATAGCCATCCAATACTATTTAAAGAAAAATGATTTTAAGCAAGCATTATTAAGATTGAATGGTTTAAAGGAAATCGCCCCTGATTCTGATTCGATTGACCACTTTGAGATGCAGATTATAGGTGCAATGTTTGATAAACCTCCATTATTCAACAGAAGAGAATCAGTAAGGACTTCCATTGAGCAACCTACTACCCACAAAACTGAAGCTCCTGAATTTCATCACCAACAAATACAATGGCTATATGAACAATCCTATTTGACCCATGAGCAAATAGAAGAATTATTGGCTTTGCCAAGACAATCGCTCATTGCTGATTTAGAAAAAGTATTGAAAGACAGTATCGAACGATATTCTTATTTTGAAGAAGCGATTACAAGTGATAAGAACGGAAATTTTGTTATGCACAGTTTGCTCTTGTTCAGAGAACTTGTTGCAGAAGATAGCCTGCCTGTTGTATTGGAAGTTTTGTCTCAGAGTGAAGAGTATTTAGAATTATTTCTTGGTTTTATCCTAACGGAATATTTATGGGAAGTTCTCTATGTCTTGGGAGAAAATAGGTTTGAGGAGCTTTTAAATTTTGTAAAGCAACCTAAAATTTACACTTTTGCTAAAACTCCAGCAACTCAAGCTATGGCTCAATTTGCAGTGTTCAATCCTGATAGACGGCCAGAGGTAGTAAACGGATTTAAAGATGTGTTTGATTTTTATATCAATGCGGAAACAGATGCCGGTATAGATGACGCTTTTATTGGTTCAGCAATATGTGATGTACTTGATTTTTGTGGGGTTGAACTCGAAAATGAAATTAAAACATTATTTGCAAAAGAGTATGTAGATGAAACGATTTGTGGAGATTGGGATGAGATAAGCAACGAATTGAGATACAATACAATATTTAATCATAGAAACTATCATTATACTTCTTTACAAGAAATTTATGCAATATTCCAAAACAATCAAGCAGATAATGAAGAAGATGAATATGATGACGGCGAAGATGTTGGATATGTAAAACCGCTTTCTAATGTTTCTAATACGCCTTATATCAAACCAAAAGTACCCGGACGCAATGACCCTTGTTTTTGTGGAAGTGGTAAAAAATACAAAAAGTGTTGTTTGTAAATTAATGACTTACAATCTCTTCAGAAATTGAATAATCTATTAGTGAAAACGACCAACATGAAAAGCCTAAAGCTCTCATAATTAAGAATTCTTATTATCGAAAACATTTTAATAACACTAATAAACAAAAACAATGAACAATAAAATCTGGCTCTCTTCCCCTCATATGGGAGGTGGAGAAATGAAATACATTCAGGAAGCTTTCGACTCCAATTGGGTTGCTCCGTTGGGTGCCAATGTGGATGAATTTGAAAAAGACTTAGCGCAATATCTCGGCAATCAAGCTAAGGTTGCCGCCTTAAGCGCAGGTACGGCCGCATTGCATCTCGCACTGATTTTGGCAGGTGTGCAACGTGATGACGAAGTCATTTGTCAATCCCTGACGTTTTCGGCTTCCGCCAATCCCATCGCATACCAAGGCGCAGTTCCGATTTTTGTGGACAGTGAAAACGAAACATGGAACATGGATCCGGAACTTTTGGAATTAGCCATTCAAGAACGCATCAAAAATGGTAAAAAACCCAAAGCTATTATAGCTGTTCATTTATACGGAATGCCTTATAAACACAATGAAATCAAAGCAATTTCCGAAAAATATGAAATTCCGATAATAGAAGATGCAGCTGAAGCCTTAGGCAGTGAATACCACGAACTTAAATGCGGTACTTTGGCCAAATATTCTTGCTTGTCATTCAACGGCAATAAAATTATCACAACTTCCGGCGGAGGAGCCTTGGTCGTAAAATCGGATGCTGACAAGGAAAAAACGGTTTTTCTCTCCACGCAGGCACGGGACAATGCGCCGCATTATCAGCACAGTGAAATCGGATACAATTACCGTATGTCCAATATCGTAGCCGGAATTGGAAGAGGTCAAATGGAAGTTTTGACAACGCATATCAATGCGAGAAGAGCGAATTTTGAATTTTATCAACAAAAACTATCCGGCATTCCCGAACTAAGTTTCGTGGCTGAGCCCGAATCGGTTTATTCCAACCGCTGGCTTTCTACTGTTTTGACCACTTCTTATGAATTGCGCGAAAAACTACGTTTGGCATTGCAGTATAATAACATTGAAAGCCGCCCCTTGTGGAAACCCATGCATTTACAACCGGTCTTCAAGGATGCACCCCGATATACCAATGGCGTATCTGAAGATTTGTTCAACCGTGGTCTATGCCTGCCAAGTGGTTCCAACCTTGTAGATGAAGAGAAACAACGGGTAACCGATACTATTCTGAAATTTTTTGGTTGATTATTTCGAGGTAATTTGTCCCGGAAACTGATTGACCTAAGTTTTAATGATTTAATTTCTTACTGACTAAGTGAAAAACAATAATCTGTTATTACCCGCGATCAATGCCGCCATAAGTGCCGGAAAAAGGATTATGGAGGTTTATGCTGGAGATTTCAAAGTTGATTTCAAGGAGGATGCCTCTCCCCTGACTGCTGCTGACCAAAAGTCCAACCAAGAAATCATGGATTTTTTGTTGCCTTTCGGAATTCCTATCATCAGTGAAGAAAACAAACAATTGCCCTTTGAAGAAAGAAAGAAATGGGAATTATGCTGGTTGGTGGATCCGCTGGACGGCACCAAAGAATTTATCAAGAAAAATGGTGAGTTTACTGTCAATATCGCTTTGATTGAAAAGGGTTTCCCGATTATGGGAGTCGTTTATTTACCAGTTCAGCAAATTTTGTACTTTGCAAATGAACAAATCGGAAGCTTCAAAACTCAAATAAACAAGAATCTTGTTGAAGAATTAGAAACCTTGATTCAAAGTTCCAAAAAATTAAACGGCAAATGCAATTCTACTGTTTACAAAATAGTCGCTTCCCGCTCACATCCTTCTCCAGCTACTGAAGAATTCATTCATCAAAAAGAAAAAATATACGGTAAAATTGAATTGGTCAGCAAAGGGAGTTCCATCAAACTTTGTCTAATCGCCGAAGGCAGTACACATGTCTATCCAAGACTGGCTCCGACCATGGAATGGGATACTGCGGCGGCACATGCTGTTGCTAAATTCGCCGGATGCAAAGTATATGACTATGAAACCGGTCAGGAGTTGCATTACAACAAACCCGATTTGCTGAATCCCTTTTTCGTGGTTGAAGGTGAGTAACTCCCGGAAGAGACATATCGCCAAAGCCATCACATGGAGAATAGTTGGTACCTTAGACACCATTGTTTTGGCATGGCTCATCACAGGAAGTGGATTGGCTGGACTAAAGATTGGAGGACTTGAACTAACCACCAAAACCATTCTGTATTATATACACGAAAGGGTTTGGTTTAAAATTCGGTTCAAAAATGCACGCAAAAGACACTTATTCAAAACCGTCACTTGGCGAATTGTTGGTTCAGTAGATACCTTTTTATTGGCGTGGATTATTACGGGCAGCCCATTTTCCGGATTTAAAATCAGCGTGGCGGAGGTCATTACTAAAATGATTTTGTATTATATTCACGAAGAAGTTTGGTACAAAGTTGATTTTGGTTTGGAAAAATTCAGAGGAAAAAACAAAAAACGTAATCCTAACGAAGAAGCGCAAAAGCAAGAATAGAAGAAAATGAGTAGTTTGTTCAATCAGAAATTCAACATTAGTAGAAAAGACAGAAATCTAAAATCCGGTCACAATTCTAAAGTAATATGGATTACCGGCCTTTCTGGTTCCGGAAAATCTACTGTTGCCAATGGGCTGGAGGAATTGTTATTCAAAAAAAACATCAGGACTTATACATTGGACGGCGACAATATCCGCCGAGGTATCAACAAGGAATTAACCTTTACAGAAGAAGACCGTACAGAAAATCTCAGAAGAATAGGTGAAATCGTCAAATTATTTATAGACGCCGGTGTTGTGGTCATTGCGGCTTTTATCAGTCCGATGAAAAAAGACCGACAAATGCTCAGAGAAATTATTGGAGAAGAAGATTTCTTTGAAGTTTTCATCAATACACCCATAGAAATCTGTGAGCAAAGAGACGCCAAAGGCTTGTACAAAAAAGCAAGAAGCGGAGAAATACTTAACTTTACCGGCATTTCAGCTCCGTATGAAGCTCCTGAAAATCCGGATGTAACGATTAATACGGAAAAACAATCCGCCAAAGAAGCTGCTGAGTTGATATGGAGCAAGTTAGAAAAAAGTATTTTACATTAAAAAAAGGGAAAGAAAATCGGATTAAACAAAAATTAAAATGAACAAATACTACATCAATTATTTAGATGAATTAGAATCTGAAGCTATTTATATTATCAGAGAGGTTTATGCGCAGTTTCAGAATCCTGTCATACTGTTTTCCGGCGGGAAAGATTCCACCGTAGTTGCGCATTTGGCCAAAAAAGCATTCTATCCGGCACGGGTTCCATTTGCGCTGATGCATGTAGATACCGGGCATAATTTCCCCGAAACCATTGAATTTCGTGATCGTTTGGTAGAAGACATGGAATTGCGGTTGATTGTGGCATCTGTGCAGGAAGCCATTGAAAAAGGAAGGGTCAGAGAAGAAAAAGGAAAAAATGCAAGTCGAAATTCATTACAGATTACGCCATTGTTAGATGCAATTGAAAATCATCAGATAGATTGTGCTATCGGAGGTGGTCGCAGGGATGAAGAAAAAGCGCGTGCGAAGGAAAGATTCTTTTCTCACCGCGATGATTTCGGACAATGGGATCCGAAAAATCAGCGACCTGAACTTTGGAATATCCTCAATGGAAAATACTTAATGGGCGAACATTTCAGAGCTTTCCCTATCAGCAATTGGACGGAAATGGATGTTTGGAATTATATAATCAAAGAAAACATTCAGCTTCCATCCTTGTATTTTGCACATGAACGAGAAGTAGTTTGGAGAAACAATTCCTGGATTCCCAATTCGGAATTTCTCAATCTTGAAGAAGGCGAAGAAATCGTTACAAAGAAAATTCGTTTCAGAACACTGGGAGACATCACCATCACTGGGGGCATAGAATCCGATGCAGATACATTGGAAAAAATCGTTGCAGAAGTCGCAGCCATGCGCCAAACGGAAAGAGGTAACCGCGCAGATGACAAAAGGTCTGAAACCGCCATGGAAGATAGAAAAAAACAAGGTTATTTTTAATGAAGCATGAAGTGACAAAAAAAGAAAGAAAATGATGGAAATAAATAACAATCAATTATTAAGATTTACGACCGCAGGAAGTGTGGATGACGGGAAAAGCACCTTGATTGGAAGATTGCTTTACGATTCCAAATCCATTTTCGAGGATCAACTCGAATCCATTGAAAATTCCAGTAAAAGAAAAGGTCACGATCACATTGATCTGGCTATGTTCACAGATGGTTTGCGCGATGAAAGAGAACAGGGAATTACCATCGATGTCGCTTATCGCTACTTTACCACCCCCAAAAGAAAATTCATCATTGCTGATACACCCGGGCATATTGAATATACGCGAAACATGGTAACCGGAGCTTCCACAGCCAACGTAGCCATCATTCTCGTCGATGCCAGAAACGGAGTTGTGGAACAAACAAAAAGGCACTCCTATATCGCTTCTTTGCTCCAGATTCCGCATTTGATTGTTTGTGTCAATAAAATGGATTTGGTGGATTATTCCGAAGATGTTTTTGACAATATCGTCCGACAATACGAAATGGTGAGCAGCAAACTCGACATCAGTGATATTTCCTTTATTCCCATTAGCGCATTAGAAGGCGACAATGTGGTAAAAAGGTCAGACAACATGGAATGGTACAATGGAGCTACTTTACTGCATACCTTGGAAACGGTTCACATCGGAAATGACAACAATAAGATTGACGCAAGATTTGCAGTGCAAACTGTAATTCGCCCACAAAGAGAAGGCTTCATCGATTATAGAGGATATGCAGGGCGAATAGCAAGTGGGATTTTCAGAAAAGGAGATCATGTGACCATTCTGCCCTCCGGATTTACATCCAAAATCAAATCCATTGTTACATATGACGGCGAATTGGAAGAAGCCTTTTCTCCGATGTCAGTCAGCATTAATTTAGAAGATGATATTGACGTCAGCCGGGGTAACATGATTGTTCGAAGTGGAAATCAACCCACACCCGTTCAGGAATTTGATGTGATGCTTTGTTGGTTGGGTAATGAAAATCCATTGCCAAGAACAAGATACACCATCATGCATGCCAACAATGAGCAAAAAGCCATCATCAAAGATGTAATTTACAAAATGAACATCAATACTTTGGAGAGAAATACAGCGGATAAAGAAATCAAAGCCAATGACATTGCCAGAGTGACTTTGAGAACCACGCAGCCTCTTTTGGCGGATAATTATAGAAGAAACAGAATTACCGGTAGCCTCATATTAGTAGATGATTCCACAAATATTACCGTAGCAGCGGGGATGATCGTATAATAACACAAACTGAAAAAACCGACATCAGCAAGGATGAAAATATTAGTTACCGGAGACTTGGCAATTGCAGTGCCATTTGACGCAGATTTACAAATTGGAGATCAAATAAAAAAACTGTTCTCTGATTCTGATTTGAATATCGTCAATCTGGAATCTCCTGTAACTGAAAGTAATAACGGAATTCACAAAACAGGACCTCATTTGAAAGGAGATAAAAATGCAATTGAAAAAACATTAGATGCACTGAAAATTGATATTGCTGTTTTGGCCAATAATCACATGAGGGATTATGGAGAAAAAGGAATTGCTGATACTTTGGATTTCTTAAATAAAAACAAAATAAGACATACTGGTGCCGGAATGAATCTGGAAGAAGCCTCAAAAACCTTATTCATAGAAACCAAAGCAGGAAAAATTGCAATCATTAATTTTGCGGAAAATGAATGGAACAGTGCTAAAAAAAATCAGGCTGGAACCAATCCCATGGACTTGATAACCAATGCTGAACAAATCGCAGAAGCTGCAAAAAATGCGGATATAACCTTAGTTATCGTTCACGGCGGACATGAAAACTATGAATTACCCAGCCCGGAAACCAGAAAAAGATACCGCTTCTATGCGGAGCAAGGAGCTGACATCGTCATAGCACATCACACCCATTGCATTAGTGGCTTTGAAATCCATAAAGACATCCCTATTTACTATAGCCTTGGGAATTTTCTGTTTCCGACAAAAAAACAAGAAAATGAAAACTGGTACCAAGGTTTGATACTACAATTAGAGATTAACAAGGGCAACATTGAACATCAAAGCATTCCTGTGATTTTAGATAAAAAGAATCATTTCTTTGAATTGGCTAACGATGCTGAAAAAGAAAATATCAACAATCGAATAATAGAGCTTAACAAAATTATTTCCAACGACTTAAAGTTAGAAGAGGCTTGGGAAAAATTTGTAGACAAACGAAAAAAAGAGGTTTCAAAAATATGGTCTCCGCTTTTTTTTATTAAAAACAAATACCTGCAATTAATCATCAACAAATTAAATATCAGATTCTTAAACAAAAAGATATTATCTGCACAGCTCAGCAGAATCAGATGTGAAGCACACCGTGAAATAGCAATTTCAACATTGGAAAAATACCATAGTAAAAACAAGCTGAATTGACTTTTATTTAAAGAGTTTTTAGACAGGAATAAAACACAGTCAAAAATGAAAATAGCCATACATCCTGTTAAAGGAAGCTTTTCAGACAGATGGATTACTTATTGCCGGGAAAAGAAAATTCCATTCAAACTTGTCAATTGTTTTGACTCGGATATCGTAGAACAATTGAATGATTGTGATGTGCTGATGTGGCATTATCACCATACTAAATTTGAAGATGTACTCGTGGCTAAAAAAATTCTTTTTGCCATCGAACATGCCGGAAAAACAGTCTATCCCGATTTTCATACAAACTGGCATTTTGACGACAAAATCGGACAAAAATATTTGTTAGAAGCCATCGGGGCTCCATTGGTACCAACTTATGTTTTTTATAACAAAAAGGAAGCAATCGATTGGGTCAACACAACAGAATTTCCAAAAGTATTTAAATTAAAAAGCGGTGCCGGAAGCCTGAATGTCAGACTTGTAAAATCAAAAAATGAAGCTATTCGATTAGTCAACAAAGCCTTTTCAAAAGGCTTTTCTCAATTTAATACGTGGGGATATTTCAAAGACCGATACAATAAGTTCCGACATGGAAAGGGCAGTTTCACGGGTTTGCTGAAAGGTTTCGGACGATTGTTCATTTCCACGGAATATTCCCGAAAACAATGCAAGGAAAAAGGTTACGTTTATTTTCAGGATTTCATCCCCGGAAATGAATGTGATTATCGGATTACAGTGTATGGAAATCGGGCGGCAGCCGCTAAAAGAATGAACAGAGACGGTGATTTCAGAGCATCCGGAAGTGGAATTATGCATTTTGAAAAAGAATTATTTGACGTCAGATTGGTTAAAATGGCTTTTGAATTAAATGATAAAATAAAGGCACAATCTCTCAACCTGGATTTTATATTTGATGCGAACCGCAATCCTTTGCTTGTGGAAATGAGCTACGGATTTCCGACCCGCGGACATGATGAGAATCAGGGGTATTGGGACAAAGACCTTAACTGGCATGAAGGTAAAGCCGACATAGTAAATTGGATAATGGATGACTTGGTCGCCGCTTTTGAAAAATGAAAATCCTCTTCTTAATTGACAATCTGAGTTCAGGCGGTGCACAACGCCAAATGGTCACACTTACCAAACTGTTCAAAAATCGGCAAATGGAAGTTTCATTTTTACTGTATGCCGAAAAAACAGGTGATTTTTTCAAAAACGAATTGCTAAAAGAAAATATCCCCGTTTACAACATCAATTCCAGCAGCATCCTCTCACGGATTCTGAAAATTAGAAATTTTATCAGAAAAAATAATTTCGACGCTGTGATTTCTTTCATGGACACACCCAATCTGTTGAATTGTTTAGCAGCAATCGGCGGTAAAAAATGGAAAGTCATCACAAGTGAACGAAGTTCCATGGAATGGTTTTTCCAGTCTGCCAAAGGGAAAATTTATGCGCATTTTTACAAATATGCAGATGCTTTGGTCTGCAATTCCTACAATGGAGAAAGCCTTTGGAAAAAATATTTCCCAAAATATTCTGATAAACTAAAAGTGATTTACAACCCGGTTATACAAACGGAAATCAATTCCACATACCAGCCGTTGAAAGATGGAAAACTAAAAATTATAGTGGCCGCATCCCATCAATATTTGAAAAATGCTTTAGGACTTGCAAAAGCAGTTGCGCTATTAGAAACAGCAGATAAAAACAAACTGAAAATCGAATGGTATGGCAAGAAGAAAGTCAGTTTGGGCAAAACAAAAGCCTATGAGGAAGTGTTGGATTATATTCAGACTAACAATTTATCCGGAATTATTACTTTTGAAGAACCTGTCACAAAAATCGCCGAAAAAATGAAACAAGCTGATATTGTGGCACTTTTCAGCAAATTAGAAGGATTACCCAACGTAATTTGCGAAGCCATGATGATTGAAAAACCGATTATCATGACGCGTGTTTCGGATTACAGTAAACTGATTGATGAAAGCAATGGTTTTCTCTGTGATTGGGATCAGCCGGAATCCATCAAGCAAGCCATCGTTTCCGCATTAAATCTCAATGAAAATCAATTGATTGGAATGGGAAAAAATTCCAAACAAAAAGCCATAGAGTTGTTTGATGCTAAGAGAATTGCAGACCAATGGATAAGCTGCATAGAAAATTAGAACGTCCTTATATTTGGCTACATGAAACCTAAATTTCCATTTATGATTTATTGCCACATTGAGAAGAATGCAGGGACTACTATGCACTATATTCTCAATGAAAATCTGCCTTATTACTTCGCATTGGATTCCAATCCTCGATATGGTAATCATCGACCATTTAACGAAAAAACTATGCAAAGACTTTTGAATCTTTTTAGTCCGATTCAAGGCATAGGCGGACATACGGTTAGTCCACACTTTGATTATCAGGCCGTGCTTCCCGGTAAAGAAATTTATATGTTTGCCTTCTTCAGAGAGCCGGTCAAAAGATATTTATCGCAACTGAATTACCAAATCGAAGTGATGAAAGAAAATTGGACTTTTGAAACTTTTTTAAACAATGAACAATTTTCTGATTTACAAACCAAAAAGATTGCGGGAACCGCAGATTTTGAAAAAGCAAAATCCATCTTAACTGAAAAAATGAGCTTTGCCGGATTGGTGGAGAAATTTGATGAGGGGCTCATGATCATGAAAACACAATTGGGTGATGATTTTGACATTCGATATAAAAAAAAGAACAGCCTAACAAGAAACAAGCAGACTTATACCCTGCAAGGATTAAGCGAAATAGAAATTGAATCGATAAAATCCAAAAACAGAAACGATATACAGTTATATCAATTTTTGAAAGAAGAACTATATCCTAAATATATAGAACTGATTGGAGATAAGAATGAATTGCTTTTTCAGCAATCCGATTTTCAATTCAGGAAAACAAATATAATTCGCATGAAATTGAAAAATCAATTGGCAAAATTCCTTTTGCAACCATTTTCTCTGAAAGGAAGTTAAGTTGTTTTATTAGGGGTAATTAAGGTTTTGGTTTACCATAAATTTAAATGTTGGAAATAACATGAAAAAAGTTTTGCTCTGTGCGCCTTCTGCCAAACACAATATCGGTGGGATTTCCCGCTGGACAAATCATATTCTCAACCACTATGCGGAACTAACGGAAAAGAAAATTCAACTCAAACTATTTGATTTAGAAAGAAGAAAAACGAAAACTCCACAAATCTCGATTTTTAAAAGAATATGGACTGGTGTCAATGATTATTTGAAAATCATACGAGATTTTAAATCAACGCTTAGCAAAAATAAATTTCAGGTTATACACCTCGTGTCAAGTGCTTCATTCGGGCTTTTGAAAGATTTAATCATGCTTAATTATGCACGCAAACACGGTGCTAAATCCATTATTCATTTTCATTTTGGACGGATTCCGGAATTATTCGAAAAGAAAAACTGGGAATTCAAGCTACTGAAAAGGGTTTTAAAAAAAACCGACATTGTGATTGTCTTGGATAAATTATCTTTAGAAACACTTGAAAGAGCGGGGTATAATCATGTGCAACTTTTACCAAATCCACTTTCTCCAATAATAAATGAAATCATTTTGTGTCATCAAAATATTCAAAGAAAAGAAAGAAAAATACTTTTTGCAGCACATGTTTTACCTTCAAAAGGCATCTACGATTTGGTTGAAGCCTGTAAAGAATTACCCGACATAGAGTTGGTGGTTATAGGAAAAATTTCGGATGAAATTGAATCAAAATTAAAAACCACAGCCGGTGATGAGCATGATAAATGGTTAATCATCAAAGGAGAAAAAGATTTTGAAGTCGTCATCCGGGAAATGTTATCGGCCGCAGTTTTTGTCCTACCGTCTTATACTGAGGGATTCCCCAATGTTATCATCGAAAGCATGGCGTGCGGTTGTCCGATTGTAGCAACAAATGTTGGAGGAATTCCGGAATTGCTCGAAGATTCAAAAGGCGAAAAATTCGGAATTTGTGTGGAGCCAGGCGATGTAAAACAACTGACAAATGCCCTAAATCAAGTTTTAAATAACAAAGAATTTTCCTTATCTTATGCGGAAAAAGCCAAAGAAAGAGTTAATCAACATTACTCGATTTCAAAGATTTGGTTACAACTTGAAAAGACTTGGATAACAATTTAAACTTAAATACATAATGACTAATTTTCAAAATAAAAAAATCTTAATCACCGGTGGTACAGGCTCTTTCGGGACAGCTGTACTCAATCGGTTTTTAGAATTAGGCGATTTTAAAGAAATCAGAATTTTCTCCAGAGATGAAAAAAAACAGGATGATTTGCGGCAAAGAATTCAGGATTCCAGGGTGAAATTTTATATCGGAGACGTTCGGGACAGGTATTCCGTTGATGATGCCATGCAGGGAATCGATTACGTTTTTCATGCTGCCGCATTGAAGCAAATTCCCTCCTGTGAATTCTTTCCGATGCAGGCCGTGAAAACAAATATCATCGGTACGGAAAATGTATTGAATTCTGCGATTCAACATGGCGTGAAAAACGTCGTGATTATCAGTACGGACAAAGCTGCTTATCCCATCAGCGTCATGGGAATCAGCAAAGCCATGATGGAAAAAGTAGCGATTGCGAAAGCCCGTTCCATGGATGAAAACTATAAAACCACAATCAGTTGCACCCGGTATGGCAATGTGATGGCAAGCCGCGGTTCTGTAATTCCGCTTTGGATTGAGCAGTTGAAATCCGGCAAAGAAATCACCATCACAGATCCGAAAATGACCCGTTTCATGATGTCCATCGATGATGCTGTAAATCTGGTGCTTTATGCCTTCAAAAACGGACAAAATGGTGATTTGTTCATTTGGAAAGCTCCCGCAGCAGAACTGCCGGTGATTGCCCAAGCTTTGGGAGAGGTTTTTGAAATTACGCCGAAAATTAAAATCATCGGCACCCGCCATGGAGAAAAATTAACAGAAACTTTAGTCACAAGAGAAGAAATGATACATGCCGTAGATTTGGGGGATTATTATCGAATTCCGGCTGATATCCGGGATTTGAATTACAACAAATACAGCAATGAAGGCACGAAGGACACTTCAAATATTGAGGAATTCAACTCTCAAAATACCCAACTCTTAAGCTTGGATGAGATTAAAGATTTGTTGCTGAGTTTACCGGAAATCCAAGCCGAATTAAGAGAAACCAAAAACATCTTATAAATCCTGAAAAACAAAGGTTTTAATTTCAACCTATGAAAAAAATCGGAATCACCGGTCAAAACGGTTTTATCGGACAGCATTTATACAATACATTAGGCTTGTATCCGGAAGAATTTGAAAGAATTGAATTCCAAAAGAATTATTTTGAAAACCCGGGATTGTTGGATGAATTTGTCGGTAAATGTGATGTGATTGTACATCTGGCCGCCATGAACCGACATGAAAGTCAGGAAATAATTTATCAAACCAACATTCAACTTGTTCAGCAGTTGATTGAATCCTTAGAAAGAACAAATTCCAAAGCCCATGTGCTGATTTCTTCCTCTACACAAGAGGAAAAAAACAACCATTATGGGAAATCTAAAAAAGAAGGAAGAATTTTATTGCAAAACTGGGCTGAAAAAAATTCCGGAAAATTGACCGGATTGATTATTCCCAATGTTTTCGGTTGTTTTGGAAAACCCTTTTATAATTCCTTTGTCGCCACTTTCTGCTATCAGCTCACCCACGGACAAACTCCGGAAATCGTCAATGACGGAAATGTGAAACTGATTTATATTCAAGATCTTGTGAAAATAATCATCAATCAGATACGTTCAGAAAAAAGCAATCCTGAATTGTTTGTAATACCAACTTCCGAAAAAAAAGTTTCCGAAATTCTTGAACTTTTGAAAAAATTCAAAACGATATATTTTGAAAATGGTGAAATCCCGGAACTGAACAATTCATTTGAACATAATCTGTTCAACACTTTTCGCGCCTATATTGACATGAAAAATCATTTTCCGGTTCTGTTAAAAAAGAATGAAGACCCGCGCGGTGTATTTGTTGAAATTATCCGTTTGGGCATTGGCGGACAATGTTCTTTTTCCACAACCGTTCCTGGGATTACCCGCGGAAATCATTATCATACCCGAAAAATTGAGCGATTTGCAGTGATAAAAGGCAAAGCTTTGATTCAATTAAGAAAAATAGGAACAGCCGAGGTGCTGAATTATGAATTGGTTGGAAATCAGCCTGCTTATGTAGATATGCCTGTCTGGTACACGCACAACATCAAAAACGTCGGAGAAGAAGATTTATACACCCTCTTTTGGATCAATGAACCTTTTAATCCGGATGACCCTGACACCTATTTTGAAGAAGTTTAGTTTTCGGTAAAAAATTAATTTTATAAAAACTTAATTCAGTTAAAATGAACAAAGAAAATCAATCAGACAATCGGACAGAGAAACTGAAAGTTATGACCGTTGTGGGAACACGGCCTGAAATCATCCGATTGTCCAGAACGATAGTCGCATTGGATGCTTCCGATGCAATCGAGCATATTCTTGTGCATACCGGCCAAAATTATGACTACGAATTGAATCAGATTTTCTTTGAGGATATGGAAATCCGAAAACCGGATTATTTTCTGGAAGCAGCCGGAAAGAATGCGATTGAAACCGCCGGAAATATTTTGATAAAAATTGATTCTGTTTTAGAAAAAACCAAACCGGATGCCTTTCTCGTTTTGGGAGATACCAATTCTTGTCTTTGTGCCATAGCTGCCAAAAAAAGAAAAATTCCCGTATTCCACATGGAAGCCGGCAACCGCTGTTTTGACCAACGGGTTCCTGAAGAAACCAACCGAAAAATCGTTGACCACATCTCCGACATCAATCTGACTTATAGCGATATTGCCAGAGAATACTTGCTCAATGAAGGCTTGCCGGCTGACAGAATTATCAAAACGGGAAGTCCGATGTATGAAGTATTAACACATTATCTCCCCAAAATTGAACTATCAAAAGTTTTGTCTGAATTAAACTTAGAAAAAGATAAATATTTCTTGGTTTCAGCACATCGGGAGGAAAACATTCAATCGGAAAAAAACTTTGGAAATCTGATTGAGAGCCTCAATTGGATTGCAGAAAAATTTAATTTTCCGGTCATCGTATCTACACATCCGCGAACCCGAAAAATGGCAGATGAGAAAAATGTGAAATTACATGAAAATATCAGGTTGATGAAACCATTGGGTTTCAGCGATTACAATCATTTACAGATGAATGCTTTTGCTGTTTTATCAGACAGCGGAACGATTTCTGAAGAAAGTTCAATTTTGAATTTCAGGGCACTCAATATCCGGGAAGCCCATGAAAGACCGGAAGCCATGGAAGAAGCCGTAGTAATGATGACCGGATTAAATCCTCAAAGAATCTCTCAGGGATTAATACAATTGACAAATCAACAAACAGGTAAAGCCCGAAATTTCAGGTTGGTAGCGGATTATGCCATGCCGAATGTCAGTGAAAAAATGGTCAGAATTATTTTGAGTTACACTGATTATATCAATAGAACTGTTTGGTTTAAAGAGAATTAACACCCATGCGCATATTGGTCGTCAGTCAGTTTTTTTATCCTGAAACTTTCAGAAGCAATGACGTTGCTTTTGAATTGCAAAGACGCGGACACGAAGTGACTGTATTGACGGGTATTCCCAATTATCCGGAAGGAAAAATTTACAAAGGTTATGGTTTCTTAAAAAACAGAAAACAGAATATTGACGGCGTTACAATAATCCGAACCCTGCTGATTCCTCGAGGCAAAGGCAAAGCAGTGAATATGGCATTGAATTATTTGAGTTGGACACTTTTCGCCAGTTTGAAGTCTGTTTTTCTAAGCAATAAATTAAAATTTGATGCGGTTTTCGTACATGGGTCTTCTCCGGTCATACAGTTTTATCCTGCATTGATTTTCAAAAGAAAACAAAATATTCCAATTTATTTCTGGCTATTAGATTTATGGCCTGAATCCCTTGAATATGCCGGGAATATCAAGAATCAATATGTGATGAACTCCTTCAACAAAGTAGTTAAAAAATTTTACCGGGAATCCGAAAAAATACTGATTTCATCCAAGGGTTTTAAAGAATCCATTCTTGAAAAAGGAGATTTTGCGGATAAAATCATCTATTTTCCCAATTGGGCCGAAGATGTTTTGGCCAATGGAAACCAGAATTATGCTATTCCTGAACTTCCGAAAGGGTTTAAAGTAATGTTTGCAGGAAATGTTGGAGAAGCACAGGATATAGAAGCAATCATGGAGGCTGCTTTGAAATTGAAAAATCACGGAAACATCAAATTCATCATTGTCGGTGATGGTAGAAAATTATTTTATATACATGATTTCATCGCCAAACATCAATTGGAAGAAAACGTAATTTGTGTAGGAAGATTCCCGATTGAAGCCATGTCCACATTTTTTTCCAAAGCAGATGTTATGCTCGTCAGTCTAAAAGACAGTCCGATTTTTAATCTGACAGCACCAGCCAGAATTCAAGCCTATATGAGTGCCTCAAAAGCCATTATAGGTATGATCAACGGGGATGGCGCGAAATTAATAGAAGAAGCGAAATGTGGTTTTACCGTTCCAGCTGGCAATGGTTCGACATTAGCTGACTTAATCATCAGAATGGCCGAAATGCCCCGGGAAGAAATCATTGAAATTGGGAAAAGAGGTAGAATGTTTTTTGATGCACACTTTCAAATGCGAAACTGCATTGATCATTTAGAAGCCATTCTTTCAAAAAATAATAACACATCCTATTGAAGGATTTGCTTACATTAAAATTCAATTTAATTTAACAATTTTAACACATTAGTTGCCAATACATTTCGTGAAATCCGCTGTTTTCTAACATTAATTGCGGTTGCATTCTTGTCTGAAACCATAAATTAACATATTTATGTTAATTTCTATCCTTACCTTTGCGCGGGAAATTAACACCATTACCATTGATAAATTGTGGGAATGGAAGAAGAAGTTTCATTACTTCATACTATCTTTTAAAAGATTGAATAATACTTAAAACAAAGAAAATTGAAAACATCCGGCTACAAGTATTTAGCTATTAAGCTAAGGAAAAGTCTGAGAAATGAAGTTCCAAGATGGGTGGTGCTTTTTATTGATTTGTATGTTACAATCAATACATTTGTCCTGACAGTATTGCTGCTTAGGTTTTTCGGATTGAGAGCTGATCTCGAATTTCAGGAAATTATATTTCATCAGGTTCCTCAGGTATTAATCGTAGCATTGATTGCCTTTCTGCTTACCTCTTCTTATAAAGGAATCATCCGACACACCGGTTTCAATGATGTAATTAAGGTATTCAAGGCAAATCTGCTGTATTTTGTCTTAATGATATTCGTTTTTTGGTTGACCGTAAATTACTTCCAAAATAAAAGTTACGTCATTGGGAAATTCACCATTCTGATTCATACGCTTTTTAATATAGTCGTTTTAATTTTCTTAAGGATATTATATAAAAACATTTTTGACCGCTATATTAAAGGCAGCCGCCCCAACAAAAAGGTGCTAATTTATGGTGCAGGGGCATCTGGAATCATCACTTACGGAGTTCTAAAAAATGATGATAAAACTGGTGTTTCCGTTTTTGGCTTTATTGATGACAAAAAATCTAAATCCGGTAAGACCATCAACGGACTAAAAGTGTATCACACAGAGAATGTGACAAATGAATTCCTGAAAAAGCATGATATTTCAGAAATCATTATCTCTGCACAAAAAATAACTTCAAAAAGGCTGAATGAGATTGAAGATAAATTTTCGGAATCAGGCGTGGAATTGAAAATTGTACCTGCCGTCAGCAAATGGATTAATAATAAATTGACATCTCAGCAAATAAAGCCTGTTAAAATCGATGATTTATTGGGTCGTGAATCTATCAAACTTGAAAAAGAAGAAGTATTTCAGGAAGTAAAAGACAAAGTCATTTTAGTTACCGGAGCTGCTGGTTCTATCGGTAGTGAAATTTCCAGACAGCTGATGGATTATCCTTTCAAAAAATTGATTCTATTGGATCAGGCTGAATCTGCGCTCTATGATTTGCAGCAAGAAACCAAATCCAAATGCATCGACAGATGTGAATATGTAATCGGGAACATCAGAAATCCACAAAGGGTAGATGAAATTTTCAATTTTTACAAGCCTGATATAATTTATCATTCCGCGGCTTATAAACACGTTCCTTTAATGGAAGACAATCCTTATGAAGCGGTAATGACCAATATTGGAGGCACTAAATTGATTGCTGATCACGCCGTGAAATACGGAGCCAAGAAATTTGTGATGATTTCCACCGACAAGGCGGTAAATCCTACCAATGTAATGGGTGCAACAAAGAGAATTGCCGAATTATATGTTTCGCAATTAAATAAAAAATCAGAAACCAATTTTGTAGTAACACGCTTTGGGAATGTATTGGGTTCGAACGGCTCTGTAATTCCACTTTTCAAAAGGCAAATTGAAGAAGGCGGTCCATTGACCGTAACCCACCCTGATGTCACCCGTTATTTTATGACTATCCCGGAAGCTTGCCAATTGGTTTTGGATGCCGGTGCTATGGGCAAAGGCGGTGAAGTATATGTATTCGATATGGGGAAACCGATGAAGATTTTTGACCTTGCCAAAAAGGTCATTAGATTAAGTGGTTTCAAATATCCTGAAGAAATTGACATTCAATTCGTAGGATTGCGACCCGGTGAGAAAATATGCGAAGAACTACTTGCTGACAACGAAAGTATGCTGAAAACGCATAATCCAAAGATTATGATTGCTAAAGTTTGTGGCCCCAGTGATTCTTTTGAGAACAGATTAGAACAATTGCTTAACCCTGATTTAACACAGAATCCGGATAAAATTAATTTGGAAATGGTTTCTGTGATAAAAGAATTGGTTCCAGAGTATGTTTCGCAAAATTCTGTATTCAGTACTTTAGATAAACAACATAATTGATTTTACAGATTTATTATATATTTGCAGCCATTTAATCGACCAATGAAAATAAAATTAAAACTCTTAATACAACTTTTTTTTCTGGCATTATTAGTTAGTTCATGTGTTTCCCGAGAAAAGATTACTTATTTTCAAGGTGATCTTGAAGCTGTTAATGAATTGGCGGAAAGGTATGAAGCCACAATTCAGCCGGATGATTTATTGGCTATAACTGTTTATGCCCGTGATGAGGCAGCAACCCGAATTTTCAATCAGGAAAGCAATACTACCCCTACTGCTTCTGCTGGAAATGCTAATTTACGTCGTCTTTCATATTTAGTAGATAAAGAGGGGTATATAGAATTTCCTGTTTTAGGAAGAGTCAAATTGGGGGGAATGTCTCGAAATGAAGCCATTGAATATATGAAAGGGCTGTTGACTGAAGAGATAATTGACCCGGGAGTTGCAATAAATATATTAAACTTTAGAATCACAGTTTTGGGAGAAGTCAATAACCCAGGGACATTTCAATTGGAAAATGAAAAGATTACAATCATGGAGGCTTTGGGAAAGGCTCAAGATTTGACGATCAACGGCGAAAGAAAGAATGTATTAGTGATTCGTGAAGTAGATGGCACACGCAATTATTATAGAATTGACCTAACTTCCAATGAAGTGTTTGACTCTCCTGTATATTATCTCTCACAGAATGACATTGTTTATGTTGAACCCAATCAGAATAAAAGAAATTTATCAAGCCCTGTTATCAGAGATGTGTCTTTTGTAATTTCAATAGC
Source organism: Weeksellaceae bacterium (assembly GCA_041656055.1). Classification (GTDB taxonomy): domain Bacteria; phylum Bacteroidota; class Bacteroidia; order Flavobacteriales; family Weeksellaceae; genus Moheibacter. The sequence continues at coordinate 91,678 of JBBAEI010000004.1, forward strand.
AAGTTTTCTGCTTACTCTAATTCTCTTAATAACCCGCTAAAAAAAATATCCATGGCTGCAAATAATAAGGAAGATTTGATTTCCGAAGACGCATTAAAAAGTTCTTTTACATTTCGAGAATTGTGGGAACAATTCATCATGAACCTACATTGGTTTGTACTTGGATTAATATTATCACTTTCAGTGGCATTTATTTATTTGCGTTATACTGAAAATAAATACATGGTAAGTGCTAATGTCTTAGTAAAAGGAGAAGAATTAAATAGCAGCTCCGAAATTACTTTTTTTAATCCCAAAAGTTTCAGGATGGGAGATTCCCGCTCAGATCTTCTTGACCAAATAGAAATCATGAAATCTCGGAGATTGATGGGAAAAGTAGTAAATAAATTAGACTTAAACATTCAATATCACACGGAAGGAAAGGTCAAAAGCACTGAAATCTTTCAAAATACTTCCCCTATCAAAGTAATTACTTTAAATGAAATTACACATTTCATCAATTTTGATTTGAAGATAATTGATGATTCTGAAATTGAAATTGCATTTAAGGATAGAAAACTAAAAACAAATTTTGGAAAAAGGTTGCGTTTGGATGATACAGAAATTGTTGTCTTACCGAGAAATGCTATAAATCAAGATTTCAAAAACAACAGCATTTCTGTAACCATTGCACCCATTGAAGCCGCCATCAGTAAGCAAAGAGCCAGAATGGGCATTTCTCCTTTAAACAGAGATATGGGATCTGTGGTCAATGTTTCTATGACAGACAATATCCCACAAAGAGCCAGAATTGTCGTTGACGAGTTAATTAACCAATATAACGAAGATGCCGTTACCGACAAAAGAATAATCGGAGAAAAGACATCTCAATTCATTAATGATCGTTTGGATAAAGTAACAATGGATTTGAATCTGAGCGATGAAGATATTGAAGCTTTTAAAAAACAAAATCAGGTCATTGATTTAAATACTGAGGGAGGAATAAATTTGCAGGAGTCTTCCAAAAATGAAAGCATGGTTTTACAGGAATCCATTCAACTGAATATGGTTAATTCCATGCAGGAATACCTTCAAAATAACAAAAGCGATTTAGTACCTGTAAACATTGGCCTAAATAGTGGTTCAATTAACACAAATGCTAATAAATACAACGAATTAATTTTAGCGAGAAAGGATATTTTGGAATATGCTCCGGAATCCAGTCAATTGGTCCAGAATCTCAATAAACAAATCGATGACATTCGTTTAAACCTCAACAACAGTTTAAATAATTATAAAAAGACGATTCAAATTACTTTAGGGGATCTTCAATCTAACCAAGGTGAGATCGTTACAGGCATCATCAAATATCCAACCAAAGAAAAACAATTCAAAAATCTATCCCGAAATCAACAGATAGTTGAAGCACTTTATCTTTTTCTATTACAAAAAAGGGAAGAAAACGAAATCAGTAATGCTGCTACCCCCTCTCCTATTAAGGTTGTGGATTATGCGTATGGAGGGAACTCACCAATATCACCAAATAGAAGAATAACATATTTAGCTGCTCTTGCACTTGGTGTTTTAATTCCATACTTAATACTTTACACACGTTTCCTTCTTAATAATAAAGTACAATCTAGGGAGGATTTAGATGTTGTCGGCGCATCGGTTATTGGTGATATTCCCTTTTCTAAAAAGCGGAAAATCGTTAAAGAAAATGACCAAAGTGTTTTGGCCGAGTCTCTCAGGATTCTCAGAACCAACATGAATTTTTATCTGACCAATAAGAAACAAGGGGCTTCAAATATCTTCGTAACTTCAACCATCAGTGGAGAAGGAAAAACATTTATCGCTACCAATCTGGCGGTTATACTCGGTGCATCCCGTAAATTTAAGGTATTATTGATTGGTGCGGATATTCGGAACCCCAAAATCCTAGAGGCATTAAACGATGAAAAATACAAAGACCATATTGGTCTTACAAACTACTTGTCTGATTCAGACATTACAATTGAAGACATAACAATTGAACATGAAGAATATGACATCGACATCATTCACTCCGGTCCTATTGCTCCGAACCCGTCAGAACTTTTAATGAACGGTAGATTTGAAGAGTTGATGATGGAAGCTGATAAAAAATATGATTATGTTGTGGTCGATACCGCTCCAATCAGCTTGGTGACCGACGCACAGATTATTGCAGGTACAGCTGATTTGTTCCTGTTCGTTGTCCGTGCCAATTTCTTAGACAAACGCATGTTAGCACTTGCAAAAGATTTGTATCAAGACGGCCGTCTACCAAATATGACGCTCGTATTCAATGCCATCGAAAGAAAAAAAGGATACGGTTATGGGTACGGATATGGATACGGATATGGTTATGGATACGGATATGGAGGTTATGGATACGGATATGGACAAAGAGAAAAATCTACATGGAAACGTCTGTTACCCAAAAACTGGTTCAAAAAATAAAACGAATATTCCTGAAACGATTAAATCAGCTCTGCTACCACAAAGGTGCTGCCACCTACATAGATTAAATCCTCTTTAGCAGCATTTATTTTTGCTGCATTCAGGGCTTTGAAAACAGTATCAAAGTAAGCAGAATTCAATTCTTTCGGAATTATTTTCTTTAATTCAAAAATTGGCAACCTTCGCGGAACATTGGGTGAACAAAAATAATAGCATGCATCTTTTGGGAAGAAATCAAGTATAGACTTCACATCTTTGTCATTTACAAATCCTAAAACAAGGTGCAATTTTTGAAAAGTGGTATTTGCAAATTGAATTTTAATTTCAGCCAATCCATGCGGATTATGTGCAGTGTCAGCTACTATCATCGGTTCCTTTTGCAATATTTCCCAACGTCCGTGAAGCCCTGTATTCTTCATCACATGCTTTAATCCGGCTTCAATTGCCGAATCAGGAATTTCCACCCCTATCTTATTCAATTCTTCCAAAGCGGTCAATACCGTTTTTCGGTTCTTCTTTTGATAAACCCCTGTCAAATCCGATGCATAGTCCGGAAAAACTTTCTCTTCCGCAAAAAAAATTTCCGAACCCATTTCCTTAGCCTTTTCTACAAATACAGGCTTTGTTTCAACTGTGGTTTCTCCGATGATAACCGGAATTTTAGGTTTTATAATACCGGCTTTTTCAAATGCGATTCTCTCAAGACTATCCCCTAAAATATGGGTATGATCCAGCCCGATATTAGTGATTACCGACAAGACCGGCGTTATAATATTCGTCGAATCTAATCTTCCTCCCAACCCGGTTTCAATAACTGCAAAATCCACTTGCTCCTTTGCAAAATACTCAAAAGCCATCACTACGGAAACTTCAAAAAAAGATACTTCTAAATTTTCAATAATTTCCGCATTTCTTTCTACAAATTCCAAAACAAAATCTTTGGAACACATTTTTCCATTAACCCGAATGCGCTCACGGAAATCTTTCAAATGCGGCGAAGTAAATAATCCGGTTTTATAATTAGATTCCCAGAGTACCGAAGCCAACATATGACAGGTACTGCCTTTGCCGTTGGTTCCGGCTACATGAATGGATTTAAATTGATAATGAAAATCCCCAATTTGTTCAATCAGTTTTTTAATATTTGTCAAATCCTTTTTATAGGCATTGACCCCCGTTTGCTGAAACATCGGAAGCTTCGTCAACACCCATTCTACAGCCTCTTCGTAAGTCATTTCTCACTGAAATTTGAAGATTCAAAATTAAACCAATTCAATATGTAATTTATGTTTTTATCAAAAACTTCTCAAATTCATTTTTTTTAAAACCTTTAAGTTTAACTACGTCGAAACATTGAAATATCCTAATTTTGAAAATAAATTGAGGTAAAATGAAAAAATTAATCCCGATTCTGATATTGCTGATTTCACTTTCCTGTTCTGAAAACAGAAATGTGGATCTTTTGGTGAAAAATGCGGTGGTTTACACTGTAGATAAAAACTTTAGCACAACAACAGGGTTCGTCATAAAAGACGGCAAAATTATAGAAGTAGGCAACGATTCTGAATTGGCTTCAAAATATAATGCGAAAGAAATTTATGATGCCGGCGGAAAGACAATCGTACCGGGATTCATTGACGACCATGCCCATCTTTACGGTTTGGGTCTGGGTTTGCAAAAAGTGGATTTGATCGGTGCTACAAGTTATGAGGAAGTCGTCGAACGGGTAATTCATTATCAAAAGCAACATCAGTTGCCTTATATTACAGGACGCGGTTGGGATCAAAACAACTGGTCTGACAAAGAATTTCCAACCAAAACTCAGTTAGACGCTGCTTTTCCCAACACTCCTGTTGCACTACAGAGAGTTGACGGCCATGCATTATTGGTCAATTCCAAAGCTTTGGAATTGGCTGGAATTAATGCTCAAACAAAAGTTCAGGGTGGTGAAATTGTACTAAAAAATGGAGAACCCACCGGCGTTTTAATTGACAAAGCCATGGAATTGGTTACTCAAACCATGCCCGAACCTTCATCTGAAATTTCTGTTCGCGCCTTGTTGGATGCCGAAAAAGTCGCATTGGCCAATGGATTGACAACCGTCGATGACGCTGGCTTGCCGAGAACTGTGATTGAAATGATTGACAGACTACAAAAAGCAGGAAAAATGAAATTGAGAATTTACGCCATGGTTTCCAATTCACCAGAGGATTTAAAATATTATCTCAAAACCGGAATTTACAAAACCGACCGACTGAATGTACGTTCTTTTAAGATTTATACGGATGGTGCCTTGGGTTCCAGAGGTGCCGCAATGCGAACGCCCTACACTGATCGGCACGAACATTTCGGAATCATGATTACCCCTGCGGACAGTTTAGAATTCATTGCCGAAAAATTAGCCGCCTCCAATTTTCAAATGAACAGTCATGCGATTGGAGACTCGGCAACGATTTCAGTGTTAAGAACTTACAAACATGTTCTGTCCGGAAAGTCAGATCGGAGATGGCGGGTGGAACATGCGCAAATCATTTCACCGGAAGGCTTTGATTATTTCTCCGACAACATCCTTCCCTCCGTTCAGCCTACTCACGCTACCAGCGACATGTATTGGGCGGAAGACCGCATCGGAGCAGAAAGAATGAAAGGTGCCTACGCTTATGAAACCTTACTAAAAAAAGCCGGGAAAATCGGTTTAGGAACAGACTTTCCGGTAGAAAATGTGAGTCCGATTTATACTTTTTATGCGGCAGTTGCCAGAAAAGATTTGAAAGGATGGCCGGAAAACGGCTTCCAGATGAAAGATGCCCTAAGTCGGGAAGATGCCCTAAGAGGAATGACCATTTGGGCTGCATTTTTTAATTTTGAGGAAAATGAAAAAGGAAGTTTAGAGCCGGGAAAATTTGCGGATTTCACAATTTTGGACAGGGATATTATGAAAGTGGATGAAAGTGAAATTCCGGCTACAAAAATCATGGCTACTTTCATCAACGGAGAAAAATTATTTGAAGCAAAATAATATTTCAACCCTGATTTACAGCATGATAAAATCAAATAGTAATTGTAATCCTTGTGCCTTTCCCTTCTTCGGATTCAATTTTCAAATCCCCACCTAAATCAGCGATTCGGGACTTCATATTGCTAAGCCCGTTACCCAATTCCATTTTGGATTTTTCGATGCCGCTGCCGTTATCGGAAATGATGATTTGTTGTTTTTTTCCTTTTGAGAAGAAATCCAGATTCAACCGGGAAGCACCCGAATGTTTCATTGCATTGTTGATTGCTTCCTGAATTGTGCGGAACAAACTGATTCCCTGAAGCATCGAAAAATCATGACCGCCATCCTTTATTTCACTGATATTCAAATTAAATTCGATGTGAGGTGCGGCGGCTTTGGCATTTTCTATAAAATTGACAATCCGGGTTTGCAATTCTTCAAAAGAAATATTTTCACGATTCATGGCCCAAATCGTATCCCGCAACTCCGAAATCGTCATTCTCGTAAATTGATTGACTCCTTCCAGTTTTTCCTGAATCTCAGGAGATTGCTTGTCCATCCGGTGTTTTATATTGTCCAAAGAAGAAATTATAAATGTCAGCTGTGATCCAATATTGTCATGCAAATCTTTGGAAATCCGCAGACGTTCTTCCTGTACTCTGTTTTGCGCTTCGATTTTGATCAGTGTATCTTTGAATTCATTTTCCTTTTTCAACTGAATATTTTTGAGTTTCTGATTCCGGTTAATCTGATATCCGGTCAGTCCGGTTAAAAGCGCAAGAAAGCCCAAAACATACATCCATCGGGTTTTCTTCTCAAGGCTCAGCCGTTGCTCTGCCAAATCGGCCCGCTGCATCAAAATCTCTTTTTCTTTCTTTTCAGTCTGATATTTGGTTTCTACGTCATAAAGCTTTTCCAAATTGTTCGCCTGACGGATGCTGTCTGAAGCGTGGTTTAATGTTTTATAAAATTCGTTGGCCTCGCGGAATTTTTGTAATTGTTCGTTGTAAATGATATAATTTTCAATGCTGGTCAGATAATCCTCGGAAATTTTATTTTTACGCGAAAAATCATAGGCGGAATCTATGTAAGCTTTGGCGGCTTTGGTTTCCTTTTGTTCAAGCAATACATAAGCGATATTGTTGTAAGTAGAGGCCACCCCGCCAAGGTTATTCTCTGATTTTTCCAACGCCAAAACCTCTTTAAAATAGTCTAATGCTTTCCCGGTCTCGCCTTTGTAATAATAAATTCCACCAATATTATTCAAGGATTCCGACATGCCCACCTTATCATTCAATTCCACTTCCATATTCAGCGACTTTACGAAAAAATCCAGAGCCGTATCCAAACTGTCTTGATTGACCAACGCCATCGCATAGTTGTTATAAGCCTCTGACATTCCTTTTTTATAATCAATTTTTTGGAAAGTATCGATGGCTCTCTGATGATATTCTTTGGCTTTGTCAAACAAATCGATGGAATTGTAAACTACGCCAATATTATTGGATACCGTAGCGTAATCCTTGTCGTTTTTGAGTGCTTCGTAATTTTCAAGGGCATTGATATAAAATTTAATGGCTTCTTCGTATTTTCCCTGTGAACGATTGACCGCACCGATGTTATTATAAGCAGCTGCTTGAATTTTCAGATTTTTGGAGCCGATGGCTTTTAAGGAATATTCTTTTGCTTTTTCAAATTCTCCTAAAAAACGATAAACGATTCCGTAACTACTGTTGGTCAATTCCTTGTCCTCCACTTCAGATGAAACTTCTGCTGCTTGTTTCAGCAATGAAAGTGCTTTTTTGGAATCCTCTCTATAAATATTGACGGCATCGTCATTCAGCTTTTGGACTTCCGTACTTTGCGAAAATAATAAAGCCCCTAATAGTATAAGTGTGAAGGAAATAAGTGTTTTCATAAAGACCAAATTTAAAAAGTCAATAGCAGCCCTAAAAATAATCATTTATTTGACTGCTATCGACTAACCTAATAAACAGAATTATGTGTAAATTCTTAGCAGCGAGAGTCCTTTTACCGAAATGTAATTTGAAATATTATTTGGTTGGTTTAAAATAGGGGGAATTAAATTCCCACCCAATTCCGTTATTGGAATTATTGCAATTTCACATTAAAGGCACCTTCCGTCACATTTTTAATGCTTCCTTCGGCAGATTTTGCTTTAAATGAAAATGTTCCTTTAACGTGTGTACTGGTCACCTCAGAGATGTTAATATCCCCAACATGCGTGTCATCATAAGGCGCCTGCCAAACTGTTACCTGTGGATTGGTCGGATTGCTCGCATTGGTCTCTGTGTAAGAAGCCACATTATAAATGTTCGCACCTCCTCCGATTGGATAAGTTCCTTCGTTGTCAAATCCAAAAATGGTCAAAACAATTGCCTTGTTGGGGGACTGCCCTCCATCATTGCCCATTACCATTAAGGTTCCGTTGCTGATTTGCGCTGCAGTTGTCATACTGATGGTAGTAACCGAAGTCCCGTCCACTTTCGCAGTAATTGTTCCTTCAGCAGCACCGCCTCCACCGCCACCATTGTCATCACTTTTACATGAAACTGAAAAAGATGCAATTGCAAAAAGCATTGCGAATGTCAAATAAAATAAATTCCTTGTTTTCATAACTAAAATGTTTTAAAATTTAAATTGATATTGCAAAGATTTGGATAAATGCCTTAGCAGGCAATACGGCAATTGACGTATTTTTAATCGGCTTTCAATACGAAATAGATATCAAATTAAACTTATACGGAAATGTACTTACACGCAAATAACGGATTCCATAACCATTAAAAACTCTAATGAAGAAGAATAACAAAGATTAAATCAATCTGTTTCTTTCCGCCTTTTGGATGGCCTCCAATTTATTATGAACCTGAAGTTTTTTGTAAATATTTTCAATGTGCTTCCGTACAGTTCCGGGCGAAATAAACAGGTTTTCAGCGATGACGGAATAGCTCAATCCCCTGCTAAGCTGTTCGAGTACTTCCACTTCCCGATTCGAAAGATTGATTTCTTCCTCATTTATATTTTTAGTTGTTATCTGTATGGGATTTCGCAGCAAATTCAAAGCTTTCATCGCTATGGACGGATTCATGGCCGCACCACCGTTCATCGTTTCAAGGATACCCCGGTGCAGAGAATCCATGTCTGATTCTTTCAATAAATAGCCGTCCGCACCGGCTTTAATAGAGTTAAAGATATTTTCATCATTATCAAAAACAGTAAGCATGATGATTTTGATTTGCGGATAAAGTTTTTTGACCATGGTAGTCGCCTCGACTCCATTCATAACCGGCATCTCAATGTCCATCAGAATCAAATCTATTTGCGGATTATCTTGAAGTTTGTTCAATAAATCCTTACCGTTGGATGCAGAAAATTTTAAGGTCAAATTATCAAAAAAAGACAATTTCTCCTCAATTACCTTAATCAGAAAATGATTGTCATCCACTAAAGCCAATCGCAAATTCATGTCGTAAAAATAATGAAAAAATCAGGATTTCATCGTTATCGAAAAATTATTTCATGCTACATCTTAACCGAAAGCGGACTATGAATTTTCTGTCAACTGAAACCCTCATTGAAATTTCAATTACACTTTGGATATATTCTTTTTTTCATGAGAAACCTTACCTTTGTCAAATGAATAATACTGACACCACAAAAGAGCTAAGTCAGAGAATCAAAGACTTATACGTCTATCTGGAAATCGAGAAAAAGGAAATTGAAATCGCCAACGATGAAGAAAAAGCGGCTTCTCCCGGATTTTGGGACAATTCCAAAGATGCGGAAGCCTTTATGAAAACCCTGAATTCCAAAAAAAAATGGGTACAGGATTATCAAAGAGTTGAAAACGCTTGGAATGACCTTGAAATTCTGGAAGAATTCAATCAAGCCGGCGAAGCTTCCGATGAAGAATTGGAAAATCAATACAAATTGACTTTGAAATTAGTCGAAGACTTGGAATTCAAAAATATGCTGTCTGATGAAGGTGACAATCTGAGTGCCGTGATTCAAATCACCGCCGGCGCAGGAGGCACCGAAAGCTGCGACTGGGCTGGCATCCTGACACGTATGTATCAGATGTGGGCCGAACACAACGGCTATAAAATCCATGAACTGAACTACCAGCCCGGTGATGTGGCAGGCATCAAAACCATCACCATGGAAATTGACGGAGAGTTTGCGTTCGGCTATCTGAAAGGAGAAAACGGCGTACACCGTTTGGTCAGAATTTCGCCATTCGACAGCAACGCCAAACGCCATACGAGTTTCGTTTCTGTCTATGTTTATCCTTTGGTGGATGACAGCATTGAAATTGAAATCAATCCCAACGATGTGGAAATGCAGACTTCACGCTCCGGTGGTGCAGGTGGACAGAATGTCAACAAAGTGGAAACCAAAGTGCAGCTGACCCACAAACCTACCGGAATCGTCGTGGTTTGTCAGGTTGAACGTTCGCAATTGGCCAACCGTGAAAGAGCCATGCAGATGCTGAAATCAGAGCTTTATAAAATTGAACTCGAAAAAAGAATGGCTGCGCGTACTGAAATTGAAGCCAATAAAATGAAAATCGAATGGGGTTCTCAAATCCGGAATTATGTTTTACATCCCTATCAATTGGTCAAAGATGTACGTACCGGCTATGAAACCAGTGATGTACAATCCGTTTTGGATGGAGAAATTGATGAATTCCTGAAAGCCTTTCTCATGCTGATGGGACAAAAAGAAGAATCAGAATAATTTTCTACTCAACGCTCTTTTCTCTTTTTCCTGTAAAATGTGCTTTCTTGGCGTTGAGGTTGTTCGTTTTTATTTACAATAGCCCTTATGTTTTTTTCGGCACCGCCGGGAAGTTCTTCCTCAGACGTGTTTTCTGAAGTTTCAGCATTTTCCTTTGAGAAATTTGAAGCCAAGACAGTTTCCGGCAATGCACTGTTTGGGAAATTTCCAAAAAGCGAAATCAAATCAAAGGATTCATAAACAATTCGGTCTTTTTTATTGCCGAGTGCAATAATAACTGCTTCATCCCGAAAATCACGGGTATATGAAGTATAATTCCCATGCCACCAACCTTTGTGATACAATATCTTTTCGCCGGAATCCCATTCTATCAAACGAATTCCTAATCCGTAATTTTTATATCCTTTGGCTTCGTAACTGTATCCCTTCCATGCTTTTTCCTTCAAAGACTTCGACAGAAACTGTTCGGAATACATCGCTTGATCCAATTTGAACAAATCCCTTGGCGTAGAATAAATATTCTTATCACCGTAAGTTTTATCTAAAAAATTAAAATCCCAAATTCGACCATTGTTGTAGTAGGATTTTGAAACTTTTGCCGAATCTTTTTCATATTCAAACACAAAGGTATGATTCATTCCCAAAGGCTTGAAAATCATGTACTCCATCGCATCATGAAAGGTCAATCCCGTAGTATTTTCGACGATAAGTGCAAGCAAAACATAATTGGTATTATTGTACGAAAACCTTTTACCGGGAAGCCCAGAGGGTTCGGGTTTATGATGAATCAATATATCCAGAACATCCTTATTACCAAGCATCTTAGTTTGATCCCAGATATTGGCATCATCTGTAAAATGAAGATAATTGGGTAATCCGCTGCGGTGGTTGAGCAAGTCTTTAATCGTAACTTCCGGATATGGAAAGCCCATCAAATATTCGCTGACTTCGTCGTCTAATCGGATTCTTTTGGATTCCACCAATTTCAAGACAGCTAATGCTGTGAGTACTTTTGAAATCGAAGCCAGATGAATCGGCGTTTCCGGTGTGATGGAAATTTGCTTTTCAAAATCTGCGAATCCATTGTAACCTTCAAAAAGTATCTGCCCATGAACAGCAACCAAAAATCCGCCACTTGCATTGTTTTTCACCCAAGAATTTTGAAAATAATGCTTCAGATAATCTGTTTTTTCACGCAATTCAGAATCTTTCAGCTTCTGAAAAGTGTATGCTTTACTCCAGTTGATGGAGTCAAAACGCGGAACGGTTGAATGTGCATTTACCGTATTTTCTGAAAATTCAGCATGGAATTGTTCTGACTTTTGACATCCGAAAATGATGAAAAAAATCGCAAAAAAGGCTGTCCCAAATCTGAGTCTCATTATGCTGCGGTTCGGTTTGGTCAAAATTACAGCAAAACCCCGTTTGGAAACAAAACTTTAACCTTTCTTTAATGTTTCCAAAATTGAAACTTAAAAATACCTGGAAACCCTTTCCCCCATAATAATTCCAGTTGCCATTGCCACATTGAGGCTTTCGGTTTGTTGGTTTCTCCCATATTTGGGAATGCTGATTTTCTGCGTGATATACGGCAAGAGTTTTTGTGATATACCGTTGGCTTCATTGCCCATCAACAAAATTGAATTTTCAGGAAAATCAGTGTGATAAATATTTTCCCCTTGCATAAAAGCACCTAAAACCGGATGGGAATAATTATCAAAAAAAACCTTTAAATCCACATAATTGATTGACACACGTAGAAAAGAACCCATCGTAGCCTGAATCACCTTCGGATTGTACAAATCAACGGTTTCTTTGGAACAAATCAATTGTTCTGTTCCAAACCAGTCCGCCAGTCGGATAATGGTTCCAAGATTTCCGGGATCGCGCACATCGTCTAACGCAAGGATGAATCCATCCGAACGAATGGGTTTCTCTTCAGGAATTTCACAAAGCGCGATGGCTGTATTGGGATGAACGAGCTGGCTGATTTTCCTCAATTCTTTTTCCGAAATTAGGTCGGTAATTTCCTCAAATCCGTCAAATACAGATTCAGTTGTGTAGATTCTGTGTACTTTTATTTGACTTTTTATAACTTCTTTTACCATCTTTATCCCCTCAACGGTAAACTTGTTATATTTTTGCCTAAATTTTTTTTGGCTCAGGGATTTAATCAGTTTGATTTCGTTGTTCGTAAGCATTGAAAATGAAGTATCTGAATGCAAAGATAGTATTATTCGCCGGTCTGCTGCTGCTGAATCTTAGTTGCAGTACCACTAAAAAGGTTCCCGAAGGTGAATATTTACTGATGAAAAATAATTTTGAATTTGAAGGAAATGAAAAACCATTCAAATCCAAAATCCCCGATTATGTCAAACAAAGCCCCAACGCTTCTTTTCTCGGCATGCCGATTCAGCTTCTGATTTATAATTCCGTACCCCAGAAATTTGATACTGTTTTCATGGAATATCAGGATTTGAGCAAACTCAGAAGAAACCGAAAATCATTGGACAGTCTTTTGGTGAAACATGGTTTGGAAGATTATAAAGGAAGAAATCTTTGGTGGAAAAGACTGAAATTCAATCAAGGAGAACCGCCGGTTTTGATTGACACGGCCAACACGAGTTTTTCCGCCGAAAATCTTGAAATCTTCTTTACAGATCGAGGTTATTTTGATGCAGAAGTCATGGTGGAAAATAAATTGGACAGTGCAACCAGAAAAGGAGAAATTACTTATAAAATCAATCCCGGTGAAGTATCCCGAATCAATCAATATACTTATGACATCAAAGATACCGTCATCAGCAATTTCTACGGAAAAACCTGGCTTGGCAGGAATTCAAATATCAAAGAAGGCGATCGCTATGACATGGATAATTTCGTGGCAGAACGCGACCGGATTGTGAATTATTTGAAAAACAGAGGATACTGGCGTTTCAATGATGATGGACAAGCGATTGAATTTACGGCTGACACCACTTATTCTACCAAAGCATTAGATATCACGTTGAACATTCCACCACAAAGAAATGACTCCATCACGCTGAATACAAAGTTCAAACGTTACCGTTACGGCAAAATCAATATCTATCCGGACGGCAAAGATGATCAGGCAATCTACCTTGACACGGTTCACAATGGATTTCACTTTCATTATCTGAATCCGAAAATGAAATACCGACCGCAATTTTTTACCGATGCCATGGTAATTAAATCCGGAGAATATTACAGCTACAATTCCGAAGTTCAGACCCGGAGAAACCTTTCCAAAAGAGAAGGAATCACGCTGAATGCTTTTGGGTATATCCCTGACAATCTGGATGTTGAAGGCGACAATAATTTGGACTTGGATTTGGTGTTTCAGCCCAAAAAGAAATATGATTTTTTCTATGGAGCCGAATTGTCATGGTCGGAATTCATGAATTTCGGGGTTTCGCCCAATGTATCACTCGTTGCAAGAAATCTGTTCAGGGGTGGCGAAGATTTAGAAACCAGTGTTCGCGGGACTTTTGGGAATGTGAACCGTCGATTTACATCAGAATCAGGATTTTTTAATGCGTTTGAATTGGCTTTTCAGGCAACCCTCAAATTCCCCTATCTCCTTTTTCCAGCCAATACGGACAATCTATTCCCCAACAGATTTTACAAGCAAACAGATTTAAGATTAGGCGCATCCTTGCAAAACAACATTGGATTGGGCAGAATGACTTATTCTACCGGTCTGGATTACAATATTTCATTCCAGGATTCTAAAAATCACACAATCAGCGTACTGAATACTGAATTTGTCAACAATCTCCAGAGAGACAATTATTTCCAAGTCTTCAGCGGGGATTATGCCATCATGAGTGATTTCTTCAATCAATATTATTTCATGTATAATCCCGCCGCGGGAATCATGCATTTTAACCAAACTTTGTCGGATGATGCCGTGATTGCCATGGCACTGAATGATTCCGAGTTTTTGAATTCGCTGGATCCAAAAGGATTAGAAGCACTCTCGGTATTTGAAAACATGAATTTCAGGAAACAGACCATTACCCAAAATGTATTGATTTCTTCTTTGGTTTATCAATTTACATCCAGTCAGACTGACAGAAGCTGGTTAAAAAATCAATGGTATTTCCGAGCAAGGATTGAGTTTGCGGGTAATTTGCTGAAAGTTTTGGACAGGGCATTTGGATTCAACAGAATTGAAACAGCTTCCGGCAAAGCATCCGGAACTGTATTGGGGATTCCTTATTCACAATTTGTGAAATTAGATTTGGATTTGAGAAGGTATTTCAAATTGAAAGGACAATCCATGTTAGCAACCCGGGCTTATTTTGGGATTATTCAACCCTATGGCAATACGGATTTCATTCCATTTGCCCGAAGTTATACCGCTGGTGGTGCCAATGATGTCAGAGCATGGGCAGCAGCTACGTTAGGGCCATCAGACTTGCCGAGATACGCAAGTGGTGAAGATGTATTTGCAATTGACCAATTGAAAATCCTGTTGAGTGCGGAATATCGATTCAATGTAGCCGGAATCCTAAACAGTGCTTTGTTTGTGGATGCAGGCAATATTTGGGGAACGGATAAAAATGATGAACTGACTTTGTTTCGTTTTCAGGATTTCTACAAACAATTGGGAATTGGCACCGGGTTCGGTATCAGATTGAATTTCACTTATTTCCTACTTCGATTTGACTTCGCTTACAAGATTCATGACCCCAGTTATCCCATCGGAGAACGCTGGCGGTTCAACGATTTGAATTTGTTGCAACCTCATTTTACCTTTGGAATAAATTATCCGTTTTAGTAATAAGTTCTATATATTTGTAATTGTTTTTGACACAGAAAACAATTTATTTACTGAATAGAAATTTCCCTGTCGGAAGACCGGCTCCCTGAAGGAGAATTTCATTCGGAAATTTAATTCCAAATTAGAGAGCTAAAGAAACAACATTGGAAGACCCGGGTAACAAAGATTTAAAAAACGAAGAAGAGAGTATGGCTTGGTTTAGAAGAACAAAGAAGAATATCAGCACCGAACATAAAAAGGACATTCCCAAAGGTTTATGGTACAAATCGCCGAGCGGAAAAATCGTGGACACGGAAGAGTTGAAGACCAATCTTTATGTAAGTCCGGAAGATGATTTTCATGTAAGAATCGGGAGCAAACAGTATTTTGAATTTCTTTTTGATGATTCCAAATATGTGGAAATCGCAAAAAAAGTGGTTAGCAAAGATCCGTTGAAATGGGAAGATACCAAGAAATATAAAGATCGTGTGAAGGAAGCCAAGAAAAGCTCCGGACTCGATGAAGCTGCACGATGTGCTGTGGGCATGATGAATGGCCGCGAAGTGGTCATCGGTGCCATGGATTTTGATTTTATCGGAGGTTCGCTTGGTTCCGCAGTCGGAGAAAAGCTTTGTCGTGCAATTGGCCATGCCATAGAACATCAATTGCCATTCATCCTGATTTCCCAATCCGGTGGCGCACGGATGATGGAAGCAGGCTTATCGCTGATGCAGATGGCCAAAGTGGAAGCCAAGCTTTCTCAACTTTCCGATGCCAAACTGCCTTATATTTCCGTATTGACCAATCCGACTTATGGCGGCGTAACGGCTTCTTATGCCTCAGTCGGGGATTTGATTTTTGCAGAACCGGGTGCTTTAATCGGTTTTGCAGGACCGCGGGTCATCAAAGAAACCATTGGACGTGATCTACCGGAAGGATTCCAAACCTCGGAATTCCTTTTGGAGAAAGGATTTATAGATATGATTGTGCATCGCAAGATGCTGAAACACCATTTGACTGAGGCGGTTAATATGCTACTTCCGACAGTGCCTAAAAAGCCACGTACAAAAAAGTGAAAATTATTTGCAGATAATAAACCTGATTGTTTATATTTGCCATCCAATTGCGAGAGTAGCTCAGGGGTAGAGCATCACCTTGCCAAGGTGAGGGTCGCGGGTTCGAATCCCGTTTCTCGCTCTACTTTTTTTAAGGCCTGCCCTGGTGGTGGAATTGGTAGACACGCAGGACTTAAAATCCTGTGGCCATTATAGGCCGTACGGGTTCAAGTCCCGTCTGGGGCACTTAAGTTTCTGATTATCAATTGATGGCGTGTTCTGCATTTTAATCGGAAGCTATTTATCAAATTATTCCACATTTTTCATTATAAGTTAGAATAGTAATTCCTGAATCTGGATTTGTGAATCAAAACCTTGCTTGTAGTTGAATGCTCCCCGAGTGAATGGCTTTGTCATTTTCGGATTTCCGACCATCATAGCTGAAATTGATATTCAGATAGGAATTCAACTGTCTTTGAAACAGCACCTGCCATACATAATTATCACCCGATTTCAAGCCTTCCATCATCATATTGCCCACTACAGACTGCCCATTGCCCGTAAAATTATTTTTCACAAAATTGAAATTTCCAAGCAACGAAGATTTATTACCATCATTCCATTGCAATTCCACTCCCAAATCGGATTGTAGCAATTTTTCCAATCCCGCTTTATTGACTTTGTTCTGAAAAGTATATTTAACCGAAGCCACAAAACTCTTTTCGGTCTGATAGGACAATTTGGGCTGAATCCGCCATGTATCCACCGTAAATCGCTTGCTAACAAAAGTGGAAGAATTCCCAATGGTTCGAATGTTTTCCGCTTCGGAATAGAAATAAAAATTCGTCCACGGACGGTAGCCGGCACTGAATTGATGACTGCGCGTACTCCTCGATTCCATACCTGTGAAAATATAAGTCAACGCTTCCTGTTTGGAAAAAACATAACCAGTATTCCATTTGTATTTGCTGCCGCGGTTAAAATCCAATCCCGCTCGAATACTTTGGTTTTTGCCCAAAAGTTCGTCCGAACGAACAAAAGGATTCCATTCTAAGGATTTCCCGTTTTTCAACAGTGAATTGTCAGACAACAAGGAAGCTTGCAACATCCAACGCCCCAAAAATTCATTCTCTGAATTCAGCAATTCACGCGGACGAATACGAACGGACAAATTCAGTTTGTTCTTGTTTGTTTTCTCATAATTAATCGTATTTGTAAAAACTCGGATATAATTGGCTTGATCCTGATATTCAGCCATTTCAAACTCATCAAGCTGCTCCAAACCATCGCCGTTGTAATCCGTCCATTTATAAATCCCCGTTCCGTCCGTCACCTTGACATATTCAAATTCACGCTGTGGCTCTACCCCGCTTCCCAATTCATAAAATACATTGAGCTTCATTCCGTTTCTGAAAAATCCTTTTTGCCAACGGACATTTCCCGTGATATAATCTTCTGATGGCAATTCCTCAAAAGTATATTTCACCGAACGATAATGTACGGCAAAATCCAGATGATGGTCTTGTTTGTTGATTAATTTTGTGCTTAAAACCAATCCATTGGAATTCGTCAACCGCTGCATACTTCCCAAGCGAACGGAATCATCACGCCGATTATAAACCGCCAATTCCGCATACAAACGAGCGGTGTCACCAATCCCGGCCATTCCCCGGATTTCATCCCAACGAAAAGAAAGTGCAGACAAATGATTGCCCTCTGCTGCACTCAAATGGTCTTCAATCCGGTTGGATTCGCCCATATACTGTGTACCGACCCAAAAGGTTTTTCCGATTCTTCTTTTGTAAAGCAAATTGTATCTCAGGAAATCGGAACCATCCGCAGGCAGTTCGGGCGTGATGAGGTTTTCCTTGTCTGCTTTCAAAAAGGAAATCCGGGCTTCTGCCAGATTTTTTCCGCTTTGATAAGTCAAATTCAAATCATTTTTAAAACCCTGATACTGCCCTTCATTTTTCAAATAATGCAGGCGGTATCCCAAATTCAGGGAATCCTTGTAAGCAACTTCCAATCCGGCTTGCAGATAAGTCTGATTGGCACCCGACAATTCATTTTCAAGATTGAAATCCCTGTAAAATTCAATGTTTCTTAATTTCTGAAAAGCTTGAAAATTTTTCATGATAAAGGAAAATTCAAATCCGGGTTTGAACATCCAAGAATCAGAACGCAAAACATGATTCCCATACAAACGGGCGGCAAAACCAAGATTTTTTCCGTCATCTTTGGAAGAAAACAGATTTTCATCTTTGTTACTCAACCCCAAATCTAAACCAAGCAAACCACCTTTTTGAAATTTATATGCGGCATTCATGGTGTAAACTTGCAAACTTTTTGGTGGAATCAGATTTCGCACAGGTTCATAATTCCCTTGCGGAACACCATTTACAGGTGGAATGTATTCAAATATCTTCCCATTAATTTCCACATTGGACTGTAAGTAATTCCCTTTGTTAGCACCCATGAAAGTGAAAGTCACTTCATACAATTGTTCGTTGGGGTCATTGGAATATTCAAAGATTTCAATATCTCCAATAGTGATTTTCCGATAGAGATTCTTGTCCGGGTCATAAGTTGTCGGCACCGCAGTCGTATTGAACATCAAATCCGTATTGTTACCGGCTTCGGCCAAAATTTCTTTGTCCTCATCACTCAAATTGTCGGTCAGCGGGCTGTTCTTGGCATCGCTTTGCGAGAAGAAATGCCCGGCGATATTGAATTTTTCACTTTCATGTTCCACCCCGCCATACAGCAGAAACTGTGAATAAGTCCGGTTGGCATACAGATATTCCGCCGTGATCCGGGTATTGTCGGTGATTAAACGCTGTGAAGTAAAAGTCAGTTCACCGGTATTGTAATTGATGACATAGTCCCGGTCTTCGCCACGTGTCAACTCAATGCCATCAATGTAAATCCGCTCACTGCCCGATACGATGATGATGTACAATTCTCCGTTATTTCCTTTCAGCCGGTACGGCCCCTGATTCCCGTTTTGTCCCGTGATGCGGGTTTTGGCGTATTCCCCGCGTGTGGTACTACCCGCCGCAAAAATCCGTGTTTTGGAAATATCGCCATGTGTCAGTTCCGTTCCAATCTGTACCCCGGTTACTTTTTGTTCAAAATTTCCGAAGAAATCATTTTGTTGTACCAAATCAATATGCCCGGCGCGCACCTTGGAATTTTTATTGAACAATTCCACATAAATTTTATCAAATTCTTGCAATTTCTGTGTATAACCATCGGCTTGAATCGGCGCATTATTGTCAGAAATCACCGCATTGATGCCAATGTCTTTGCTCAATTGTCCTGTCAACTGCAAGTCTAAAGAAGATTGTACGGAAGCACTTTGGTTGTTGCCAAACCGTATGCCTCGCACCAAAGAACCCCGGCTGTTCAGCCCTTCAAAAGGTTTCTTTTCCGGTATCAAATCTTTTTCGTAAGCATACAACCGATTTTCCGGAATAGGTTCGTGAATGATGGCGGTATCCTTGGAAAACAAGGATTCGATTTGCAGTTGTGGATGAATAAAATAGAAAATCACCAACGTTTTTCCACGCAATTGAGGTTCAAAAAAAATTTTCCCGGAAGTATAATCTACCGCATAAAACAATTCCGAAATGCTTTGCCCTGTTTCATCTGTAACCTTCAGTTTTTCGGGCAAAATGACCCGGGAATTCAGTTGAACGGAATCCGATAAAACGACAATGGTATCCTGCCGGAAATTATCATTCCGCCATTCGGGAACCTGCGCAGAAACCTGCTGCCCCAAAAAATACACAAAAATCAATATGACGGATAATTTAAGATTCAACGGCCGGATTTTATTACAAATAACGGAAAATTAACGGCAGTCTTGTATCAAAAGCATGGATTTGAATCTAAAGAAGAATTAATATTCAGGCATTTCCTTTAATGATATTTGAACTCAATGATGAGAATGCACAAAGACATGAACAACAGAAAATAAGCAAAACCTTTTTTCAGCCTTTCACCATCAATGTATCTCACCAAAGTTCCGCCAATCAGAATCCCTAAGAATGAAAGCATTACGAAAGTCAAAAGGAAACTCCAGTTGATTTCTAAATGCACGAAATCTCCCAGGAAAAATCCTACCAAACTGTTCAAGCACACAATCACCAAGGAAGTAGCAACAGCTTTTTTGAAAGAAATTTTTGCAATCGACATCATCATCGGAACAATCAAAAACCCACCACCGGCACCAATCAGCCCGACGAGCATCCCGAGCAAAACGCCCGCAATTGGAAGCCAGGATTTAAGGTGCAGATTGCTGCTTCTGAATTCTGCGAGATTGATTTTTGATTTCGCCAACATGGAATATCCGGTGTAGGCAGTCAAAATGCCAAACAATCCAAAAACCAACATCCTGCGCGTAAAATCAAATGTACCGAATGAAAATAAAACATCCGGTAGCCAGTGCAGAATCAACCGGCGAACCAGCACAACTCCGACTATCGCCGGAACTCCGAAATACAGTACAAGTCCTTTGCTGATTTTATTTTCCCGAAATGCCCGGAAACTCCCTATCAATGCCGTGGCTCCCACGATGAAAAGTGAATAAGCCGTAGCGACTTTTTCGTTGTAATTGAACAAATATGCCAAAATCGGAACCGACAATACCGAGCCACCGCTGCCGGTCAATCCCATAATCAAGCCGACCATGAACGCCCCGAAAAAACCAATAAATTCTAACAAACTCATTGACTTTCATTTAATATAGACAGTTCCAACCATCGGATTTCTTTCATTTCAAATTCATCGATTATCCACTGTAGTTGCTCACTGATTTCACGGATTTCATCGTATTCCAAGCCTTGGCGGGAGAGGTGTTCAGTCAGTTCGTCCTTGCGTTTTTGCAATTCCGGAAGTTCATTTTCCAAAGATTTCAATTCCTGTTTTTCTTTGTAAGTCATTTTTTCGGTTTTTGAAGGCTTTTTTTCCGAAGTAACTTCTTTCAGCTTTTCTTCAATTTTCTTTTGTTCCTCCAATTCCTTCTCATACAAATAGTAAGCTGTATAATTACCCAAAAACCATTTGATTTTTCCGGCACCTTCAAAAACCATCAATTCATCTGTCACCTTGTCCATGAAATAACGGTCGTGGCTGACCACCATCAGACAGCCCTGATAATCTGCTAAGAAATTCTCCAAAACCGTCAAGGTCGGCAAATCCAAGTCATTGGTCGGTTCATCCAAAATCAGGAAATTAGGATTCTGAAACAGCACAGCCATTAATTGCAAACGCTTTTTTTCGCCACCGCTCAATTTCTCAATCGGCGTATATTGCTGTTCGGGACTGAACAAAAACAACTCCATAAACTGAGTCGCCGAAAGGTATTTCCCGTTGTTGAGTGGAAAATATTCAGCCAGTTCCTTGACAAAATCAATGGCACGCTGCCCTTCTTTCCATGTGATGCCATCCTGTTTGAAATGCCCGATTTTCAAGGTTTCACCAGTTTCAATGATTCCCGAATCTATTGGTTCGCTTCCTTCGATGATTTTCAGGAAAGTGGTTTTCCCTACACCGTTTTTCCCGATTACGCCAATCTTGTTGCCACGTCCGAAAAAATGAGAAAAATTCTCCAAAATGATTTTGTCTCCGAATCTTTTGGAAACCTCTTTCATTTCAATGATTTTCTTCCCTAACCGGGTCATTTTCATGTCCAGCTGAACTTGTGTGTCCGTGTATTTGCGATGGGCTTTGTCTTTGATTTCGGCAAAAGCATCAATCCGGTCTTTGGACTTGGTACCTCTTGCCTGCGGCTGGCGGCGCATCCACTCCAATTCACTACGATACAGGTTTTTGGCTTTGTCCGTCTGCGCATTGAGGTGCTCAATTCTGAGTGCTTTGTTCGCTACATAAGTTTCATAATCACCATGGTGAACCCAAGTTTGTCCTTCATCGATTTCAATGATTTTATTGCAAACCGCATCCAAAAAATAGCGGTCGTGTGTAACAAGAATAATGGTCTTATTATGCTGATTCAGAAAATATTCCAACCATTCCACCATATCGATATCCAAATGATTGGTCGGCTCATCAAGCACATACAGCAAATGTCCGTCAATGAGGCTTGCGTCAATCAGAAATTTGGCCAATGAAATCCGCTTGCGTTGACCCCCTGAAAGACTGCCGGTGTCCTGATGCAAAAAATCGATTTTCAGTTTGGACAGGATTTCCTGAATCACCGGTTCCACTTTCCAAGCATCCAACCGGTTCATTTCTTCTATCAACACAGATAATTCCGGGTCAGAAGGGTTGGTCTGCAACAAATCTTCGTAACGCCGGATTACCTCCAAAACCGGATTGGAATGTCGGTAGATATATGTCCCCGCCTGAATATTTTCATCAAAATCATCCGATTGTTCAAGCAACAGGACTTTCACATCCTTGTTAAGTGTAAGTGTCCCGGAATCAGGGGTTTCCCCTCCGGATAAAATTTTGAGCAAAGTCGTTTTGCCACTGCCGTTTTTCGCAACCAATGCAATGCGGTCGCCTTCATTGACATGAAAACTGACCTCATTAAACAGCGACCTGATTCCATAGGACTTGGAAAGGTTTTCAACAGAAAGAAAATTCATTTGTGTGTTTGTCAGGACAAAAATACATAAATTTATCAAAGGCCGTCCTGAAATTTCAATTCCCACAGTAGAATAAAAGATTGAAAATGCATTCTCAAAATAATTTTAAGTCATCCCAAAACGCATAGCCTATAAAAATAAAAACACCTAAACTGTTAGTGTTTGCGTGTTTTGGGATGAAAGAATCCACTTATCTTTGTAAGAATTAATACTACTCGGTAATTATAACTCAAATATTTTGAGATGATACCGGGAATCGGAAGACATTCATAACCATTAAATTATGCTGTTCATATTCCTTAATTGGATTTATATATTTTTCATTGTCATGGGTGTGGGCATCATGTTGAACAGCATTTTGCACATCCGTATTTCCCTCTTTTACACGCTTTTAACGGGGATGTTTGCAGAAATGCTGCTAATACATATTTATGCAATTTGGTTTCCAATCAATGAAATCTTTTACTTTTTAAATTTCCTGCTCGCATTAATCGGAGTCATATATCATAAAAACTTAACCCAAATGCAACTTTCATCCACTTTTTCAGAATGGAAATCTTGGAGAAAATCAATAAAAATATTAGGAATTCTTTTGAGTATTTTGATTCTAATGCAAACTGCAACCCGACCGTTCATCGTGGACAATGAAACTTATTACATACAGTCTATCAAATGGTTAAATGAATTCGGACTGGTCAAGGGATTGGCGAACTTGCATTATTTTTTTGGGCAAATGTCTGGCTGGCATTTGCTCCAAAGTGGTTTTAATTTTGGATTCCTCTCTTCTTCACTGAACAACTTGAATGGATTTTTGATGTTAATTTTCACATGCTTTTCCTTGCATCATCTCAACCGATTTTTTGAAATGAAATTGACCATGGATTTATTTCTCGGACTGATTCCGGTTGGAAATTTATTCCTGTTTCAGTTCATCAATGTTCCATCACCCGATTTACCGGTTTTTCTGATTTCACAAATAATTTTCTATCTTTTTTATCGAAATTACGTGAATTATCAAGGCGATTTCAGGGTGCTTTTTCTCCTTTGTCTGTTATTATTTCTGAGTAAAATCACGGTTGCACCACTTTTGATTCTTCCTTTGGTGCTGATGATCCGGCATAAACTGTTCAAAAAAGAAGCAGGTATTTCAATGCTATTTGCCGCGTTGACCCTTACGGTTTTCTTCCTAAAAAATTATCTGATTTCCGGTTATTTGTTTTATCCTACAGAATTTTTGAGCGCATGGTTGAACCCCGATTGGAAAGTGGCTCCGGAGCTTCAGCAGTTTTTTTTCAGAGAAATCAATGCGCAACTCAAATCCACTTTTGGAGCAATCCAACAAACGCAAAATACCAAATTGGAAAATTTCATTCATTGGATATTTGAGCCGGGAATGAGAAGCATTTTCAATAAACTCATCATCTTGTTGTTGCTGATTTTCCCTTTTTATATTTACAAAAACAAAACCCTTTTCTGGCTTTATATTTATGCCATTCTGCAATTCGGGATACTGTATTTTACCGCACCACAATATCGTTTCTTCATGCCACTGATTATAGGAATGGGATTATATATTCTGGCGAAATTACTTTTAAAATTCCCTAAAAAAGTGATTCCTTTTATCACATTCTTTAGTCTAATCGCGCTGATTCCACTGCTGTTTTCTCTGAATGTATCCAACATCAAAAACAGTGCTTTCATGCCTGATAAACTACAAGCATTTCAGACAGAAAACATCATTGTTCCTCCAGGAAATTCACTTCATCATTTTGAATATGAAACCGTGAAAGAAGGAAATTTAATTTATCAATCTCCTTTGGGTGAAAAAGTATTTTTCTGGATAACAAGTGACGGAAATCTGCCGTGTGTAAATGCAACGATGATTGAGTATTTCAAAAATTCATACGGCATCAGACCGCAATTGCGTACTGAAAATTTGAAGGACGGATTCTATTCTGAAAAAATAATACCCGAAAGATGATTGAATTAAAAGGTTTTTCCAAATAATTTCAATTTAAATTCCTGTTCAAAACTTGAGAAATTGCCGTTTACAATCCGGTATTCAAAGCCATCTGTCGGAACAACTTCAATTTCAACAAGAAATTGTTGTATTCTCTCTGACATTTGTTATTTTTGTTACTAAAACAATTTTGATTTTGACAAAACACAAAGGTTGGGGTTTATTCCTTTTTCGGCTTTTCTTAGGCTTTCGCATAGTTTACGGGATGTGGAACACCATTTTTGATTCCGATAAATTAGCGCAATTCGCGGCTTATCTTTCGATTTTCAAAATCCCGTCGCCCAATGTGATGGCACCGATTTCCGTCTCTGCACAAATCATTTGCGGAATCATGCTTATTTTAGGGTTAGAAACTCGTTTTGTTGCATTGCTGATGATAATTAATTTCGCCGTAGCACTATTCACGGTGGATATCCACTCTTCCATCGAAATCATGACGCCGACTTTATCCATGCTTTTCGGCAGCATTCTCTTGTTTTTTGAAGGCCCCGGAAAATTCAGTTTAGACGGAATTCTGAAAAAAAGAAAAGCAAACAAAGTTTAATTTTCAACCAAAACTTTTACTTTTACACATCCGATTCGGGATGTAGCGCAGCCCGGTAGCGCGCCACGTTCGGGACGTGGAGGTCGTCGGTTCGAATCCGGCCATCCCGACAAAAAGAAAAGCCCAACAATCCGGTTGGATTTTTTATTTAAAGCAAACGGGAGAAAGCTCTCTTTCGCAAAAAATCAATAACAATTTTTGAATTTTAAATTACTTATCCTATATCAATGTCAATCGATTAGCTGTTTATGAAATTTGCATAACAATTTAATACAGCAATGAAATGGAAACTTTAAAAGAATCAAAAATGAAAACCGTTTATCATCCTGCGGGATCACGCGGACATGCCAATCACGGCTGGTTGGACACCTATCATTCTTTCAGTTTCGCCAATTATCAAAATCGCGAAAGAATGAATTTCGGGGTGCTGCGAGTTCTGAATGACGACACGGTTCAGGGGGGCATGGGCTTCGGTTCGCATCCCCATCGCGACATGGAAATTGTTTCCATACCATTAGAAGGTGCTTTGGAACATAAAGATTCCACAGGCACAATCGGAGTAATTCAAAAAGGAGAAATTCAAGTAATGACTGCCGGTTCGGGGGTTATGCATAGTGAATACAACCACAACAAGCATCAGGAAATGAAGTTCCTGCAAATCTGGGTTTTCCCGAGACAAACCGGACTGACACCGCGCGGCGAACAAATGCGAATTGCCGACAATGCCAAGAAGAATGATTTCCAACAAATTGTATCTCCTGATAAAAATGAGGAGGGACTGTGGATTAATCAGGATGCCTGGTTCAGTCTCGCTGATTTTGACAAAGGAAATTCCAAAGAATACACTATCAAAAAAGAAGGAAACGGTGTCTATGTTTTCGTGATTAAAGGCTGGGCCCAAATCGGAGAACAACTGCTCGGACAAAGGGATGGTCTTGGAATTTGGAATACAAAAAGTTTTATTGTGGAAGCGGCTGAGGATGCAGAAATCTTATTGATAGATATCCCTATGCAACTTCCGGAATATTTGTTTTCATAGTTTTTAGGTTTAGGTTGGTAGAGGTCTTTCGAAGCTTTTCGAGAGACCTCTCACTTTTATGATGAATTTGGTTTGCTTCAATTTATGAAAGTTGAACACAGTCATACAAAAACACCCCGCAGATTTAGAACCTGTGGGGTGTTTTGTTTTCAATTCCGGTTTCAGACGGATTATTTCAATCTATCAAAACTTCGTTTGATAAAATCAGTCAGTTCTTTTCCTTTCAATAAATTCTGAGAAAGTTTCGCCAAATCCAATGCTTGATTGATTAGAGCTGTTTTCTCTTCTTCGGGTTTATTCAGAATTTCATCCGCCAAACTGCTGTTGGTATTCACCACGAGGTTATACATTTCTGGAAAATTCCCCATGCCGAACATACCGCCGCCGGTTTGTTGCATTTCCTTCATCCGGCGCATAAACTCCGGTTGGGTAATCACAAAAGGCGCATCGCTCATACTCAAGTCTTCTAATTGAACCGTATATTTTTCTTTGTCAACAGCACTTTCAATGGCTGTTTTCAAAGTGGTTTTTTGTTCATCGGAAAGTTTGGAAACATTGGTTTCATCTTTTTTAATCAGGTTGTTGATGTGATCGGCATCTACTCTGACAAAACTGATTTTCTCCTTGGTCATTTCCATTTTCTGCATGAAATGTGAAACAATCGGGGAGTCCATCAACAAAACTTCATAACCCTTTTCCTGTGCAGTCTGTATGTATCCATCTTGCAATTCTTTGTCACTGGCGTACAATAGGATGAGTTTTCCATCTTTATCGGTTTGATTCGGTTTTATTTTTTCATTCAATTCTTCCCAATTATAGTATTTCCCGTCCACCGTCGTATAAAGCATGAAATTCTCTGCTTTTTCGGCAAATTTTTCTTCTGAAATTACCCCATATTCCAAAACGACTTTGATGTCATTCCATTTTTTCTCAAATTCCTTTCTCTCATTTTTTTCAAGGGAAACCATCTTGTCGGCCACCTTTCGGGTGATGTATTGTGAAATCTTTTTCACCGCTCCATCGGCCTGCAAATAAGAGCGTGAAACATTGAGCGGAATATCAGGAGAATCAATGACACCACGCAGCAACATTAAAAAATCAGGAACAATCCCTTTGACTTCATCCGTTACAAATACCTGATTTTGATACAATTGAATTTTATCTTTGTCGATATTGATATTATTCCCCAAACGCGGGAAGAACAAAATCCCGGTCAGATTGAAAGGGAAATCCACATTCAAATGAATCCAAAACAGTGGTTCTTCAAACTGCATGGGATACAATTCATGGTAAAAATTCAGGTAATCCTCGTCCTTTAAATCCGTAGGTTTTTTCGTCCATGCCGGCGAAGGATTATTGATGATGTCGTCCACTTCCACCGTTTCGGGTTTTGCATCTTCGGCGGCACCTTCGGGAAGCGGGAGGGTTTCGGTTTTCGTGCCGAATTTAATCGGAATCGGCATAAATTTATTGTATTTCAACAATAATTCACGGATTCTGAAATCTTCGAGAAATTCTTTGGAATCCTCGGAAATATGCAGAATGATTTCTGTTCCCCGATCTGATTTTTCAGTTTCTTCCAAAGTAAATTTTGGGCTGCCGTCACAAGTCCAGCGCACTGCCGGTTCGTCTTTGTAGGATTTACTGACGATTTCCACTGTATCAGCTACCATGAAAGCGGAATAAAACCCAAGTCCGAAATGACCGATGATGCCCGCTTCATTTTTTTCGTCTTTGTATTTATTGAGAAACTCTTCCGCACCGGAGAACGCCACTTCATTGATGTATTTCTGTACTTCCTCTGCGGTCATCCCGATTCCTTGGTCAATCACATGGAGGGTGTTGTTCTCTTTATCGATTTTCACTTCGATTATCGGGTCTCCATATTCCACTTTGGATTCTCCAATTCGGCTGAGATGCTTCAGTTTGAGCGTGGCATCCGTGGCATTGGAAATCAATTCGCGAAGAAAAATTTCATGATCGCTGTACAAAAACTTCTTGATAAGCGGAAAGATATTTTCCACTGAAACATTGATATTTCCTTTCGTCATAATTTTCTGATTTGATGGGTTCTTTGGCAAATAAAATACCATCATACGGATAGGTGACAAAATGTCTTCTCTTTTGGTGAGACTATCCCATCAACTGACGCAATAAAACCAATGGATTAATTTATTCAAAAAACTGTCCATCTTTATGATTGTTGGTAATGTATCGAATCAAGAAATGAGCGTTTGTTTTTTCAAACATAATGTACCAGGTTGTTCTTTGGTTTCAGTGGTAGGAAATGTAAAACAAATTTTTCCGTATTTGGAAAAATAAGCAGGTGCCTTTTTGTGAGGGAAAGTATGGATGTTTTTGAGGATAAACACTATAATATCATCAATGTATTTATCAGCAGTTTCAACAAAGGAAAAGTACTCCTTGTCAAAAAGAAGCTTTGCCAAGTCATACAAATAGGACAACGTAAGATTATCAAATTTTACTTCTCTCATTAAATATTTTACGAATCATTTTCTTTGATTCCGCTAAAAATTCTTCGGGAGTTAGCGCCTCTTCCCAACCTTCCGGTGGTTGTGAATATCCTATTTTATCCAATAAAGGCCGCAACTCTTCGGCATATTGCTCCAAATCAAACCGAACATAACGATCTTTGCCATTGGCATCTTTTTCAAATGTTACACCTTTCATTTTTTTGTTTATACAATTCATTATCACAAATGTACAAAAAAAGCAATGTCCTCCAGAAAATAGAATTGAAAATCAGTGTTCTATTTTGTACTTTAGCGTCTGACAAAAGTTCATCCGGATGAATTCATTCCTCACAGATTCATTAAAAAATTACACTACTAACCGACTAAATTTATAATTAAAGGGGGATTCCAGATGGTTTCCCCCTAATTTCATATTTTTGAATTGACTAAAAACCAAAATATGAATAGCAAAAATATAGAAAAGAAATTAGTCGGTC
>JBBAEI010000005.1:0-108475 GCA_041656055.1 Weeksellaceae bacterium
GTGAACACAGCGGCTTCAGAGAAAGTGGTGATTTCAGAGAATTCACAATAAACCCCAAGTCGCCATCTGATTTCGGTGTCATAAGTTGCCGGAGCTGTCAAATCTTCCAAATCGAAATAACTGTCGGTACTGCTTCCATAAAGTGTCCAGCTTGAGCCGTTGTCTAAACTGAAATACCAAGCGTATTCCAAACCAATGCCCTGTGTATAAGCGGTTGCCGATACATCATAAGTCGAATTCGGCTCGCCTGCGTTCGGAGTGGCTGTGGCAATCCCGCCTTCCGGTGTACTTGAACAATAATCACTGCAATCATTTGGATTGGTAGTAGCTACTTCTGAAATTGCACTTGTGCAATCGGTTGTCTCATTGACAATTCTTGCATATACGCTGAAAGAAGTTTCGGTATAGGTTGGCGTTGTTGTTGTCCATTCGCCGTCTTCCCCAATTCTCCATTCAACAATAAAGCCTTCTCCAGGGTCATCTGTTGAAATGCTTCCATCGGTAGCGGGACAAACATTGTCGGTAATGGTAATTACCGGCGCATCAGGGATTTCACAACTGCCCGGATTCGTGGTAACCGGCTCAGAAGAAGGGCTGAAAACGCTTGTGTCATCTTCACAGGTACAACGGGTGGTAATGGTCATCGCTTCGGTCTGATTGTAAACCGGCAATTCTGTACTCCAGTTTGTGCCACCATCGGTTGAAAACTCAAGGAATGAACCAGTCGGACAGGCTCCGGCTATCGAATCAGCAGAAATATCGGCTGGCTCATAAATTACACCACCACCGACTTCACAACCTTCTATACACACGCTGTCATCGAAAGTTACATTGGACGGGGCAATCGTCAATCCCGGGCAAACATCAGCAATTTCAATCAATTCCAAAACGATATCTTTTTGGTTTATCGTGACTGAAAAAGTGAAATATTGCAGATTATAAACCGTAGTCGTAGTAGTCGGAAGCGAAGTTGTTCCGATATTACTTGTAGAAGTATATACGACAAAAGTATCACCTAATTCCGGTTCAAAACCGAGATTGACTTTGATGTCGCCCGATAAGTTGGCTAGGGAAGCTCCCGTGTAATTGAGTACATCATATTCGGTTTCAGGGGTCAGCCCGTTCAAGTCAAATTCAAGGGTGCCGTCGTTCATGCTGAAAAAACCATCAACGGTCATTTTCCCGGGACTCAACCCCGGACTAAAAGTTCCATTGTTGGTAAAATTTGCAGCTTCAAATCCAACATTTCCACCGCTAATCGAACCGTCCGATGTATTATTGATTCGCGATAAAACTAATTTTCCGCCTTCAACAACTATGGTAGCGTTATTATCAGTTCGGGTGGCAATGCTTTTAGTTACAGTTCCTACTTTCTGAATTAGCCCATGATTTTCAAAAACAGTATTGTCTGTTCCTTCATATTGCGCCATGTCTTTCCCATTGATGACGACCGTTCCCGTTGTTGAATTAATGAGTTTAGAGGCATTATGAATACGGAAATCCCAAGAAGTATTCTCGCCATTACCAATATTCAGGATTGAATTATTTGTAAAAGTCAGGGAACTCCATAAATATTTATATTGATTACTACTATTTATTGTAAATATCTTGTTGTTTACAAATGTTCCGGGACCATTGATGGTTGATGTGCCGGTCATTAAGATACCGTTACCATCTATATTATTGGTTGCAATTTCTCCTTCATCAATTATAACACTTGCGTTAAAATCCAATTCCCCACTTACCGTTCCCGTTAAACTTCCTTTTAGATGATGGGTACCGTTAAGAACCAAAAAGGAATCAGCAGCAACATTATAGATGCCTCCCTCCAAATAAGAATTTGTTGGATTCAACAGAAGCGTTTCCTCTAAAACTTCAATCGTTCCAGTGTTCTTCATATTTAGGTCAATGATTCTATTTACTCCGGCTTTTTGCAACAAACCTTGATTTTCAAAAACAGTATTGGATGTACCACCGGTTTGATTCATGTCTTTCCCATTGATGACAACCGTTCCAGATGCTGTGTTAATGAGTTTAGAGTTATCATGAATATAGAAATCCCAAGAAGTATTCCCTCCATTACCAATATTCAGAATTGAATTATTTGTAAAAATCAGGGAACTCGAGAAATACTTATATTCATTATCGTTATTTACTGTAAATGTCTTGTTGTTTACAAATGAGCCGGGGCCATTGACAGTTGATGTACCGGTCATTAAGATTCCGTTACCATCTATATTATTGGTTGCAGTTTTTTCGTCATCTATTATAATATCCGAAGTATTGAAACGCATTTCGCCATTCACTAAACCAGATAAAACTCCTTCAAAATGATGGGTTCCGTTGAAGCTTAAAACGGAATTTAAAAAGACATTATAAGTACCTGCAATAAATTCGGAATATGCGGGATTCAATGTTAAAATACCACTTTCAACTTCAATGGTTCCGGTGTTCTTCATATTTACGTCAATGGTTCTATTTACTCCGGCTTTTTGCAACAAACCCTGATTTTCAAAAACAATATTGGTTGTTCCTCCGTATTGCTCCATATCTTTCCCATTAATGATGACCGTTCCCGTTGTTGAATTAATGAGTTTAGAGTCATCATGAATATAAAACTTCCAAGAAGTATTCTCGCCATTACCAATATTCAGGATTGAATTATTTGTAAAAGTCAGGGAACTCGATAAATATTTATAATCATTACTGTTATTTATTGTAAATATCTTGTTGTTTACAAATGTTCCGGGGCCATTGACAGTTGATGCACCAGTCATTAAGATTCCGTTACCATCTATATTATTGATTGCAGTTTCTCCTTCATCAATTATAATACTTGTGTTAAAATCCAATTCCCCATTTACTGTTCCCGTTAAACTTCCTTTTAGATGATGCGTACCGTTAAGAACTAAAAGAGAAGCTGCAGCAACATTATAGACTCCTCCCTCCAAATAAGAATTTGTTGGATTCAATATAAGCGTTTCCTCTAAAACTGCAATCGTTCCGGTGTTCTTCATATTTACATCAATGGTTCTATTTACTCCGGCTTTTTGCAACAAACCCTGATTATCAAAAACAATATTGGTTGTTCCTCCGTATTGCTCCATATCTTTCCCATTAATGATGACCGTTCCCGTTGTTGAATTAATGAGTTTAGAGTCATCATGAATATAAAACTTCCAAGAAGTATTCCCTCCATTACCAATATTCAGGATTGAATTATTTGTAAAAGTCAGGGAACTCCATAAATATTTATAATCATTACTGTTATTTATTGTAAATATCTTGTTGTTTACAAATGTTCCGGGGCCATTGACAGTTGATGCACCAGTCATTAAGATTCCGTTACCATCTATATTATTGGTTGCAGTTTTTTCGTCATCTATTCTAATGTTCGCGGTATTGAAACGCATTTCGCCATTCACTAAACCGGATAAAACACCTTCAAAATGATGGGTTCCGTTGAAGCTTAAAGCTGAACTTGAAAAGACATTATAGGTACCTCCAATAAATTCGGAATTTACGGGATTCAATGTTAAAGTACCACTTTGAACTTCAATGACTCCGGTATTCCTCATATTTGCATTAATGAATTTATCAGTTTCCATTTTTTTTTGGATTATACCCTGGTTTTCAAATACAATATTGGTTGTTGCACCTTCTTGAAACAAATTGACACCGTTAAAAACAACTATTCCGGAAGGTTTATTGACCATTTTAGAATTGTTATTGATATAAAAAGCATAGTTGGTATTCGCCCCATTGCCTAAATTAAAGGTTCCATAATTATTAAAAATAAGTTCATCTCGAAAATACTTATAAATAGTATTGGATAGTATATTAAAAGTTCCATAATTATTTACAGTTCCTCCACCATAGATGGAATTAGATATAAAACTCAACTCTAATCCTTCGGGAATGTTGACCGTAAACCCAGTTGGGATTGTTACACTCACACCTGTAAAACCCGTTGATAAAGGAATATTGGTCGGATTCCAGTTATTGGGATCGTTCCACGAAGTGCCGTCTCCATCACCTGTGAACGTGTACTGTCCTAAACCCATGGTTCCGGTCAGCACTAAAACGAATAATAAAATAAATTTTTTCATGATGATACTTTTTAGTTATTAATTAATTTTCGATAAAATTAAGGCGCATTAAAAAAAATGATGTCCAGATTATTGCGATTGACAAAAATCAGGATTGTTTTTTTGCGTTAAATTTTTGTTAAAAATAAAAAATATAACTATACACATAATTGACAACACACTATTAATCTGCATTTTGTAAAATAAAACTTTAACATTTGCGGATTTTATTCAATTTTTAAGATAAAAAGGCTTGGAATTGAGCGGTTTTTTTAAATATGAAGGTGGTTGATTTTAAGAATTTATAATGCATTCTAAAAATAATCCATTTTAATTTTACAGAAGTTCTAAAGTTTTTGGCTATTTAGTCTGTTTGAATAAAAACAGGTACTTCAATCATTGTTTATAATAACTGCTAAATCAAATATGCAAAACCCCTGAAAATCCGCTTTTGTTATCAAATTAACAAATAGGAGAAAAAATATTTGTTGTTTTCAAAAACTAAATACAGATGATTTTTGTAACCTTTCCATTCTTCGTTTACTCTAATTTAACAGAAACAACTAATAAAATAAAAATGGAAAGTATAAACAAAGGTCAGATATTGACACAGACATTCAACTTATTGAAATACACCTTCGTAATTGTTCCTATCGTTGCCGGAGCCGATAAATTCACAAAGCTACTGACCGACTGGGAACAGTACATCAATCCCGATTTGGCCGGTACTTTACCGTTTTCAGCTTCGGTTTTTATGATGATTGTGGGGGTGATTGAAATTGTAGCGGGCATCATTGTTTTGAAAAAACCAGAAATTGGTGGCTACATTGTTGCAGCTTGGCTAACGCTGATCGCGCTTACTTTGTTAATTGGGTTTAACTTTGTAGATGTAGCGGTTCGGGATTTGGTGATGGCTGTGGCGGCTTTTTCAATGGCAAGAATTTCATTAATTGCTGAAAACAATGACAATGAGACAATTTGAACAACTGACTGAGACTGAAATTATCAATCGTATTTTAAACGGGGATAAAACGCTTTACGAAATTATCGTAAGGCGTTACAATTCCTGTCTGTATAAAATCGGCCGCTCCTACAACTATAAGCACGAGGACACGCAGGACATCATGCAGGACACTTATATAGATGCTTTCAAAAATTTGTCGAAATTTGAACAACGATCAAGTTTTAAAACCTGGATCATCCGTATAATGCTCAATAATTGCTATCACAAAAAACAAAAATTAAGCTACAAAAACGAATTTGCAAACGAATTTATTAATGAAAATCTTACGCCCATGTTCAATCATTCCAATCATGATGCGCAAAAGGAAATTCACAGCCGAGAATTGAAGCATATCATAGAAACAGCCCTTTCCCAACTGCATGAAGACTACAGAATGGTATTTTCATTACGGGAAATCAACGGCATGAGTGTCGCCGAAACCTCTTCCCTGCTCGGCATCAGTGAAGCCAATGTAAAAGTAAGGCTAAACAGGGCCAAAACCATGCTGAGAAGCATCATCGAGAAATCCTACACAGCTGAAGAATTGTTTGAATACAACCTGATTTACTGCGACCCGTTTACTGAAAAAGTAATGCAAAAAATCAATGAATTATAAGCACAGTCATACAAACAAATGAACTCTTATATAGACAATCCAACTCATTGTCAGAAAATTACCATTGAAAAAATCAGAAAAACAAAACCCGTCTGGGCCACGCTTTTGTCCCCGCATGAAAGATGAATTTTCAAAATGTAGTTTTAATTTGTTAAACAAAAATTAAAAAAGTTTAATTATTTTGTATTTTTGGGAAATGAAGTTGAAGCCAAGAATGAAAACCCCGAATTTTGTAATGCTTTTTCTGGTGACCTGCATAGTTGTTACGGGTTGTTTTCTGAAAAGTGATAAAGAACCCCATGATATCGATAACGTCCCAACCACCAATAACTTGGTCAAGATCAATGATTCACTGAAAACCTACGCCAAAGTAAAACTCGAATCGGATATTTCTGAACTGACCGACAAGGAAAAAGCCATGCTGATTCTTTTTATTCAGGCCTCCAAAATAATGGATGATATTTTTTGGGAACAAGCATACGGCAGTAAAAATGATTTCATACAAAAAGTACCCGAAGCACTCAAAAGTTACGCACTGATTAATTACGGTCCTTGGGACAGGCTGAACAGCAACAAACCTTTCGTAGAAGGATTTGAAGAAAAACCTGCCGGAGCCAACTTTTATCCGACCGATATGAGCGTTGAGGAATTTGAGCAAGTCAATCTTCCCCAAGGCAAAAGTCAATACACCATGATTAGAAGGGACAAAAATGGGAAACTCTACGCCATCCCTTATCACGAATATTTCAAAAAACAAATCGGCAAAACAACTGAATTGCTGAGAAGAGCAGCCAGTTATGCGGAAAACAAAAGCATGAAAGAATATCTGCTCGCACGAGCCGCTGCCTTGGAATCCGACGACTATTTCAAAAGCGATATCGCATGGATGAACATGAAAGACAACCGTTTGGATTTTGTGGTCGGTCCCATTGAAACTTATGAAGATGAATTGTTTGGCTACAAAACCGCACATACCGCTTATGTCTTGATCAAAGATTTAGAATGGTCCAAAAAATTAGAGAAATTCGTTAATTTCCTTCCCGAACTACAACGGGAATTGCCTGTTCCAGAAGCATATAAAACTGAATCCCCCGGCACAGATTCCGATTTGAACGTTTATGATGCCGTTTATTATGCCGGAGACTGCAACGCCGGTGGAAAAACCATCGCCATCAACCTTCCCAACGATGAAAATGTGCAATTGGAAAAAGGCACGCGCAGACTGCAACTCAAAAATGTCATCCATGCCAAATTTGATAAAATCATGCTGCCTATTTCCGATATATTGATTGATGATTCCCAGAAACAAAGAGTCAATTTCAATTCGTTTTTTACCAATGTCATGTTTCACGAAGTCGCACACGGATTAGGAATCAAAAATACCATCAATGAAAAAGGAACGGTTCGAAATGCATTGAAAGAACAACAATCACATTTAGAAGAACAGAAAGCCGACATCCTCGGTCTGTATATGGTGCTTCAACTCTTGGACAGAAGAGAATTAGAAGGTCAAAAAGAAGATTATATGGTCACATTTCTGGCTGGCATTCTTCGTTCTGTCAGATTCGGACATGATGCCCACGGGATGGCGAATATGATTACTTTCAATTATTTTATAGAACATGGTGGCATTGAAAGAAATGCTGACGGAAAATATCGGGTGAATTTCACGAAAATGGAAAAAGCTATCAAAGATTTATCGAAACTCATCCTCACACTGCAAGGCAACGGCGACTATGAAGGTGTGAAAAAACTGACTGCTGAAAAAGGCAAAGTTTCTCCAGAATTGCAAGAAGATTTAGACAAACTAAAAAATGAAGGCATCCCCGACGACATCATTTTCGAACAGGGAATTAATGCCTTGGGATTATAAATTATTTACTACTTTTGCTACCCGAAAATGGCCGCGTAGTTCAACTGGATAGAATATCAGATTTCGGCTCTGAGGGTTGAGGGTTCGAATCCTTCCGCGGTCACAATAAAAGCGAGTAAATAACTGAATATTACTTGTTTGCTCGCTTTCTTTTTTTGAGACTTCCCCGTATGTTCCCCCTAAATATCTTTTTAAATAATTTTATTTTATAAAAAAATAATAGTATTTTGTGCTATAATTGTTTTATTGAATTACTATGGAGGAGCTAAGTAAAGATTGGTCATTTCGTGAACTTCGCTCGCAGACTTCGTCTTCGCTTAATGGTCGTACTCAACATTATTCAGACAGGAAAATACCTGATTCTTGTTTTCCTGTTTTGCTATTACAAAGAAAACCCTCCGGTATTCCGAAGGGTTTCTTTATTTGTTGATTTTACATTCATTTCATATCACTCCGCGGCTTTCCAGAATGCCCAATGCTGCCCGTTGTAAACAGCCAACAGACTTTGGGGAGTCACGTAAACCATCATTCCCGGGGAAGGAGACATGATGTCCATCACTGAGTTCACTTGGGGTAATACCATCGCCTTGGTCGTGGATTCCAAAACCA
The DNA here is from genome assembly GCA_041656055.1 of Weeksellaceae bacterium. GTDB lineage: Bacteria > Bacteroidota > Bacteroidia > Flavobacteriales > Weeksellaceae > Moheibacter. Next base: position 8,190 of record JBBAEI010000005.1, read on the forward strand.
ATACTCCATCAGTGGCTACTGTCGTGTCTGAGCCGATGATTGCACCGGCCGTTCCCGGCTCGCTTACACCCGATGGCTGTGATGACAATATCCCCGTAATGTCTGAAGCTACATCATCTGCATCATTGCTCAGATTTACCCAATCGCCGTTGTAATACATTACTTTTGCGTTCTCCGGATCCGTTACATCCAACAAGATAGAACCTTCCGTTGGCGTAGCATTGATGCTGCTTACATAAGGAAGTATCATCCCCCGATTCTGGTCGGTTGCAAAATCCATCAATACGGAAGCTGTGTTTGTCCCTGAAGCGCCTTGGCTGCCGCCGATAATCACTTGAGAAAACCCGGGGATTGTCATGGCTGTAATTGCTATTGTTGCTATTATATTTTTCATTGTATTTTTATTTTTTAATTCTAATTGGGGGCTGCCGGAACACTTTCGCAATCCGACAGCTTCCCGGTTTATTAATCCATATCTTCTTCACATGCAGGTGCTGTGAAACAATGCCAGCCCGCTTGTGTACCGTCGGTGTTGATCTTCAAACATTTCTCATCCGTTGAGTAAACCATCATCCCGATTACAGGATCGGTGATTGCGTCTATCTGGGCGGTCGTTGCCCTTGTCGGGATAAACGCCTTCTCATTGGACTCCAATGCAATCCATGCACCTTGACGGTTTTGCGGCCATTCCCCGTTGAAGGCATCTCTGCCTAAGGTAGAAATACCTACTTCCGTGTTCAGTACATCGCCTGCTGTATTTGCCTCTTTGAAGCAGAATTCTTCTTCAAGACACAACAGCGGATTAGTAGAATCTGTTATAATTCCCGTTAATGCATTCGTATTAGACCATACCTGCAAAGAGTTTGACAACCCACTTCCCGCATAGGCAGGGCATATATCATCTTCGTATATATCCTTTATATATTCATAGAAACGAGCCCCTGTTCCTACAATACACTCCTCCGGACCATTATATGTAACGCGTACAAATGGAATCGGAACCCCGGCGGTAACTGTCATCGGCGTATTATAATTCGTGTTTTCTGTCAAAGCTAGATTCCAGAATGCCCCACACTCTTCTTCAGGGAAAAGCATACCATCACTTAGCATATTCCATGACCATGTTCCCGTAGTGTTGTTTGTGCCGACATTTTCAAACACAAACTGACTCTGATCAAGATTCTTATCCAAAACCAATTCAAATGCACTTCCCTGACCTAAATAAGATTTCCCGTCATTATCCGGAACTATCTCTATCAAAAAACTCCGTGGATTTTCAGGATCAAACGACAGCTGATATTTACCTGTCCATGGGATAAAATCCTGACTGAATGCCATGACTCCTATCAGAAGCCAAACGATTGCTGTTATCTTTTTTATCATTTTTATTTTATTTTTAATTCGTTTCCTTTTATTATTCCGGTAAATGACTTAAGAACAATATGTAATTGTTCCCATGAAATATATTACCTTGAGAATTTGTCAATATGTTTACCTCTATTATATTAATATCATTCCCTGAAACTTTTGCATTAGACTCGCCGTTCATATTCGTATCATAAACACTGTATTCGTCCCTGCTGAAATTATTTCCATGGAAAATATTATTCGGATGATTCTGAATATAGGAATTTAATTCTCCCGCATCACTGTCCGGACCTTTATAAACTATATTTCCATCCGAATTTACATCTCCGCCCCAAAGCATCTGATAGCCGTTTCGTGTAAAAACAGGAGTTTCTACCCGACTGGAAATTGTATATAACTCTTCTGTACGGAAATCAAAATCCACTGCCTCACTGAAATCCAATGCATCGGCTGACATGACACCTAAATGATTGCGGTGCCGTACAGCTAAGTAATAACTACCCGCATCAACTTCAAAACGGATACAGGAAACGCCGTCAATATCTACAATATCTCCATCGCGCTGTACCAATGCAGCCCTTCGTGTTACTATCGTACTCGGACTGTTGGCATCTCTTAGTTCTAACAATACCCAGTCAACTATAGAGTTTTCTCCATAATCAGCAAATACTGAGGAGTCTGTTACTGTCTCATCACCTGAATATCCTAATATATCTCCATAAGGCTGCGTTAATGGAAGCAAGCCCTTGGCGCGAATGTCATCCCGCATTATATCATCTGAATCATATATATTAGCGTCTATGACATTTACCAATCCCCCCTGTAACAAGACCCTCGCTGTGATACACGATGAAGCCGTAGTGTCCAAAGTCGTCAGATACAAGGTCGCCAAATCATTGGCGATGATTTGAGGATTATCATCCTCGATTTCATATACTACAAGTGCTGTTCCCACAAAAGTGGCGGTAGGCTGATAGGTATAAGAACCATCTTCTTGGATGGTGAGGTCGCCCGCTTCTATTATAGCATTGCCGTTGGCTGTGTCTTTGTAATAAATCGTTACAGTCTGCGGATTGCTATTATCCACAATTACAGTCTGTTCATTACCGTTAACGTCAAGGTATGTAAAATTAATTACCTTCTGATTGTCATTTTCAGGATCGGTATCATTCAACAAGATATCCCCGACTTGCAGAACACCTTTCGCACTACTATTTGCATCATCGTTGGCAAAGGTGTAATTTTCTCTTGCTTTGGGTACGACCTTAATAAATATATCGGCTTCCGCTGTTCCGCCATTCGAATCAACAATCGAATAATGTACTGGGTCTAAATCTCCAACGAAATCAGTTGCCGGAACAAATGTATAAGTGCCATCAGGATGGATGGTCAAAGTACCCGCATTGAGGACAGCACCTGCGCTAACCTGTACAGCTGTACCGCCGTCAATCGGAATCACTGTACTACCTTGTGTTGCACCCGTTAGGCTCAATCCACTGTGTGCACCATCCGGATCACTGTCGTTAGCAAGGATGGTTCCGCCATTCAAAGTCGTATTCACCAAAGTAATGCCCGTATCGTTCTTGGCAATTGGAACATGGTTTTCAGCCGGATTTATGTTGGGGGTGACGATTATATTCAAGTTAGAATTCGCCACTAATTTGGTATCGTCCATCATGCTATAATCAACTGGCGTTATCGTACCTATAAAATCGTTGGTAGGCGTAAAGGTGTAACTTCCGTCTGTGTACAACACTATCGTTCCGGCTTCGCTCACTGGTCCCAAATTATCATCAATACCCGTTGTTTGAAACGTAATCGGGTTATTGCCAGTGAAGGATTGAGAGTGAACGCCGGTTTGGTCCGTATAAGTAACTGAGGTTACCACCTTTGGGGCCCTTATCATAACATCATTGGTCAGGATATTCCCGCTTACAGCGTGATTGACCGGAGTTTGATTTATGTCCGGATTTGCTATCGGTACGGGTAAATCAACAATTAATATCCCTTCTTCACCGCATATTGACCCACCACATGTCCCATTGGTATGTTGTTCCAGTCTTATTGTTAAAATAGATACAGGCGGAATTTTGATATAGCCTGGAAAAGTATATTCGTGTGTCGTTCCATTACCTTGATTGCCCCAATTGTAACATTCTATCTCGGTATAAGTTGCACCCCCATCTGTGCTGTATTGCGCTAAAAGAGAAGCTTGTCCATTTGAAGTGGTTGTATAGTTAACGGTTACCGTATAGTAGTCAAAACTTGGGTCTTCACCAGCTGGAGTATCGATTTTTGTCACAAAACTATCGTCTCGGTTTATTATATAGCACTGGGCATTTAGATATTGTCCGAAAGAACTTAAAAATAACCCGATTATAAATAATTGTAATATTTTTTTCATTTTCTTTTTGATTAAATTGTAAAATTAGTTTGATTCATAGTGAATTTTCAAAAATGCTTTTTGTATTCACTTATCATTGAAAACAATTCCATATTTTACGCTGAATCAAGTCATCTCAATTGTATATTTATAGCTTGGATGTTGTGAATAACAATATAATGATTCTTTTCGTTGGTTAAAGGAATGGAATGATATTAAAGATAGGCTGTTGGCGGTGCCCGATCCATAGAATATTTAACAAAATCGCCCTTTACAAGAAATATATTATTAAAAATAAGTGCAGTGTATAAAACAGGATTGCTAAAAATTTCTATCCGAGCCGTATAATCTAAGTCCTTTTTAAAATTATTAATAATGATAATAAAAGGAAGCTGATTCATGGCACTGCGTAAAGAATCTTTTGCTTTTTTGGTCTTAACGGCTATTTTTGACGGATTGGATTTTACATTATCCGCATTGGTAGCTTCATTTTTAGAGAATTTACTGGAGGTTTCTTTTGTTTTATTGTTTTTTATTTTCGCTTCACTTGAAACAGGTGCCAGCACAACTTTATAATTGTTGAATTTATTATGGTTAATAAATTTTGTCCCCTCCGAAATGGAAATAACTGTCGCATTTTCAGCATTGATTACATCTTTTTCAATTGTATTGATTTTAATTTCTTCAAAATTATGAATCTCATCTTGCGCAAATATTATAACCTGAGCAGAAAGGTTCCAGCAAGAAGCCCATAATACCAATAACAATGTAATTGATTTTCTCATGAAAGCGGATGATATTTCAATCCACCTACAATTCATGGAATACATAAATTCGTTCAGACAGGCAGGCATTCTAGTTGGTTTGAAGTTGGTTAAATTCAATTTTAATCTGTTCAAAATCGAATTTATTTTCGTAGCCAAATATAGAAAAACTTTTTAAGAATCGTATGGTGTGTTGTTAAATATTCTTAACACACAGAGGTTGATGCGATTAAGGAATTAGCATTCATCCGTTTTTCGGTTCATTTCGGCTTCGCTCAATGCCCAAAATCCGGTGGCTGAGCGGAGTCAAAGCAGAGGTTCATTTCGTGAACTTCGTTCGCAGAATTCGTCTGTGCTCAATGACCGCTGTTCAATGACCGTGGATTCTTGATTCCGGTGTTTACTAATAAACAAAGAAACCCTCCGGAATTCCGAAGGGTTTCTCTATTTGCTGATTTTACAATCAATTCATTTCACTCCGCGGCTTTCCAGAATGCCCAATGCTGCCCGTTGTAAACAGCCAACAGACTTTGGGGAGTCACGTAAACCATCATTCCCGGGGAAGGAGACATGATGTCCATCACTGAGTTCACTTGGGGTAATACCATCGCCTTGGTCGTGGATTCCAAAACCAATACTCCATCAGTGGCTACTGTCGTGTCTGAGCCGATGATTGCACCGGCCGTTCCCGGCTCGCTTACACCCGATGGCTGTGATGACAATATCCCCGTAATGTCTGAAGCTACATCATCTGCATCATTGCTCAGATTTACCCAATCGCCGTTGTAATACATTACTTTTGCGTTCTCCGGATCCGTTACATCCAACAAGATAGAACCTTCCGTTGGCGTAGCATTGATGCTGCTTACATAAGGAAGTATCATCCCCCGATTCTGGTCGGTTGCAAAATCCATCAATACGGAAGCTGTGTTTGTCCCTGAAGCGCCTTGGCTGCCGCCGATAATCACTTGAGAAAACCCGGGGATTGTCATGGCTGTAATTGCTATTGTTGCTATTATATTTTTCATTGTATTTTTATTTTTTAATTCTAATTGGGGGCTGCCGGAACACTTTCGCAATCCGACAGCTTCCCGGTTTATTAATCCATATCTTCTTCACATGCAGGTGCTGTGAAACAATGCCAGCCCGCTTGTGTACCGTCGGTGTTGATCTTCAAACATTTCTCATCCGTTGAGTAAACCATCATCCCGATTACAGGATCGGTGATTGCGTCTATCTGGGCGGTCGTTGCCCTTGTCGGGATAAACGCCTTCTCATTGGACTCCAATGCAATCCATGCACCTTGACGGTTTTGCGGCCATTCCCCGTTGAAGGCATCTCTGCCTAAGGTAGAAATACCTACTTCCGTGTTCAGTACATCGCCTGCTGTATTTGCCTCTTTGAAGCAGAATTCTTCTTCAAGACACAACAGCGGATTAGTAGAATCTGTTATAATTCCCGTTAATGCATTCGTATTAGACCATACCTGCAAAGAGTTTGACAACCCACTTCCCGCATAGGCAGGGCATATATCATCTTCGTATATATCCTTTATATATTCATAGAAACGAGCCCCTGTTCCTACAATACACTCCTCCGGACCATTATATGTAACGCGTACAAATGGAATCGGAACCCCGGCGGTAACTGTCATCGGCGTATTATAATTCGTGTTTTCTGTCAAAGCTAGATTCCAGAATGCCCCACACTCTTCTTCAGGGAAAAGCATACCATCACTTAGCATATTCCATGACCATGTTCCCGTAGTGTTGTTTGTGCCGACATTTTCAAACACAAACTGACTCTGATCAAGATTCTTATCCAAAACCAATTCAAATGCACTTCCCTGACCTAAATAAGATTTCCCGTCATTATCCGGAACTATCTCTATCAAAAAACTCCGTGGATTTTCAGGATCAAACGACAGCTGATATTTACCTGTCCATGGGATAAAATCCTGACTGAATGCCATGACTCCTATCAGAAGCCAAACGATTGCTGTTATCTTTTTTATCATTTTTATTTTATTTTTAATTCGTTTCCTTTTATTATTCCGGTAAATGACTTAAGAACAATATGTAATTGTTCCCATGAAATATATTACCTTGAGAATTTGTCAATATGTTTACCTCTATTATATTAATATCATTCCCTGAAACTTTTGCATTAGACTCGCCGTTCATATTCGTATCATAAACACTGTATTCGTCCCTGCTGAAATTATTTCCATGGAAAATATTATTCGGATGATTCTGAATATAGGAATTTAATTCTCCCGCATCACTGTCCGGACCTTTATAAACTATATTTCCATCCGAATTTACATCTCCGCCCCAAAGCATCTGATAGCCGTTTCGTGTAAAAACAGGAGTTTCTACCCGACTGGAAATTGTATATAACTCTTCTGTACGGAAATCAAAATCCACTGCCTCACTGAAATCCAATGCATCGGCTGACATGACACCTAAATGATTGCGGTGCCGTACAGCTAAGTAATAACTACCCGCATCAACTTCAAAACGGATACAGGAAACGCCGTCAATATCTACAATATCTCCATCGCGCTGTACCAATGCAGCCCTTCGTGTTACTATCGTACTCGGACTGTTGGCATCTCTTAGTTCTAACAATACCCAGTCAACTATAGAGTTTTCTCCATAATCAGCAAATACTGAGGAGTCTGTTACTGTCTCATCACCTGAATATCCTAATATATCTCCATAAGGCTGCGTTAATGGAAGCAAGCCCTTGGCGCGAATGTCATCCCGCATTATATCATCTGAATCATATATATTAGCGTCTATGACATTTACCAATCCCCCCTGTAACAAGACCCTCGCTGTGATACACGATGAAGCCGTAGTGTCCAATACAGTTGCATAAAGCGTGGCATTATCACAATTTCCTGCACTGTCACATGCCTGATAAGGAACGGTTATTGTACCCACAAAATCGGGTTCCGGAGTAAAGGTATAAGTGCCGTCAGCCATGATTTTTAGATTCCCTTCATCAGGAATATTTACTTCACCTCCATTGACTTCATCGACTGGATAAGCATCGCCATCCCAATAAAACTGACTGACACTCAACGCATTATTACCCGAATTGCTATCATTGAGAATAATATCACCTGTTTGAGGAACGCCTTTGGAGCCGGTATTGGAATCGTCTTTGGCAATGGTATAAATTCCGCCGGTATCATCTTCCGGTTGAATCTGAAGATGAAGGTTCGCATTATCTGTACCTCCGTTTCCGTCTGTTATCATATAATTGATTGGTGGTACTTTCCCTATAAAACCATTGGTTCTGTTGAAAGTATAATTTCCATCAGCATGCACCACGATTTCACCAACTTCATTCCCGTTCTCATCATAGATTACTACACTTCCTGTGTCTCCGTTTTCAGGAACAGCAATCGCAGTTGGAACTCCCTGATTATTATATACTGTTATCTGAGTCACGACCAAATCATCTCCGTCAGGATCACTGTCATTGTACAAGAGATTACCGCTGATTGGCATATCACCCCAGCCCATTCCAAAATCATCTTGTGCCACCGGTGGATTGCTATCCGAACCATTCATATCCGGCAGGACTTTAATTGTTAGGGTGGTGACATCTGTTAGGCCGTTGACATCGGTTGCTGTGTATTGAACAGGTGCAACAGTACCAACAAAACCAGTTGCCGGCACAAAGGTATATGCTCCGGTATTACTCAGTGTCAATGCACCGGCCAGAATACCGTCTGCATCATAGACATCGGTGGCTGTATCCAAAGCCAATGACTGATAGTTCCCGTTTTCATCCATATAGCTTGCCTCACTAACCTGAAGTGTATCGCCTTTGTCATTGGTCAGCACGTTTCCGGTTACGGCAACATCAACCGGGGTTTGGTTAAAGTCAGGAACCGCTAATATCGGAATGTAATTGCCACAATTCAGTTCAAGTTCAGGATTATTTACAAAACGTGCATCTACAAATGCATGATAAACGTCAAGGAAGTTTAATGCCTGTAGCAAGGTCGTATAGGTAATTCTGATTTCGTTGAATGGTTTTGAGGTAATAAATCCTACCGCATGTTTATTGGAATCACTTCCAATCATCAGCAGCATCAACACATTTAAATCAATCAGTTGCCCTGCGCCGACTCTGGTCTCCTGCAACTCACCGTCGAGATAGGTTCTGATGGCAATTCCGCTTAACAGACCAACCTGAAGCACAGGATTTGTATCCCGAACCACAAATCCTGCCGTGGTTCCGGCCGGATATGTCAACCCGATGTCCCGAATGGAAATAGATCCATTAGAACCGACCGCTCCCACCGTCAAATCGATGGTCGCATAATCATCCGTATTGGCGTTAATCAAATTTTCGGGATTGCCTACTTCGCATTCCACACAAGCAATACCGCTGCCGATTCCGGTTCTGGAGTTTTCAATGACCACTGAATAATCAGGTCTCACTAACGCTTCGGAAGTACCGCAATCGAACTCTCCTTCGCAACCTTTCATTACTACAAACTTATGTATGTTTGTAAGTCCAACATTGACATTGCCGAAATTTCTTATCACAAAACGTACTTCGTCAAATTCTGTATTTGAAACAATTCCAATTAATCCATGACTGGAGCCTCCAATTAAAAATGTATCCACCATTACCAATTGTGCTGCCCCCGTTCCTGACTGTTGCAATTGATTATCTTTATACAGTTCTATGGTAATTCCTCCTAAAATCTCTGCATTGACGAGCTCCGGATTCGATACCTCAAAGGCTGCATAAGTATTTTCAGACCAAGTCTCGATACCATTTTTAATTGATATTCCGGCAGCATTGGCCACAGAGACCGGCAAGAAAATGGATGCATAATCAGCCGGATTATCGTTCAATACATATTGTGGATTATCTAAGCCACACAATGCGCAGGCTGCCCCCTCAATACCTGTTCGTACATAATTTATATCCACCGGGAATTCAGGGCTCGTAATCATAGTCTCAGTATTGCATAAAAGTTCTGGCCCCGGACAATACATTTTAACGATTGAAGAATAAACTCGGACGATATCCAAATTGGCACCGACAGGATTGTTTGCTACAAACACGATTTCATCGAATTCTTTGGTTGTTTGGAAACCGATGATTTGCCGGTCTGCACTTGACAACAAATCTGCGGATAAAATCAACGAAGATCCGGTCATGGTTTCCTGAATACTACCGTTCAGTAAGGTTTTAATCTGAAAATTATTCAGTAAACTGACCGTAAGCAATTCATCAGTTGATATCTCAAATCCGGTGTAAGTCCCTGCCGGATATGAGCCTGTACCTAATTTGACTCCTAAATTCCCGGACACAAGCGCACTACCTGTGAGATCTATAATTGCATAATTATCGGGGTCTTGATCCAAAACTCTCCCCGGATTTTTGATTTCACACGCTGCACAAACCCCACCGGTAATACCAGTCGTAGCCAATGACAAATCAACAGGATAATCCGGAATGATCAATGCGGTATTGGTATTGCATACCAATTCCTCTCCGTCACAATACTTTTTAACGATGGCACCATATACATTAGTCACTCCCAAATCTACTCCACCTGTGTTGTTGATTTTCAGTTGAAGTTCGTCGAAATCTTCTTGGGTTACAAATCCTATTACAAATCTTTCTGATGCGTTTAAAACATCTCCACTTACCAAAAGTGATGTGCCACTTACTGTTTCTTTCAGTATGCCATCATTGTATGTATTTATTTCGAGATTATCAAACAATGATATATCGAGCAATGTTGCAGATGACATTTCAAATCCGGCAAATGTACCGGCATCGAATGATTCAAATCCGTTTTTAACAGCTACAGAACCCGTAACTCCCACACCGGCAGTCAAGTTCACACTTGCAAAATTGCCAGTATTGCTGTCTAAAATATAATCCAGATTGCTCAATTCGCAGGCTGCGCAAGCTCCTCCAGTAATTCCTGTTCTATCCATGTTTAAATCAACTGGAAAATCAGGAACAGTCAAAGAAGTTGGCTCATTGCAGTCCAAAGTATCTCCTTCGCAGTACTTCTTCACAACAGCATGATATACAGCCGTCACCCCGAGATTTAATAGCGAAGTCTGATTAATGGTATATCGGATTTCATTAAAAGGTTTAGTAGTTACCAATCCTATTGTGTGCCTTGCAGAACCACTTAATAGCGGCACTTTAACTAACGAAACACCGGCACTACTTGAATCCTGTAACACACCGTTCAAATAGGTTCTTATCTCACTGTTACCGAATAAATCAAGGGCTAATATATCACTATTGGAAATATTAAAACCAGCAAAATAACCCGCCGGAAAGACCTCATCCAAATCACGGACAGAAATACTCGCTGAACCAACAATGCCAACATTGACAGACATGGTCATGAAATTGTCCGGATCTGAATCCACAACATTTTGTGCATTTTGAAATGTACCTACTGTAACTCCTCCCAATCCTGATCTTGCTGTTTCTACGATTACCCCATGACCGGGTGTGCTTGTTCCGCTATTGGCTTGAACCAATGCTGTGGGCAAATTACAATCCGGCTCAGGGGATGTACAGGGTTTCAGTATTTGTGCATAATAAACAGTCAATGTATATGTAAGTGATATTCCTGCATTTGAAGTCAATCGTATTCTGTCAAAAGGTTTCGTAGTTACAAATCCTATCCTTTTCCGACCGGATTCCAAAAATGTAGAAACAAACTCTCCATTTGATACAGACTCTTGCGAGGTATTCCCTAAGAATGTTTCAACTTTTATCGTTGCCCCCAAAGAAAGCAGATTCAAGTTGTTAATAATAAAACCGGCATATGAACCAGCCGGATAAACCTTATCGCCTACAGCATTGTTGTCTTTAACCTCTATCCAAGCACTTCCCAATATTGCCGCTGACCAACTGGTTCCTTTGTCTGGGTCTGGATCAATCAGATTATTTTTTGACTGAAAATCATCTGTCTGAAATAAACCTGACTTTGAAGATGTTACGACTAAGTTCGAATAAACATCGGTAGTCAGATTTGAAGCCTCATTGCAAGGGGCTTCATCTGAACCCATAGCTGAGAATAGCGAAGTTTCTTTATTAAAATCCTCTTCCATACCTATGTTAACATCAGCTGTATTGATGGCAAATGATGCATCAATTTTCGGTTGATTTTGTGCAGCTACTGTGTGATTTTTGACGGGCGTATTGATTTTGTTCAGCCCCAAAACCTGCTGCATACTGAGAAATGCAAATACGAGCAACAATACCAAAGGCAAACCAAAAGAAACTTTAGAAAAGCCCTTGAGAAGGTACACTGCAAAACTCTTTAAATTTTCGTATATTTTTTCCATGTTTTTTTATTTAAATTTAAAAACAGATTATCAGCCCATCAGGGCTACATTACCATATTAGACTATGGTACAGTACCGTTCAATAAATGAAGTATTAATTAAGACATCCGTTTTACAATGAATATCCTTGCTCATTATTGCTATCAGGTGAAACCTAATAAAGAAGGTGGGGATCTCGAAATGAAAGGAAATTCAAGTTTACGGTCTATGAAAGACTTCTCATGTGAAATAATTATTAAAATTGATTTAGCATCGTCCAGAAAATCTAAAGAAATTTTCTTTTCCGATTGTTCAATTCCAACTTGAAAAAGATTAAATGGTATAACAGAGCTGAAGATAATAGATTCTCCAATTGAAAATCCGGAATTGGATCGATGCTTATTAAATAATAGTTTCAACAATGCCGACCGTTCCACATATTCTTCCTTTTTGCTTGGCTTTGGTCTGGAACAGACATCAGGAACGTATTTTACTGTAGATTTTTTTTCTAAATGTTTTTTTTCATTCTTGGTACCGGAATCTTTGCCCTCTTTTGGAGCCGGTTTTTGGAAACAGAATTTCACATCTACCGAATTTGTGATTGCTTCCGGCAAGTTTGTCTGAACCCCATCAGAAATAAAAATAATAATATCAGTCGAATCTGCCTGCTTAGAATTTTCTGGATTGATACTTACTCCGGCATACAACAAGGGGGAAAACAAAAACAGCAAAGCCAAAAGAAAATGCACTTTCACTGTATTTGTTAAAAAATAAAACCTTATGAACACTCCCCTTTTCATAGATTTTCATTTTTCTATCATCTAAATACTTAAAGTCTGGTACCGGTGACAATTCCAGAATTTTTAAGTTGATTAGTTGACTTTTTAAATTCACATGTAACAAATATATAAATATAAAATGACTTTTAGCAGTTTTTAGTGATATTTCATAATCGGTTTTTATGTACAATATCAATTATCCGAAATAAAATGCCGGGAAAAGATCCAAAAATCACCCTCTTTTAAATCTTATGCTTACCAATTGTGCATCGTTCATTGAAGTCAAAATGAGACATAGTGCAGATTTCGGGCATCAGATCCTTTCTCATAAACCTTAAATTATTAATCTTTGAAATAATAGATTTGCGAAACTTGCTGTCCCAAAAAATTATCCTGAAAAAAATCACAGACAATATTCTGCTATAAATTCAATCCAAAGAAATTTGATAGGGTTCCAATCCTAATAAATTCAAGGAATGTACAGTAATACACCATACTTTATACTTTTAAAATCAAAATCCGCCGAATTGATAATTTGTTTGGATATTTAGCGTTTTCATATTTGTGAAGTCAAAATTCATTTTCGGGTTTTGTTGGCTGTTCTCCTTGTTTCTTCAAGCGCAGGAAAAGCAGGATACTGTCCTTAATTTTTACGATTTCAAACCTGAACTGAATGATTATCAACCTGATTTTACACTTAAAATTCAGCGGGATTCCACGCTTTATTGGGCGTTGGATTCATTGAAAAACATCGGCTACTATACCCTATCCTTGGATTCGGTCAAAACGCCGAATGTTTATTACCGGAAAGGAAAGATGTATAAAAGGATTTGGGTGAAAAATGATTCGGTTTTCAATCAAAAACAGGATTTTTTTCCGGTCAAAAATTTGGATTCTTTGATTCAAAATGTCTATGGATATTATTCCGAAAGAGGACATCCTTTTACAGAAGTCAGCATTCAACCAATTGGATTACAGGAAGGTGAAATCAGGATTGAATTAAAAACAAAATTATTTGGTTCTAGAACCGTTGACGGCGTTAAAGTCAACGGCTATGAAAAGCTTTCAAAAGGATACATTCAACATGGTTTGGGAATCAAAAAAGGAGCGGTTTACAATGAAGCAGAACTTCGGAAAATCTCTGAACGGATGCGCACCAACCCTTTTGTTGAAGAAGCCCGTCCGCCGCAAACGCTTTTCAATACAGATTCAACAACGATTTATCTGTATGCCAATAAAGTGAAATCCAATTTTTTTGACGGAATTCTCGGTTTTGGAAATGACAAAGAGGGAAAATTTTCACTCAATGGAAATGTGAAAATTGAATTGAACAATAATTTCAATGGCATGGAAAGCATCAAACTGAACTGGATTGCCACCGCCGATGAAAGCACTTCACTTGATCTGAATGTACAAGTTCCATACCTCTTAAATACAGCCGTCGGAACGGAAACGCAGCTGAATATTTTTAAGCGTGACAGCACCTATGTCAACACGAAAATCGAAGAACGACTGTTTTATCAAATTACGATTAATTCCAATCTTGGGCTGAATCTGAGTTACGAAAACTCCAATTTTGTACAGGGCAAATATCCGGAATTGGCTGCAATGTATGATGATTACAGCAAAACCGGTTACGGGCTGAGTTATCAATTGTTTCAACCAGCACTTAATCCGCTGATGGAAGGGAAAACCCGAATTTTCATGATTGGGAAAACCCTGAACAGAAAAAATTCCGAGAAAAATCCGGATTCTGGTGAATTCACGGACATTAAAACCAATCAGTATGAAATCGGACTCAACACATATTATATTTTTGGATGGAATGAAAAGCACTTTCTGAAAACCAGGCTTGAAGCTTATGGTCTGTTCGGAAAAGCAGAATTCTTTACGCAAAATGAATTGTACAGAATCGGCGGTTTCAACAGTGTTCGCGGTTTCAATGAAGAGAGTATTTCGGCTTCTACTTATGGCATCGCAGGACTGGAATATCGCTTTCTGCCCAATGACGGATTTTATATTTCCGTGTTTGGGGATTATGCCGTTTTGGAAAATAAACCAGCCGATATTCGTGAAAATCTATTAGGTGTCGGCGCAGGAATTTCATTTCTGACCAAATTAGGGGTTTTTAATTTAAGCTACGCCGTTGGAAAACAATCTAATACGGGCCTGGATTTTGACAACTCAAAAATTCATTTTGGTTTATTGGCTCAGTTTTGAATCCAAATAAGCAGCGGTAATTGAGTACAGACGAAGACTGCGAACGAAGTTCACGAAATGTAAATCTTACTTCTCAAAACCCTTGCTTCTGTGCTTCGACTTCGCTCAGCAACCGCGGTCATTGAGCGGAGCCGAAATGCAGCCACCGTTTTTCGGTCAATGAGCAGCGGCATTGAGTGCAGTGTTCACGAAATGAACCGAAACAAGGACTTTTCCTAAAACTTCTCCTTTTGATGAAATAAATGTTGCATCAAACTTTCAAAATACATTTCTGAAATTTCAGTTGTGGAGGCCCAAGAGATATTTTTTTTCAGTTTCCAAAATTCTTTTACTTTTGCACTATCTTTGAAATCAAGGTTTGCTCATGTGGTGAAACTGGTAGACACGCTATCTTCAGGAGGTAGTATCTTACGGATGTGCCGGTTCGAATCCGGCCATGAGCACAACAAAATTTCACAGCTCACGTGGTGAAATTGGTAGACACGCCATCTTGAGGGGGTGGTGTCCTTACGGATGTACCGGTTCGAATCCGGTCGTGAGCACTTGATGAGACATTTAGCTTAAATTCTTTTTCTGAAAATCAGCCGGGGTTTCTCCCGTAATTTTTTTGAAGGTCGTAAAGAAGTTTGATTTTGATTTGAACCCGGACTGTTTGGCTATTTTCAACATATTCTGATGTTGCAAATTCGGATTGGAAAGAATTTTCTTGGCGTGTTCAATCCGCAGTTTATTGATGCATTCCGAAAATCCATAACCCAATTCGGAATTAATCAGTCTGGAAAGATAACTTTTACTCAAGTTGAGCTCATTTGCTAAATCTTCTAATTTGATATCAGAATCCAAGAATTTATCTTCCTCCATTATCAATGCTTCAAAGGCTTTGACATGCTCACTTTTGGGATAGGTTTTCAGTTCCACAATCTTTTTCACAGCATTGGCGATTTGCACCTCCTGAATTTTTTGTTCAGTTTTCGGAATCTGTGGAAAAAATTCATTGAAATGATAAATTCCGGTATAACCCAATAAATAGATATAAACCGCTATTCCGACCCACAGAAAATAGAAATAATTGAGTTCACTGCCTCCCAAGATAAACTCTTGAACGATGGCCAACATCCAAACGAGTGACAGCAGCAATGAGAAGGAATTCAAGACCTTCAACCAGCGGGTATGCCCTTTGTATTTGGTGATATTATTTGCATTTTGTTCTTTCTCAAACCCCGAAATCATGATAAAAACATAACCGACAATTACAAATAAAAACACAACCCCGAAAACTTCTTGAAACAGATAAATTTTATTGTAAAGCAATCTGATTTCCTCAGTGATGCCATCGGTCAGATATTTTATTTTGTAATACAAAGCAATTATAAAAGAAAGGATGGAAGGAAGAAAAAGCAGGCTTCGTGTTTTGGTCAATTTTCGTTTGGGATAAAGCAAAAATTTAAAAAAAAGCAAATACAAAACCGGGGTAAGTGCCGCAAATGGAAAAAACAGCAATCCAAAAAATTTCTCAGAGGAAATCAAGCGGAACACCAGAAAAAAATACTGTAAATTATTCAGTGTAAAAGCAAGAATAATTAAGATCAGAAAGAGATAACTCTTGTTTTTCTTCTTCTTGGAAAACAAGGCGATACCCGTCAGAATAAAGCCCTCAAAAATACTGAGAACCAGAATCGTATTAAAAATATCATGGTACATAATCAGGGATAAAGATAAAAAAAATCGGAATGACCTAATTTATTTTTCTTGTTTCCTGATTTTTCTAATCAATCCTTCCTGCGCAACTGTGGCGATTAATAAGCCGTCTCGGCTGTAGATGGTTCCTTTGGCGAGTCCTCTCGCATTGGCGTTGCTTTCGACCTCGGAAACATAAAGAAACCAGTCCGAAAAATCAGTCGGTAACCGATGAAACCAAATCGCATGATCCAAACTTGCCATCTGCGTATTGCTGATTTTTGCCACTGAAGCATGAGGCAGAATGGTGGTACTCAGTAAATTATAATCAGAAGCATAAGCTAACATCTCATGAAAATGACGGGCTGAAAGATCAGGCAGCATCTCATTGAATTTGAACCAAACTTTTTGTTCCGGGGGTAAATCTTCCGATTCAAAAGGGTTGTTGATGACCGTAGGTTTGATAGTAAGCGGTCTTTTTTTGCTTAGAAAAGAATTGATTTTTTGCGGTAAAAAATCTTTGGTCTGCTCATAGATTTCATCCCAACTGAGCAGGGAATCCGGTTCGGGCGCGTCAGGCATTTTATGTTGAAAATCATAGCCGGATTCTTCTTTTTGGAAGGAAGCCGCCATCACAAAAATGGATTTATCTTCCTGATTGGCCGTAATGTATCGGGTAGTGAAACTTCCGCCGTCCCGCACAAGATGCACTTTGAAGACAATCGGTTTTTCCAAATCTCCCGGCAAAATGAAATAGGCGTGAAATGAATGACAGCTTCTTTCATCGGAAACCGTCCGATAAGCAGCATTGAGTGCCTGCGCCAAAACCTGTCCGCCAAAGACATTCGGATTCCCGATGGAAAAGCTTTTTCCTTCAAAGGTTGTGTCGTTGATTTGCTTCAGTTCCAATAATTCTAATAATTCTTTGACTGTCTTCATTCCAATGTATTATGAAAATTAATTTTCAAGCTATCTGCTTTTTCAAATGCGGTTTTGTACTGATTTTTTAATCTTTCAATTAATTCTTTGACCGTCGGAATGTCATGAATTTCCGTTACCCCCTGTCCCGCAGACCAAATATCCTTCCAAGCTTTGGCATGTTCACCAGTCAGTTTTGAGAAATCCTCTTCTTTTTTTTGGGAAAGATCTATGCCTGCTTCCGCAATGCTTTTGATTAGAAAATTGGCGTGAACCCAGGAGATACCGTCTGTATAAATCAAATCATCAATTCCGGAATCGAGTATCATGTTTTTGTAGGCATCCGAAGCCAGGCATTCCTGTGTTGCAATAAAACGTGTCCCCATGTAAACCAGATCGGCACCGGCAATTTGTGCTGCAAGGATTTCATTGCCTGTACTGATGCTTCCAGCCAAAATAATCAAACCTTTGTAAAACCTTCTCACCTCATTCATCAGCGCAAACGGATGCGCGGTTCCGGCATGTCCTCCGGCTCCGGCAGCAACGCAGATGATACCATCTACACCGGCTTCGGCCGCTTTTTCGGCATGTCTTTTTTTGATAATGTCATGAAAAACCAAACCGCCGTAGGAATGAACGGCATCGACCACTTCGCGAACCGCCCCAAGTGAAGTAATGACCATCGGAACTTTGTATTTGACCACCAATTCCAAGTCAGACATCAGTCGCGGATTGGTTCTGTTGACAATGAGATTCACCGCCCAAGGCGCAGGTTCTTCTCCGGTTTCTTCTTTGAACTTCAGAAGAGAATCGGTAATCTCTTTCAGCATATTTTCAAAATCTTCGGTGGATCTTCCGTTCAGCGACGGAAAAGAACCCACGATTCCATTTTTGCAGCATTCGGTTACCAATTCAGTTCCGGAAACGATAAACATCGGTGAGGCAATCACCGGCAATTTCAGTTTGGATAACAATTCTTGTGCAGTCATAAATTCCAATTCAATTGAAACGCAAAATTAGGCAAAAGACCGAGAACAAACCGTTTTGGAAAACAGGAATTGTTTCAATGTTTTGAAGTATGGACTGAACTATGCTTAAGTTGGAAATTTTATTTTAACTGAAACAATTCTTTAATCATCATTACCCAATAAAAGGAAAAATGCGGCATGAAAACCGCATCCTTCTGTAATATTTATCCAGAAAAAATTTTCTGAATTAGCTTTTTGTTGTGTATCCTTTATAAGTATGGTAAGCAAAAGTCAGAATGTGAACAATACCGAAAACGATTGAAAAGTAGAACAATCCTGCATCGTTGAATTCTCCGGTTATGGGGTCTTTTGCAATTTGATGGTGTGCAATTGCAATGCCGATCAGCAAAATTGAAGAGATAATCCCCGTGATGCCCACGATTCTGTCAGCAGAGACACGAATATGTGCTTGTCCCGAAGTCAGCGGGCTGTGTTTGATTCCGTAATACAAATAGACATCCAACCCGATGATCATCCACAACACTAATCGCATCCATGTGTCCAACGGAAGGAATACCATCATGAACAAACAAGTGATGATGCCGAGAATGGGAATATATGGCACCAATGGCGTACGGAATGCCCTCGGTGCGTCCGGCATAGATTTTCGCAGGATCAAGACACCGATACAAACAAGAATAAAGGCAAACAATGTACCGATACTCGTCATTTCCCCGACGATTCTCCCCGGTACGAAAGCAGCAAAAATTCCCACAAAAACTAAAAAGAATAAATTTGATTTGTAAGGCGTGTGGAATTTATGATGAATAGTGGAGAACATTCTTGGAATCAGTCCATCCTTGCTCATCGAGTAAAAGACCCGGCTTTGTCCCATCAGCAATACCATAATTACGGAAGCATATCCCAAAAGAATCGCTAAGATAATTGATGTATTTAGCCAAGGATAAGCCGGAATCGGTTCACCGTTTACGATTTCTCCCATGTATTTGATGGCTGTCGCTACGGGTGCCAAACTGGATTCAGGATCTTTCGTGAACTCTGTGTATTTGACAACGCCGGTCATGACAAATGCGAATGCGATATAAAGCACGGTACAAATCAACAGGGTGCCAAGAATCCCGATAGGCATGGCCTTTTTGGGATTCTTCGTTTCCTGAGCCGCCGTACTCACCGCATCAAAACCGATATAGGCAAAAAAGACTATGGCCGCCGCACGCATGATTCCCGAAATCCCAAATTCACCAAAACGACCAGTGTTTTCAGGAATGAAAGGGGTGTGATTTTCAGGCCGGATGTATTGAAAACCAACCGCTATGAAAATCAATATGATAGAAACTTTTAAAACCACTATGATGCCGTTCACAAAAGAAGATTCCCGCATTCCCCGAATCAAAACCAACGACATCACCAAAACAATTACCACGGCGGGAACATTCATGAATCCACCGTCAAACGGTGTAATGAGAAACTGATGAGGAATTTCATATCCGAAGGTTTTTGTTAATTCACCGAGATAACCCGACCAGCTTGAAGCCACTGTGGCCGCGCCGACCGCATACTCCAATACCAAATCCCAGCCGATGATCCATGCTACGAACTCGCCCATGGTCGCATAGGAATAAGTATAGGCACTGCCCGCCACCGGAATCATGGATGCAAATTCCGCATAGCATAATCCCGCAAATGCACAACCCAACGCAGCTACAATAAATGAAATCAAAATGGCGGGGCCCGCATAATTTCCTGCGGCAATACCCGTGATAGAGAACAATCCCGCACCGATTACGACACCGACTCCCAGAAAAATCAAACCGACTGGTCCCAACGTTTTTTCTAGGGTACCTTCACCGGTTGCTTTTGCTTCTCTCAATAAATCGGAAAGGGGTTTTCTGACGAATATACTCATGTGTGTATGTTTTGTGTTAAACTAAGATGAACAAAAGTAATAAACTTTGTTTAATTGAAATTTAGTTTTTTACAATTGAATGAAAATTTAAATGTTCCAAAGTCATAAATCCTCCGGTTTGAAATGAATTTTTGAATGCATTAATCCCTAATTCATAGCAAACTATGGGAAATTAATAGTATTGAGAATTATTTCAAAGAATATATCGGCAAATTTGTTTGTAAAGCCTTATGGCTAAGGCTTTCTGACGGGCGGGATAATTTTTAAGATTTCTTGGCGTTCATAAAACTTGAGAGTATTTTTATAGTTATCTTGCCGCAAATTTTAATTTGAATGAAAAAGACCGTATTGATTTTGTCGATTTTAGCTTTTTTCATGGCTTGTAAAGACAAGAAAGAAGGTGTAAACGAAACAAATACAACCAATGAAAACCCTACAGCGATAACGACTGGTTCCCAGACTTCGGATACCGTGATTGTTGAAAATGGAGATACGATTCAGTGGGAAGACCCACACAAAGGACCGAACATTTCTTCCGATGGCGGCTCGGGTGCTTTGGCTTCAGACAAGGCAATATTTCAGAGAGACAATGGTAAATATGGATTCAGATTCAATTTGAAAGTCGGCGAAACTTATCCTTTTTTGCTCAAAACCAAAACCACCCAAACCTTGTCATCCGAAGGACAAACCATTACAATGGCTTCTTCCAGAACGGTTGACTTTGATTATTTGGTTGAAGACATTAGCAACAATTACAGACTGAAAGCCACTTTCAAAAATTTCAGTGAAAGTGCGACCGGACCAGACGGAAAAACCATCTCCTACAGCACCTCCGGCGCAAAACCTACTGATAAGGAAGTAGCACAAAACTGGGCAGTTTACAATGCCATCAAAGGACAAAGTTTTCAAATGCTTATCAATGATCAGGGAAAAGTTCTGGGGATTATTGGTTTGGACAAAGTGAGAGCCAATGTGCTGGCCAAACTGAAATCAGAATTTACAGTTGAAGAACAAGGTCAGTTGAAAGAGCTTTTGGAATATTCACTCAGCAATGAAGCTATATCCTCGCAGTTTGAAGAATCCATGAATATATTTCCGGACAAGGATATCAAAATCGGCGAAAACTGGGAAGACAGCCAGAATATCAACGAAGGACCGCTGAAAGGCAACAGCCGTGTAACAAGGGTTTTGAAATCCGTGGACACGCAGAAAGCAACGATTACAGTCAATGGTGTACAGAATGTCAGCGGCAGTGATACAAGAAACGGGATTACGGCTTCGATGAAAAACAATGCAACCATCAATGGCCATCTGGATTTGGATGTCCATTCAGGATGGATTAAGAAAGTGAGCATCACCAAAAAGGAAACCATCGACAACTCCTATTCCCAAGAAGGACAAAGCTATGCTGAAACCGGTACGCAAACCGTAGAAACAACTGTTAACTAAAGTTTTTAAATGAAATTTCTGATTTATTTCTTACTGGCATTTCTTTTGGCAAAAATATTTTTGCGTTTAACAAGATCTTCCAAGCCCGCTGCCAATGAGCGGAATAAAGAAAATTCAAAGGTGAAATCCACAGTCAAAAATTTGGATCAACCCAAATTTGACATTGACGCGGAAACCATTGATTATGAGATAATCGACGAACCAAAGAAGGAAAATGAAGAATAAGAATCTGATTTTTAGCATAGTTGCCTTATTGTTTTTTGCTGTTTTGGCGGTGATTTATTGTTCTCCGGTTTTGTCTGACAATGCGATTTTACAGCCGGATATCGTCAACTATACGGGTGGCGCACAGGAAATGAGAACATTTGAAGCCGAAACGGGTGAAAATATTTATTGGTCCAACGCCATGTTTGGTGGCATGCCGACTTACCAATCTGGTGCACGCTATCAATATGATTTAATCAAGAAAATTGACCATACCCTCCGTTTTTTACCCCGTCCGGCGGATTATATTTTTTTACTTTTTGGCGGATTTTTTCTATTGGGAATGATACTTTTCCGCAATTGGAAATATGCCCTCGCAGGATCGGTGTTTTTTGCGATGGCAGCTTATTTTTACATAATCATCGGTGCCGGACACAATGCGAAAGTTCATGCCATCGCTTATTTCGCACCGCTTACGGCCGGAGTCATCCTTTTGTACAGAGGGAAATTCATATTGGGATTTTTGCTAACGGCACTGTTTATGGGATTGGAACTTTCAGCCAACCATCCGCAAATGACTTATTATTTGTTTTTGGTGCTGATGGTGTTTTTCTTTGTTGAACTTTGGGATGCACTGCGTTTCAAGAAAATCAGAAAGTTTCTGACTGCAACTGCTTTGGTTGCTGCTGCCACTTTTATCGGCATTGGATTAAACAGTTCAAGGTTGTTGACTACGTGGGAATACAGCCAAGAAACAACGCGCGGACAATCTGAAATGACATTGCTTCAAACCAATGACGGTGGTCTGGATCATGATTATATCACCCATTGGAGCTATGGGAAATTGGAAACATTCAATTTGTTTATTCCGGATTTTATGGGTGGCGGAAATTATTCCATCATCCCCAAATACCAACAAAATTATTCGCAACAAGAAAGCGCAAAATTTGAAAATACGCTGAAGGAATTTAATAATCAGGCGATGCTGCTTGATATGAGTGACCAGTTCAATGCGCAGGCATTTGATTATTTGACCGAAAGCCCGGTGAATACTTATTGGGGAGCACAACCGGGAACTTCCGGACCGGCATACCAAGGGGCGGTTGTCGGACTGCTCTTTTTTCTGGGCTTGTTTTTGGTCAGAAATAAATGGGGCAAATACAAATGGTGGTTGTTGTCGGCGACCATCCTCAGTATTATTTTGGCTTGGGGAAAGAATTTTGCTTTTCTCACGAATTTCATGATTGATTATTTTCCTTTTTACGACAAATTCCGAGCGGTTTCCTCCATGTTAGTCATGGCGGAACTTACCATGCCGATGCTCGCGGCATTGACACTTTTCGTTTTCTTTAAGGATGAAAAACTCAGCGATGAATTCAAAAAGAAAATCCTGCTTTATGCCGGTGGTGGCGTAGTTGCACTGTTGGTGTTGTTTTATCTTGCAGGTGGAAGTTTATTCAGTTTCACCACGGATTATGATCTTGCGATTAAAAAGCAATATTTGGAATTGGTGCAGGAATACAATTCAAAAGCTTACGGTACGTGGAGCATTCTTTTGGACAATCTGAACCATGCGTTGCGACAGGACAGAATTGCGATGTTCAAAGCCGATACGCTGAGAACCTTGATTTTCGTTATCCTGACATTGGGACTCCTTTTCCTTTGGGTTACTAAAAAAATCAAAAACAAGCTGATTGTCGTGCTAAGCATCGCGCTACTGGCATTGATTGATGGCTGGCAAGTGGACAAACGCTATCTGAATGACGAAAATTTCGTGCATAAAATGTTTGTACAAAATCCTTTTCCAACCGAACGTTCTACAAGGCTGATGAATGCGGTAAGTGAAAATCCAATGATGGCGGGCATCGCACAAAAAACGGCTTTCAACAAAACTTTGGACAGTCTTCGTCAGGCCGATAAAAGTCAATACCGGGTCTTTGACGGTGTTAATAGTACTTTCAACGATGCCACGACTTCGTATTTTGCACATTCCATCGGTGGTTATCACGGTGCAAAATTGCATAATTATCAGGATATTATAGATTTATATTTTTCGGGGTCTGCGGAAGCGGAACAATACGGAATATCTTCTGCACATTTGGAAAAGATGCTCAATCTTCTGAATGCCAAATATTTGGTTTTAGGAAACTTAAGCAGCCCGATGGTTCAAATGAATCCGAATGCTTATGGCAATGTCTGGTTGGTCAACAATATCAAAGAAGTACCCTATGCGAATGAAGAAATCCTCGCGCTGAAAGATGCGGATTTGAGAAATGAGGTGGTGCTTGAAACGAAATTTGTAGCGCAACTCAAAGACACATCATTTCAATCGGACAGCATTTCTACTATAGAATTGATGGATTATCAGCCGGACAAATTGGTTTACAAAGCCAATATCCATTCCCCGAAAATCGCTGTTTTCTCAGAAATCTATTATCCGCATGGCTGGAAAGTAACTGTGAATGGTCAATCCCGTCCGATTTTAAAAGCCGATTACTTGCTTCGGGCCGTAGAACTACAAAAAGGTGACAATGAAATCATTATGGAATTTGACCCGCCCATTGTGAAAACGGGCAAGCGCATCACAATGGGCTTCAATGTACTTTTCACTTTGCTGATTATCGGAGGGATATTTCTACTTTGGAAAAAGCGGCAGAATAATTCGATGGAAGCAGAAAATTCAAAGAGTTCTAAAAATTAAAAAACCTGTATAAGCAAAAGATACTAATTCATCTGCCAATTCAAATCCTTTGAATGTGATATTGAAGCGGTATTGTTTGTAAAAACAACATTATTTTGACTTAATCCGGTCGATAGGATGTCGAGAAAGCCATTATTATCAATGCCATTTCATGTCTCCAAGATGCTTTGAATATAATCCGATAAATCAGAAAAGATGTGTTTTATTTGTTTGCTGTTTCTGATTAATTAACTTTATAACCAAAATTAATTATTTATCATAATGAATCACTTTGGAATTTTGACATATCTGATAGTTGTCTTTTTTACCGGATTTACTGTTACTTCTGCTCAGAATTCCAATGAGTTAAAAAATAAAATCCAACAAAATCAAAAGCTCTTTGAGACCCAACCTGATGTAGCTTTATTAGAAATCAACACGCTGATTAAAGAAGCAGAAAGATTAGGGAAAGATAGTTTGGAACTCAGATTATTGGCCACTCAAGCGGAATATTATTATTTTTTAAACACGGATTTTGAAGAGATGCTCAATTCGGCTGCTGTTTTGGAAAAGAAATCAAAACAATACAATAATTTCTTGTATGAGGCAAGAGCGCATAAATACAGAGCGCAAGCTTTCTTATTCAATGAATTGTATGACCGAGCATTGGATGAGTTACGAGTTGGACTGAAAATATTAGAAGATTCGAAATCAGAAGCTCCTTATGTGATTTTAGAAAAAGCAAATCTCCACACCGCTTTAGGCAATGTATATAACTTAAAAGGAGAGCATTACAGCGGCTTTCAATCTCTTTTGAATTCAGTAAAAGAACATAATAAATTAGAAAATCCGGAATGGAGAAGAGGAACTAAATTTATGGATTATGCCAACTTGGGAAGTGCTTATCTAAAAGTGAATTTAGATTCTGCAGAATATTATGCGCAAAAATCTTTGGCACTTAAAACCGAAAAAGAAGAAAATCACAACCAGACCTACCTTAATTATATAGTATTGGGAAATGTGAGGCTTGAAAAAGGAGAATACACTGATGCTTTGAGTTTTTATAAAAAAGCCGAAAGTATCAAAGAAAATAAACATTTTATCAATACAAAAGAATTGTACGAAAAAATGATTCTGTTGTATGAAAAAATGGATTCTCCCAAAATTGCAAGTATTTACAAAGAAAAACTGAATGAACTGGATTTTGAGATTTCTCAGAATCAAAATAAATCATTGAGGAAGATTATAAAAGAGAATCAACCTGAGAAAAAAACGGACACTTTGTGGATGTGGTTAATTGCCGGCTGTATAGCAATTCTTGCTTTACTTGGCTATCTGTACTGGAGATATGCTTCAAAGAATAACGAAAAAAGCACTCGACCATCAATTCTTTCAACAGAAAAATACAATGAATTAATAGGCTTGTTAAAAAATAATGACCCTACTTTTATATTGGCTTTCGAGAATGAATATCCTGATTTTTCTTCAAAACTACAAAAACAGGCTCCGGAATTAACCAACCAGGAAATTGAATTGCTCTCCATGGTCAAACTGAATCTTTCCAATAAAGAAATTGCACAATACAAATTTATCCAGCACAAGACCGTTCAAAACCGAAGATACATGATCCGTAAAAAATTAAATCTTTCTTCTGAAACTGATTTGAATAAGTGGATTGAAAATATATGAGCGTTTTTGTTTTCAGAACGCATGAAATACAATTGATTATCAACAATATAGCAGCAGATCACATTCGACCCATTCTGGGGCGTGGCTGTGTGAAACTCATTTTGCGCTATACACATTCGACCCGTTCCGGGTCGTGTCTGTGTGGGATTCGTTTTGCGCTATACATATTTGACCCGTTCCGGGTCGGCCACGCATGGGATTCGTCTGTTCTTGACCTCGAAGAGGTCACATGTGTATAGAGAGACAATGACAACTAAAACCCCGAAGGTGGTCGAATTATTCTGAATTGGGCATGCGTTGATTCGTTTGTGTTATACATATTTGACCCGTTCCGGGTCGGCTATTTGTGATATTCATCTGTTCTTGACCTCAAAGAGGTCACATGTGTATAGAGACATAGACAATGAAAACCCGACCCCGAAGGTGGTCGAATCTGAATCAGGCTTGCGTGAGATTCGTTTGTTCATACACATTCAACCCATTCTGGGTCGTGGCTGTGTGGGATTCGTTTTGCGCTATACATATTTGACCCGTTCCGGGTCGGTCACGCATGGGATTCGTCTGTTCTTGACCTCGAAGAGGTCACATGTGTATAGAGAGACAATGAAAAACCCGACCCCAAAGGTGGTCGAATCTGAATCAGGCTTGCGTGGGATTCGTTTGTTCTATATATATTTGACCCGTTCCGGGTCAGCTATTCCTGAGATTCGTTTGTTCTTGACCTCGAAGAGGTCACATGTGTATAGAGACAGAGACAATGAAAACCCGACCCCGAAGGTGGTCGAATTATTCTGAATTGGGCATGCGTTGATTCATTTGTTCTATACACATTCGACCCGTTCCGGGTCGTGTCTGTGTGGGATTCGTTTTGCGCTATACATATTTGACCCGTTCCGGGTCGGTTATTCGTGATATTCATCTGTGAGAACAAATCATGAACATCCCACACCCCACATGTTTTTCAGCATTGGCGGCTTAAAATACAATTGAAAAAAAACTTTTGATTTAGAAATGCTTTATGTTTTATTATGATAAAATTCATTTTCCCTCACTGATTGCAACCACCAATCACACAGCGTTTTGTAAAATAGAATATACAAAAAGGAACCTATCGGGAACATACAGGGAACCCATTAGGAACCTACTTTTCAGGTTTTGATTTTTCGTACGGATAAATTTGTTGCATTAAAATTTAAAAAAATTAAAGCATGAAAAAATTATTTTACTTTTTATTTATATCATTTTTTGTGTTAGCAACAAGTTCTGTTGGAGCGCAACAAATTATCACTCAAAACAATTCGTTTTCAATCGCAATAGGTCTTGGAATGACCTGTAATGAAGGCGGCTTGTCTAACGGTAATGGGAAAACCAAGGAAACCCATTACTATCGTTATTTTGATTTGCCTAATGCACATGGTATTGCTAATGGATTTACAGTTTCTTCGGTTCAATTCGGAATATTATGGTTTGTATCAGGCGGTACAGGTTATCCCATTACAATCAATATTTATTCTGCTGAAATTGGGGATTTCCCTAATGTAAACCAAACTTTGCAAGGAACTGCGACTTATGTTTCAGCCGGTAATGAAATGTTTAAATTGGTTGAACTTGATTTGAATGCTGAGATACCGGCAGGAGAGGCCATGGTTATGGAAATGGTCTTGCCTGAAGATGGTGAAACGAATATTTTACCCGGGTTTAATTTAGCTGGAGATTCAAATCCGGCCTATATCTCCGCCGAATTTTGCGATTTACCCAACCCGGAATCTTTTGAAACAGTATTTGCAGATATAGACAATTTCGCAATTGTATTTGTAGTAAAGGGTGATTCATGTGATGCCGTTAATCCTCCTTATCTTGAGAATTTTGAAACCGCAATTGCGCCTACTATACCAATATGTACAGCGGTTGAGAATACAGGAAGTGGAAATGAATGGGAAGTATTTGCAGGTGTTAATGGAGAATTTGATGGGCAATACTTAAAATATACTGCGCATGAAACCAATGATGCTAACGCTTGGTTTTATACAAGAGGAATAAATTTAGCAGAAGGAGAAACTTATGAAATATCATACGACTATGGATCTTCAACATCATCCGAAAGTCTAAAAATTGCTTACGGTTTATCTAAAAATCATAATGAAATGCTTGTTTTAGCTGAGCATGATGAAATAAATACAAGTGGTAGTGTTCTGACAAATACAATAGCGTTTAGCCCGTCAAATACCGGGGTTTATTATTTTGGATTCAATGCTTTTTCTTCGGCAAATCAAGGAGAATTATATGTAGATAATATAAGGGTGGAATTAATTGGCGAGGAAGATCCCAATCAATGCTCAGTGGAATATGAAGGTCAAATCAATGGCGGCTTAGGAGATTTGCAACAATTAATCTTTGCTGCTGACTTTACGGTAGAAGCAGATATCACAATGGAAATCAATCAGTTTATTGTAAACATTTTTGGAAACATTACCGATGCTACAATTTATTTTTATAAAAACGCATCAGGTATGCCGGGAGAACTGCTTCAAGCTTATCATTCTCTGCCACCGGCGAGCCAAACCTATATTGAAACCAACTTTGGCTACCTGATTTATGAAAATGTTTTTGAATTTACAGAGCCGATTCAGTTGGTTGGAGATGGTTCTGATACAACTTATTGGGTAGGTATCGAAACTACTGCGGGCTCGCAAGGAGGACCGAATTTTTGGGAAAAGGAAAATTCATTTCATGGTCATCTGCCATTTTATAGTATTGATGGCGGCTACTCATGGAGTGTTGATACCAATAATATGGATTTGGCATTTGTAATAAATGGAATTTGTACGGATGAATTAGGAATTGGACATTTAGATTTATTGGATTTTGCTTATTACCCGAATCCAGTCAATGATATTCTGAAAATTGATTCTCAGAATCCTGTTAAAACAGTTGAAGTATTCAACACATTGGGGCAAATAGTTCTGAAATCAAATCAGATGAAGGATGGACAGATTAATCTAAATCAACTGGATGCGGGGATATATTTTTTCAGGGTAATGCTTGAAGGGAACTATATTGAAACTTTTAAAATCATTAAAAAGTAAGTTCAGTATTTTTTTCAGATGCTAAATTGCGCATTATGTGGTAAAATCCAATCAAACCCAATGAGCTGATATAGAGTGTTTTGTAAAATACAATGTACTGCAGGGAACCTAAAGGGAATGTATTGGGAATCGACAAGGAGCAGGAATTTATTGATATATTTTATGAATCTTTTAAGTTCGTTCCATTAAAATTAAAAAAATGAAAAAAACTATATTATTTACACTTATTTTCTTTCACGGGATGTTGCTGCTTGCCCAAAACCCTGATGCAAACAATACTTTGTTTGTCAATCAGAATGTTGCAGGTGGTGATAATAGCGGTGAAAGTTGGGAAAATGCAATTCCCGAATTGGCAGATGCTCTGAAATGGGCAAGAGAAAATCAGAACTCCGGCATCTGGTCGGCAAATAATCCATTAAAAATATGGGTAGCAGAGGGAACTTACAAACCATTGTACAATGCAGCTGACGGTCAGTATTCACAAAACGGAGACAGAGACAATGCCTTTGTAATGGTAAAAAATGTACAGATTTATGGTGGTTTTTCCGGAACTGAAACTTCAATAGAAGAACGAGACTGGGAAAATAATCCGACTATTTTGTCTGGAAATATAGGTGCTGAAAACAATTCCCTTGACAATACTTATCACATCGTCATCTCGGCAGGCAATGTACAACAAGCACTCTTGGATGGCTTTACTTTGACGGAAGGAAGAGGAGATGGAAGCATTTTTGGCGGCCCTGTGGTAAACGGATTGGAAATCAACGAAGGAGGAGGTGCCATCAACACCCGATCCTCTGCCCCACTTTTCAGAAATCTGATTATCGATAACAACTTAGGCTACTGGGGAGGGCAAATCTTTAATTATCAGTCTTCTCCTACTTTTGAAAATGTACAAATAACCAACGGCTGGTCTTTTTGGGGCGGTGGTGTCCATAACAGAGGTTCTAATCCGGTTTTCAACAATGTTTATTTTGCCAACAACTATGGAGATCTTGCCGGTGGCGGGATGTATAATGTGGAATTCGGAAATCCAGTTTTGAACGATGTAACATTTTATCAAAACACTACCGGCTCAGATGGCCAAGGTGGTGGAATATACAGCTATGTAAAAGTTAATCTTGCATTAAAAAATGTTTCCTTTATAGAAAACCAAGCCGGTGTAGCCGGTGGCGGAATCGGATATGTGGCTGATGGAGTAAATCAGGATGTGGTTTTTCAAAATTGCCTTTTTGTTGGAAATAGAACCAACGGGCACGGTGGCGGTGTTCTGTTCTTTGATGCCCAAGAAGGTGGAATTACCTTTAAGATAGAGAATTCCACATTTTATGATAATGAAGGTGATACGGGAGCTTCTTTAGGAATTTGGTATGATCAGCAAACCAATGGTGTTCCGGTAGAAATTAATAATTCCATCTTTTGGGAGAACGCTACACTCATTAGCGGTGCTGCCAATCCGACTTTTGTGATAAACAATACTTTGCTGGAGGACGATGAGTGTCCGTCCAATAAAGAATGTAATAATGTGGTTTTTAATGAAGAACCCTTATTTTTCGATGTAGAAAACAGCGATTTTTCACTAACAGAACACTCTCCGGCTATAAATGCAGGAAACAATGCTTTATTTACCGGTTTGGATGAGAATTCCTTGGACTTGGCCGGAAACCCGAGAGTGTATGGATACGGACAAGGTGGTACCATCGATATGGGAGCGTATGAATTCCAGGGCGGAGATTTAAATTTAAATGATTTACATTCCGCAAAAATCCAAATTTATCCCAATCCTGTGAATCGGGGAACTGTATTAAATATTTCGGGTATGGATGAACCATCAGGAAAAATAAGTTTATACGACCTGACCGGAAAAAGGATTTTGCAAAAGGATTCTATTTTGAAACAAATCCAAATCCCGGGAAATATTCTGCAGGGCGTTTATATACTGAAATACGAAAATGGAAAACAAAGTAAATCAGTAAAACTGATTGTGAAATAACAAACTCTTAAAATGAATTTATAAATTAAACAATAATCTCCCTGATTTCCCCCGATTACTGAGTAAAATCAAAGTATGGAGGGATTAGGGGAGGAAAAACAATTTAAAATTAACAATATGAAAAAAATTTTATTAATGATGGTCGTGTTGCTCCCTTTTTTGGGAAGCGCACAATTTGAACAAGTCGGGCAAACTCTGCAGGGAATAGGTTTAAATGTTGATGATCCCGATTTATTTGGGTATAATGTAGCACTCTCTGATGATGGAGCGACAATGGCAGTGGCTGCCTTAGCTTCTGATTTGATGATTGATGGAAATATCAACTTTGGTGCTATTAACTATATCCAAGTGTTTAGAATGACGGATGGACAATGGCAACAAATTGGAAATAATATCCTAGGAGTCTTTGACGCTCAGTTTGGGGCTGGTACTTATTCAAAGGTTGGGAAAAGCCTAGCTCTATCGGGAGATGGTAATACCATGGTTGTCGGTGAAACCAGTTATAGAGAAACTTTGGAAGATGGAACCTATATAAATCAAGGTAGAGTTAGAGTATTTAGATATGAAAATGAAAACTGGAGTCAAGTTGGAAATGATATCTTTAATATTTCAGGATATGGCGATCCCGGATTTGGTGAATTTGTTGATATAAACAATACAGGCGAGGTCATTGCAATAGGTAATCCTTACGAACCATTGGATAACTATCCACAGTTTGGTTCTGTTCAAGTTTACCAAAATGTCAATGATGAATGGATTCCTAAAGGAGATATTTTTTATGGAGAGAACCCAAATACATTTTTAGGGTACGGCGTATCACTTTCGGCAGATGGAAATAGAATGGCGGTGGGGCTAGGGGATGGTCCAATGATTATTTTACAAGCATACGTTAATATTTATGATTTTTCAAATGGTCAATGGAATTTTGTAACATCGTTAAGTCGAGAATTTCTTGAAGAGGAATATTCCTATATGAGTTTTTCTCTTTCCGATAATGGAAAGAGATTAGCGATAGGAAATTCCGGAATGCCTGATTTTTTATTCTTTCCAACTTCATCAGATTCCCATTATGGGCACATTACAATCTTTGAAGAAAATGAGCAAAATGAATGGATTAATATAAAAACTATAGATGGTGAATATTTTGAATTCTTAGGATTATCGGTTGATCTGTCTCGGGACGGAAAGATATTGAGTTCCTCACCATTCTTAGGAAATAAGAATAAAATATTTCAGGAAGTAAATGGTGAATGGAATGTGATTGGAAATGTCATTAAGGGAAGTGAAGAGGATACAAATACATATAAGGTTGTTAACTCAAGAGATGGCAGCGTGGTAGCCTTTGGTAATTTTCTTTCTGGAGCTCACGGAGAGGCTTATGCTTATCAGGATTGCGAGCTTTCGGAGATAAATATTTCTCCGGGCGAAAATTCTATAACTTGTAAAAATGGCACGGCTCTATTATCCGCCCAAATTATTCCTGAATATTATGCAGCAAATGGCTCTGTAAGATGGTACGATTCGGAAGAAGCAACTACGCCTATTTTTATAGGCAATGAGTTTGAGACTCCAACAATCACTGAAAATACAATATTTTGGGTAGAAGCAGTAACGGCTGGAGGCTGTTCATCTCAACGGATTCCAATGGAAGTAGCGCTTTATCCGACTCCTGAAATTGAGATAGTCTCAGGGCCGGAAGTTTGTGAAGGAGAATCCACTACCATTGTTGTGAGTTCAGAGGGAAATTCAGTGAATTGGTTTGACAGTGAAATGGGAACTGAATCTATCTATTCCGGCTTTGCGTTTGAAACACCTGTTTTGACTGAAACAACATCTTATTGGGTAGAAGCCACCAGTGCAGATGGATGTGTTTCGGAAAGATTAGAAGTTACGGTAACGGTAAACCCTATCCCTGAATTTACGATAGAAACTATTTTAGCAGAGACTTGTGAAGGCTCTATTGCTGTACTTTCTGCCTCTTCAGACTTAGGGGAAATCAACTGGTACACATCCGAAGATGGAACAGAACCTGTATTTACCGGAACTTCTTATGAAACACCTGAACTATTGGAAACAACAAGTTTCTGGGTAGAAGCTGCGAATGGTGGATGCAAAAGCGAACGACAGGAGATTGTAGTAACGGTAAATCCGGCTCCGGTTCTTGAAGCTGAAACCGAATATGAAATCTGCTTGGGAAGCGATGCTTATCTATACGCCTATTCCGAAGAGAATGTAATTTTCTGGTATGCCGGTGAGAACGATATAGATTACGTATATCACGGGAATAACTTTATCGTAGAAGGACTGACTGAAACAACCTTTTTCTGGGTTGAAGCTTTTAATCTTCAATCCGGATGTCTTTCTGATAGAATTCCTGTCACCATCCATGTTAACCCGGTTTCTGAATTGACAGCCGAAACCACTGAATTTGCAATCTGCGCAGGAAATACGGCTACATTGACGGCTACTTCCAATTCCACGGTGAACTGGTATGATTCCTTCGATGGTACAGAAGCTATCTATACAGGAGAAGCGTTTACTACACCGGCATTAACCACGACTACGCAATATTGGGCAGAAGCCGTGGGAGAAGGAGAATGCGCTTCTCAAAGAATTGAATTTACGGTCATCGTATCTCCGTCTCCGGAAGCACCTGAGGCTGTATTTGTTCAGCTTTATGTAGAGGGCATGACCTTAGCTGATTTTGATGTAGAATCCACCGGCACGCTTACTTGGTATGCAGATGAAGCATTGACCACCGTATTGCCGGAAACAACACCGGTAGTGCTTTACACCATTTATTATGTGACACAAACTGTAGGAGATTGTGAAAGTGAAGCCACAGAAGTGATGGCAGACGAATTCCTGAATGCCGGAAATCAAGTGAAGGATGATTTCGCTTATTATCCCAACCCTGTAAAAGACAAACTGTATTTCAAAGGAAGTGAAAAAGTAAAATCCGTTCAGATATTTGATATGAGTGGGAGACTGCTCCTAAATAAGCATTCCGAAACTCAGTCAATAATGCAGACAGATATAACGATGCTTGGTAAAGGAAGCTATATCGTCCGGGTACAAACCGACCAGAAGGAAAGAGTATTCAAAATCATTAAGAATTAGTATTGATTAAAAAGACCTCCAAGGTTTTAGAAACCTTGGAGGTCTTTCAATATTGAGAGGTTATTTGAAAATGTTGCCATCCCCTGACTGTGGAAGAAAAATTGCCGAACAAAAGTAAAATCAAGTTAAATGAAAATAAATATTTTCATGGATTGTGTTAATTTTTTTAGGGTTCTCTAATTCTCTTGTGTCCGTTTACACTTAAAAAAGCAAGTGGGAACGGACAAGAGAATTTTAAGAAGTTCATTGAAAATAATTCAGTTCATTTAAGAGACAGTATGAAAAACCCCAAACAAAAACCCTGCGATGTTATTGACTTCAAAGTGTTTACCATCTCAAATAACGGTGTCAAAAAAGGGTGCAATGAAGTAGTTGGCGTTTTTGGCAGGCATTACATAAATAAAGATAAATGGAAATAAAAGTAAAAAAATTAAAGAAAAGTTGGTTGTTTGATTTTTCTAAAACCCGGTTGGTTTCTGCAATTGGAATCCTTGGCATTTTGGTGTTAATTTTAGCCACAGCTTTGACAGGAACCAAATTTACCGGGGCATTCGGATTCAAGTTCATTGAGGAACAGTTGGTTTACAACTGTGTAACAGAAAATTTGATTGCCGTTTCGGTTATGACGGGAATCTTCGGCTTACTTGCTAAAAAAATTAACAGAAACGCAATTCTGATTCAGGTTTTGAATGCAGTGCTGATCAGCAGATTACCATTCATTATACTCACCCTTTTCAATATAGATGATTTCATCCGGTTGATTTACATTATTAATTTATCGAAATTCAGATACGAACTGTATGATTTTATAATCGGAGATATCTTGTTGCTTTTGTTTTTTATGGTCAGTGCAGCACTGCTCATCGTTTTTTCTATCAGACTATTGTACAGCGGTTTTACTTCAGCAGTCGGTACGATAAAACCTGGTTACAAACTGTACTTTTTTGTAGCTTTGGTCATCGCAGAGTTTTTGACAAAAGGAATTATCTGGCTCCTTTAAAAAATTGTTCAGACACAAGGAAAATATGAAATGCCTGTATAAAATATTATTTTTGATTTTTGCCTGTGGAAACTTATCTGCCCAGATGCAAACTGCCCATTGGTACTTTGGAAATCATGCCGGTGTGGATTTTAGTTCTGGTATTCCGGTTTCAGATAATAATGGACAAATACACACAACTGAGGGTTCAACCTCCATCTCAGATGAATATGGAAATCTATTGTTTTATACTGATGGTGAGACTATCTATGATAGAAACCACCAAATAATGGAGAACGGAAATAACTTGGGCGGGCATCGGTCAAGCACCACTTCTGCCATCATCATTCCCAAACCGGAGGATTGTTTTCTGTATTATGTTTTTACCATTGATGTGCAACCTACTGAAGGAGGAAATAGAGGCTTAGAATATAATATTGTAGATATGTCTGAAAATGGAGGTTATGGTGCAGTAATAGAAAACAACATTCAAATTCCAATTAATGGGCAACAACAAGGTTATGAGAAATTAGCAGGCATCAGCAATGCCGACAAAACAGGTTATTGGGTACTTACTCATTTTGACGGCGATTTTTATGCATTTGAAGTCAATTCCGAAGGAGTTAATTTGACTCCAGTAGTTTCTCCATCAAGCATCAATCCACCGGTAACTCCTGAAATGTGGGCGGTAGGGTATTTAAAAGGCTCTCCAGATGGTTCAAAACTTGCAATGGGGATGACTGTTATGAATTACAATAGCTTAGTTGGCTCATTGAGTGTATATGATTTTAACAATGCGACAGGCGTTGTTTCTAATGAAATCATTTTGTATGCACCTGGAAATCCTGATGGATATGGCTTTTATGCGATTGAGTTTTCAGCAGACAGCAGAGCACTTTATACAAAAACATACAAGGTTTCTAATTTGAGTAAGATTTTTCAATATGACCTTTCAGCTTCTTCTATTATAGATAGTGAATATGTTGTATCTAATACACCTATGTTGGGAAATGCAATGCAAAGAGCATTGGATGGAAATATTTATATCTCGAATCCTGGTTCCTTTTATTTGAGCCGGATTGAAAACCCGGAAATTATTTATAACCCTTCCACCGGAGAAGCACCGTCTTATTTACCTATTGCTGTACAATTAGAAAGTCTGTGCTACGTTGGGCTTCCTACTTTTCTTAATCACTACTTTCGAATTTCCATTACAGTTAATGGTACCACAATCGATGAGAATTTAGAATATTGTACAGGAGTGGGAATCGATTTTGATTTTTGTCATCAGGGAGGAATTATAGAAAGTATCCACTGGGATTTTGGTGATGGAACAGAATCAGATGAAATGTTTCCTTATCATTATTATAATTCACCCGGAACTTATACTATAATCCTTACATTAATAGTAGATGGGGAAGAATACATTAGAACCTTTGAAATTACCATGATGGGGCCTGAGGGGGTTTATAATGCAGAGCAAGAAATTTGCTTGAATGAGGGAGATGAACATACTTTTAATTTAGAAGATAGTCTGAATGAAATTAACCCCGAAAATGAAGATTATTCAATCAGCTTTCACTTGACACAATCGGATGCAGAAGATAATGTAAACCCCTATCCTTCTACTACATACACAACTTTTGAAACGACTACAATTTGGGTTAGAATAGAAGGCGAGAATAATTGTTTTGTAATTCGGGAATTGGTTTTAATAGTTAATAACATTCCTGATGTTGTTATTGAATCTCCGATAGAAGTATGTGAAGGAACTTCGGTTGATTTAGAAGTGACGACAGATGAATCAAATACTGTTAACTGGTATGAAACCGAAACTTCAACAACTCCAATTTTTATCGGTAATCCTTTTGAAACGCCGGGAATTTTTGAAACAACTTCTTATTGGGTTGAAATAGTCAGCGAAATGGGATGTATATCTGAAAGAAATGAAGTACTCATTGAAGTAGTAGAAACAATTATCCCAATTTTCGATTTCACTTTAGCGTATTGCATTAATTCTGAAGAATATACACTTCCATCCGAATCCGACAATGGCATCAGCGGAAACTGGAATCCCACAGTCGTTGATACGGGAACTATCGGAACAACGACTTACACTTTCACCCCCAATGAAGGACAATGCGCAGAATCCATAGAAATAGAAATTGAGATAACAGAATCTATCATTCCCGAATTTAATTTACTCACTCAATATTGTTTAAATTCAATTCCGGATACATTGCCAACAGAATCGGACAATGGGATTTCCGGTACATGGTTGCCTTCAATAATTGACACAAGCACAATCGGCACATCCATTTATACATTTACACCCGATGAAGGACAATGTGCAGCAGATTTTATTTTGGAAATCGAAATCACAGACAACATCATTCCGTTATTTGAATTACAAACTCAATATTGTATCAATTCACCTGAAATTCAATTGCCGACTACTTCAATCAATGGTATTTCGGGAACATGGTCGCCAGCAACAATAGACACAAATACGATTGGTACAGCAAGCTATACCTTTACGCCTGATGAAGAACAATGTTCATCAGAAATCAGCATAGAAATTGAAATCATGGATTATATTATTCCTGAATTGAGTTTACAAACTCATTATTGTCAAAACGCAGAAGCTGAAATTTTACCTTTGGAATCTGACAATGGAATCACCGGCAGTTGGTTTCCAAGCCATATAGATACTTCCTTACCCGGAACAACGACTTATGTTTTCACCCCTGATGAAGGACAGTGTGCAGAACCGATTGAAATCGAAATAGAAATAACAGAATCCCTAATCCCGGAATTTGATTTACCAACGGTTTATTGTGTCAATTCAACACCTGAATCCCTGAATATAATTTCCGATAATGGTATTCCCGGAGTCTGGTTTCCATCACAAATTGATACATCAATCATGGGTATTCAAAATTATACATTTACTCCTGATACAGAATGTGATGAAAACTTTGTTTTGCAAATAGAAATCACTGAAGAAATCTTCCCTGAATTTAATATTCAAACCGAATATTGTCAGAACTCATCTGCAGAAATTTTACCTGAAACATCCGATAACGGCATTTCTGGCAATTGGTCACCTTCAGTAATTGATACAAGTGAAACAGGAACTTTTACTTACACTTTTATCCCTGATATAGAATGCGCTGCAAGCATAGAAATAGATATCACAATCAGTGATGTCATTTTAGCCGAATTCAGTAACCTGCCGGAAAATTATTGTTTAGACAGCGAAGCTGAACTTCTTCCCACAATTTCCGACAATGGCATTTCCGGAATCTGGTATCCCGCACAAATCGACACCAGTATTCAGGGAACGACCATTTATACTTTTACGCCGAGTGGCAACCAATGTTCAGTAGAATACGAACTAAGTGTTACAGTCTATCCGCATCCTGAAATGGATTTGGAAGAAAACATTGTTTTCTGTGCCGGAACGACTTATGATTATTCCGCCCCCGATGGTTTTGATTATTACACATGGACGGATAGTAACGGCAACGTGCTGAGCCAAACTAAGGATGTAACCTTTACACAAGAAGGTGTTTACACGCTTACTGTGGAAATCAACGGTATCCCCTGCACACTCAGCCGAAGCATTGAGGTTAGCTTTTCAACTGCCCCCGTTATTACCGAAATCAAAACCACTGAAAGCACCTTGACTGTTTATGCCACAGGAACCGGGCCATTTGAATACAGTTTGGATAACATCTTTTGGCAGGATTCTAATGCTTTTTACAATCTAAAACCCGGGATATATTTCGTATATGTCCGTGATAGCAAGGGCTGCGGCACAGCAGCCAAACAAGGAGCCATTCTCGGGGTACCGAACTTCATCAGTCCGAATGGTGACGGCATCAACGATACTTGGAAAATCAGAGCCATCGAAGGATTCCCCAATACAAGGCTACAAATCTTTGACCGCTACGGAAAAATATTTGTGGACCGAATGCTGAACGATGACTATGAATGGAACGGACAATACAACGGTCGCCCGCTTCCTACCGGAAGCTATTGGTACATCCTGACTTTTGAAGATGGCGAGAAACTATCAGGAAGTATTAGTTTGAGGAATTATTAGAAATTTAAAGACAACTTAGCAAAACCATAAAATTACGGTTCTGAAATTAATGTGCATGCTGAATTTTATTTTCTAATGAAATCAGATGAATTAGGATATGCCCCGTATTATTCCAATTCTTCTTTCAGAAACATTCCGGTGATACTATTGGGATGGTTTGCAATTTCTTCAGGCGTGCCGGTAGCGATGATTCTTCCGCCTTTTTCACCACCGTCAGGGCCAATATCAATGATGTAATCCGCTAATTTGATGACATCCAGATTGTGCTCGATGATTATCATTGTATTGCCGTGATTCACGATGGTGTCTATGACTTCCATCAAAACACGGATGTCTTCAAAGTGAAGACCTGTCGTGGGTTCGTCTAAGATGTAAATCGTTTTCCCGGTTTGCTTTTTACTCAGTTCGGAAGCGAGTTTCACCCTTTGGGCTTCCCCTCCGGAAAGCGTTGTGGATTGTTGCCCTAACGTGATATACCCCAAGCCTACATCCTGAAGTGTTTTCAGACTTTTGTAAATTTTTGGAATCGGTTCAAAGAATTCAACAGCTTCATTGACCGTCATATCCAAAACATCGGAAATGGATTTCCCTTTGTATCTGACTTCTAATGTTTCCCTGTTAAAACGTTTGCCCTGACAGGTTTCACAAGGCACATAAACATCGGGCAGGAAATTCATTTCTATGACTTTCAGTCCGGCACCTTGGCATGTTTCACAGCGACCGCCTTTGACATTAAACGAAAATCTTCCGGGTTTATAACCGCGGATTTTGGATTCGGTCAATTCAGAAAACAAATTCCGAATATCGGAAAACAAATGCGTGTAAGTAGCGGGATTGGAGCGCGGTGTACGACCGATGGGCGATTGATCGACTTTGATGATTTTATCAAGATTTTCAAGCCCTTTAATCTTCTTATAAGGCAAAGCTGTTTTCTCGGAATTCGGGTAAAAATGATTACTGAGAATCGGATAAAGCGTTTCTGTAATCAGCGTGGATTTTCCGCTTCCGGAAACACCGGTAACAACAATCAGTTTTCCCAAAGGAATTTCCAAATCCACATCTTTCAGGTTGTTGCCTTTTGCGCCAAATAGTTTCAGCGTGTGTCCGTTGCCCTTCCTTCTTTCCTTCGGAATTTCAATTTTCTGAATGCCGTTAATGAAATCAGAAGTCAGCGTATTGGCATATTTGATGGCTTCAGCTTCACCCTGCCATACGATTTTACCACCACTTCTCCCCGCTTTTGGACCGATGTCAATGACATAATCGGATCTCAGAATCATGTCTTTGTCGTGTTCCACCACCATTACAGAATTGCCAATATCCCTCAGTTTCTTCAGCGAATCAATCAGCCGGATATTGTCGCGTTGATGAAGCCCAATGGAAGGTTCATCCAATATGTAAAGCACATTGACCAACTGTGAACCGATTTGGGTTGCCAACCGGATTCTTTGGGTTTCACCACCGGAAAGTGATTTGGAGGGGCGGTCGATGGTCAGATAGTTCAATCCCACATCCAACAAAAAACGCAATCTTGTTTTGATTTCTTTTAGGATTTCACCTGCGATTTTCTTTTGCTTTTCATCCAACTTCAAATCAAGGGATTCAATCCAATTCATCAACGACTGTAAATCCAGTTCAGCCACCTGCCCAATGTGCTTTTGATCGATTTTGAAATAAAGTGATTCCTTGTTCAGTCGGTAACCTTCACAATCGGGACAGGAAATACTTTTGGAATAAACCTTGGAAATTGTTCTGTGTGCGGCATCCGTCTTGTCATTGATAATTCTTTCCACAAATGACACAATTCCCTCAAAATCAATTTTATAAACCTTGCTAACATCTGCAAATTTCAGCTGAACATCCAAGGTTTCATTCACTCCGTACAGGATGTCGTGTATCAGCTCCTTCTTTAAATTTTTGAAGGGGGTATCAGGGATTTCTCCGTATTTGAGATAAATGGCTTCAATCTGCTTCCTAATTCTGGCGGCACCTTTAATTTCTTCCAAGGGGGCAATCATCCCGGATTTTAAAGACAAATCCCGGTTGGGGAAAATTTTTTCTATATCTGCAATTTTCAGTTTTCCCAAACCATTGCAAGTCGGACATGCACCTTTTGGAGAATTGAATGAAAACGAATTGGGTTCGGGTACAGGATAGGAGATGCCGGTGGAAGGACACATGAGATTCCGGCTATAATAGCGGACTTCATTGGTTTCCAAATCCAAAATCATCATCACATTATCCCCTTGCCGCATGGCGGTGTCGATGGAAGCCAACAAACGTTCTTCCGAAATTTTATCGGTGAGTTTCAGTTTGTCGATGACCATTTCTATGTCATGGGTTTTGTAGCGGTCGAGTTTCATTCCGGGTATGATTTCCCGGATGTCGCCGTTGACTCTGACTTCGGGGTATCCTCTTTTTGAAATCTGAACAAACAATTCTCGGTAGTGACCTTTTCTGGATCTTATCAATGGAGAAAGCAGGACAATTTTTTTATCGCTGAATTTCTCTTGTATTAAATCCTTGATTTGATGATCTGTATAGCTGACCATTTGTTCGCCGGTATTGTAAGAATAGGCAATGGAAGTTCTGGCAAAAAGCAACCGCAGAAAATCATAAATTTCAGTGATGGTACCTACGGTTGAACGCGGACTTTTGGAAGTGGTTTTTTGTTCGATGGCAATCACCGGCGACAAGCCATCGATTTTATCGACATCCGGTCTTTCCAATCCACCCAGAAATTGCCGGGCATAGGCCGAGAAAGTTTCGATGTATCTTCTTTGTCCCTCCGCATAAATCGTATCAAAAGCCAAGGAAGATTTCCCGCTGCCACTTAACCCAGTCAGTACCACTAATTTATCCCTTGGGATTTTGACGTCAATGTCTTTAAGATTATGTTCTCTCGCTCCAAAAACCTCAATAAAATCACTCATTCTCGCACTAAGAATTAATCTGCAAAGTTACTGATTTTAACCGGAAAAGGGGGTGACCATTGGTATTTAATTCTTGTGTTTTCAAGCTTTGTTCTTTTAGCCAAAGCACCCCTTATTCCGCACTGTCCAAGTTATTTGTATTTTCGGAAGATGAGACTGCATTTTGGAGTTTCGTTTCCAAAAACTCAAATCCTTTCATCAGTTTTTCTTTGATTCTATCAGAAGTGAAATACGCATAATATCTGGAAAAATATTTGATTTTCTCACTTTCTGTTGTCCAGACGACTTTTGTGGATTGGGGTGTTTCGGAGCTGAATCTGATAATCATTTCTGATTTTTTCCCCAAATCATAACCTTCCAAATCATAGACCAAAGAGTCATTTTTGGTGGATGCCAAGATGGTGATTTCGCCGCTTTTGCCTTTGGAACTCCATTTGTAACCGGCTCCTTTGCCGCGATAGGGCGAATAAAACTCTTTGGTGGCTGCGGAATCTTCATGTGTCCAAGGTTCCCATTTAGAGAACTCACTCATGTTATTGAATTCCTCAAACACCATTTCCACCGGATATTCCAATTCTTTTTCGGCGACTGCCTTGATATTATTGGGT
The DNA here is from genome assembly GCA_041656055.1 of Weeksellaceae bacterium. GTDB lineage: Bacteria > Bacteroidota > Bacteroidia > Flavobacteriales > Weeksellaceae > Moheibacter. The sequence goes on from JBBAEI010000005.1 coordinate 51,383, forward strand.
AAAAATATGGGAATAATCAGGATGGCCAGCACGATTAGAATCAGGAACTGAGTTAGTCGTCTCATAAATTATATTTTAAAATTTCAATTAAAAGATGTCCAACAAAGTTAACGGAAATAATTTTTAATTGTTATTTTTGAAGTAATTCTAAAAAATTAAAAATGGATTTATCAGATTTATTGAAAGGCGGCATTAATGATCAGTTGGTCGGTGGTGTAGCGCAACAATTGGGGATAGGCAATGAACAGGCGAAAACCGCTGTCTCAGCTGCCATTCCGGTGATACTTTCCGGATTGCAGAAAAATGCAAATCAAGGAGGTGCTGAGGGGATTATCAACGCTTTGTCAAAAGGACATGACGGAAGTATTCTCGACAATATCAGTGGATTTCTGAATGGTGGAAACTTTTCAGATGGAAACAGCATTTTGGGGCATGTTTTTGGAAATCAGCAAAGTGACGTGGCTAACGCATTGGGCAAATCATCCGGAATCAATGCTTCACAAATGGCAAGCATCATGGCGATATTAGCACCCATAGTGATGGGATATTTGGGGAAACATAACAGCCAGAACACGATGAATGCCGGCGGATTGACTTCCGTATTAGGCAGTCTGCTTGGCGGAAATAATCAAGGTGGAAATATTTTGGGTTCCCTGCTTGGTGGCGGTCAGAGCAACAGCGGAGGTCTGGGAGGAGCGGCCATGGATATATTGGGCAACCTGTTAGGGGGAAAGAAATAGCGAATCGCATAGATAATAAAATCAAAGGGGAAGAGATGGTTAATTTCTTCCCCCTTTGATTTTAATTCTTGAATAATACTACTTTTTTATTCAAGACTCCACTTTTAATAACTGATAATGTTTTTGAAAAATTTAAAATACTTTGAACAGTAGATTTTTTTGGTGATAAACGCTCACCTGCCATTAAGTAATTTTGCTTCATAAATTCGTGTTTAAAGGTTATGTACTCTAAACGCATTATGAGGCTTCATTATTATTGAGTTACGAAATTATTTTAGTTAAATAATTGTTAAAGACAAGTTCTTTTCTTCAATAATTTTTCGCAAATTGATCAACGCATACCGCATTCTACCCAAAGCGGTGTTGATGCTGACATTGGTTTCTTCCGCAATTTCTTTAAAACTCAATTCTTTGAAAATCCGCAAAACCAACACTTCCTTTTGATCCTCAGGAAGGTAGCTGATTAATATCCTTAAATCTTCAATGATTTGATTTTTAATAATCTTCGTTTCAGAACAATCTTCAGGGTCGGCCAGAAAATCAAAAATACTGAATTCCTCATCCACAAAAGTTTCACCTATCACCGGCATGCGTTTCTGAGACCGAAAATAATCTATGGTCAGATTATGCGCAATCCGCATCACCCAAGGCAGAAACTTTCCTTCTTCATTGTAATTTCCCTTTTTGAGCGTGAGAATTACCTTGACGAAAGTATCCTGAAAGATGTCTTCGCAGACATCTCGATTCAAAACTTTCGAAAAGATAAAACCGTACACTTTGTTTTTGTGCCGGTTAATAAGTATTTCTAACGCTGATTCATCCCCATTGATGTACAATCCAATCAACTGTGAGTCATCCTTAAAATCCATATCCTTCTTTATCTGTGTAATTAAAAGATAGAATATTTGACCAATAGGCAATTTATTTTTGGGGTTTATATGAGACAAATATATAAAACTTTATTAATAAAAAATAAAAAATAAAAAAAAGGCCGTTTTTTTTACGACCTTTTGTATCTGAATGATATTTTAATTTAATGTTTAAATACTTGCGGAATAAACAAGCATATCTGCTAATTTACTGGAATAGCCCATTTCATTGTCATACCATGCAATCAGTTTCACAAAGTTGGGCGACAGCATGATGCCGGCGTTTTTGTCAAATACCGAAGTTCTGGTTTCACTCACAAAATCTTGAGAAACGACCATTTCATCTGTATAACCTAACACGCCTTTCATTTCGCCTTCCGAAGCAGTTTTGATGACTTCGCAAATCTCTTCGTAAGTCGTTGATTTTTCTAATCTTACCGTCAAGTCCACCACAGAAACGTTGGCTACAGGGACTCTGAAAGCCATTCCGGTGAGTTTTCCTTTCAGTTCCGGCAAAACTTTGGTTACAGCAACCGCAGCACCCGTCGATGTGGGAATGATGTTATTGAGCGCGGATCTTCCCATTCTCCAGTTTTTATAAGAACTGGAATCAACCGTTTTCTGACTTGCGGTGGTTGCGTGAATGGTGGTCATCAGCCCTTCTACAATACCGAAATTATCATTGATAACTTTGGCCAAAGGAGCCAAACAATTGGTGGTACAAGATGCGTGCGACAAAATCTGAATGTCCGGCGTCAGCGATTTGTGATTGACACCATAAACAAACATCGGGGTATCATCTTTGGAAGGCGCAGAGAAAACCACTTTTTTAGCCCCGTTCACGATGTGGGGCATGGCTTTTTCTTTGGTCAGAAATTGCCCGGTGGCTTCTACAATATATTCTGCACCGGTTTCTCGCCAGTTGATATTTGCCGGTTCTGATTCATGATAAACCTTGATGGTTTTCCCGTTGATAATTAGGTTGTCTCCTTCCACACGGATTTCTCCATCAAAAGAACCGTGTACGGAATCATGCTTCAGTTTATAAGCCGTGTAATCGATTTCTCCCCGGGCATTTACAGCCACAATTTCTACATCTTCTCTATTTATCAGCGATCTGAGAACAAGACCACCGATACGACCAAGACCGTTAATTCCTACTTTAATCGTTGACATATTGTTTGAATTTTATAATTATTAAACAGCTAATATTTTTGAAATTTTAATCAATTCATTATCAATGGCATTATGTTTTTGGGTGGCTTCTTCAATGGAAGTAAACACCACTTCATTGGATCTTACCCCCGCCATCAAATTGGTTTTGCCCTCCATCAATCCTTCCACCGCTGCCACTCCCAAACGGCTGGCCAATACCCTGTCCATACAACTCGGATTACCACCACGCTGTATATAGCCCAATACAGAAACCCTCACATCGTATTCGGGAAACCTTTCCTGAGTGGCTTTAGCCAAATCGTAAACATTGCCCAATTCTTCACCTTCTGCCACCACAATAATGCTTGAACGTTTTCCAACCCTTTCAGATTTCAGCAGGGAGGCGTAAAGGTCTTCAAGACTTCCTTTGGTTTCAGGAATCAGAATATCTTGCGCGCCGGAAGCAACTCCGCTGTTCAATGCGATAAAACCCGCATCGCGCCCCATGACTTCTATAAAGAATACGCGGTTATGTGAAGTGGCAGAATCCCTGATTCGGTCAATGGCATCCACGGCTGTATTCAGTGCGGTATCATAACCAATCGTAAAATCAGTTCCGAAAATATCATTGTCAATGGTGCCGGGAATCCCGATGAAAGGAATATTAAATTCTTCATAAAAAGTTTTAGCACCTCTGAATGAACCATCGCCACCGATGACAACCAAGGCTTCAATTCCTTTTTCTTGTATGGTTGCAAAAGCTTTTTTTCTGCCTTCTGGAGTCAGAAATTCTTTGCAGCGAGCGGTTTTAAGAAAAGTTCCGCCGCGGTTGATGATGTCCCGTACGGAGCGCGGCCCTAATTCCAGGGTCATATTTTCTATCAGTCCGCGGTAGCCGGTTTGTATGCCGGTACATTTTATTTTGTAATAAGAACAAGCTCTGACGACAGCGCGAATGGCTGCATTCATACCCGGTGAATCACCGCCCGAAGTGAGTACGCCAATTTTTTTTATTTTCTTTTCCGGCATGTAAATAATGACTGAATTTCGGTTGGCTAATATATGAAAATCAATCGATGGAGCAGTGAATTGAGGGAGAAAGATTTTGGTTATTCAAACTCTCGGATTCTTTCAAGTCGTCCGGTGGCGAAGTCCTTTTGGAGAATGGCTTCGATGAATAAATCTTCGCGGGTTTTGTGGGGGTCAAATTCTGTTCTCAAGTCCCAGTCATACGCCCCGCCGAGTGAATTCCAGATAAACGCATTCACACCGCCACGTAGTTCTCTGATGATTTCGTAGGAAGTTTTTCCGGTTTCCCGATGGATTAATTTAATCAGGATTTGACCACGAGAAAGGGTCAGGTCTTTCAATTTTTCTTCAAATTCATCCGCCAAGACTTTTTGCCGTTTTTTGATGTATTTTTTTTGTTCCCTTTCGGACTTAAAATATTTGGAAGTATCCTGAATGGCATTGTATTCATCCACAGCAATTTTCACATACGGCCATACATCGCGAACCCTTTTTCTGAGCCAGACATAGTATTTTTTTTCCATATCCGTCCGCAGATACAATTGCAGCATATTGGCAGTCTCAAGCTCTATGATACCATATGGTTCAGTATTTTCATCAGATATGGTATCCATCTCCGCTATTTCTTCATTGAATGTGATTTGACCATCCTTACCTTCCTGAGCAGCTGAAAATGAACCCAAAAACAACACAAAAAAGAACAATTTGAATTGCATAGAAACTTTCTTAGCAAATATTGTTCCCAATTGATTATTTTTGTTCAAATTAAGAAAATGAGCAAATCGAAATTCTTTAATAAAAAATCACTGGATTTTCTTGAAAACTACCTGAATACATATTCTCCGACCGGTTATGAAACCGCCGGGCAGAAAGTCTGGACGCAGTACATCGGGAAATATGTAGATGAAATTAAATCCGATAATTACGGAACTGCCTACGGAATCCTCAATCCGAAAGCAAAATACAAAGTGGTGTTAGAAGCACATGCGGATGAAATCTCCTGGTATGTGAATTATATTTCCAAAGACGGGATGATTTATGTGATTCGCAATGGCGGTTCAGATGCCGTCATCGCACCTTCAAAAAGAGTGAATATTCATACCGAAAAAGGCATTGTAAAAGGCGTTTTCGGTTGGCCGGCCATCCATGTGCGAATTGGCAACAAAGATGAATTGCCCAAAACCGATACCATCTGGATTGATTGCGGGGTAAGTTCCAAAGAAGAAGTCGAAGCCCTCGGAATTCATGTTGGCTGTGTGGTTACATATCCTGATGAATTCATGATTTTGAATGATAATTATTTTGTTTGCCGAGCTTTAGACAATCGTGTTGGCGGATTTATGATTGCGGAAGTTGCCCGGTTACTTCATGAAAACAAAGACAAAATCGATTTTGGTTTGTATTTCACCAATTCCGTACAGGAAGAAGTGGGATTACGCGGAGCTGAAATGATTACAAAAACTATAAAACCCGATGTAGCTATCGTAACGGATGTTACACATGACACTTCCACACCCAAAATGGAAAAAGCCAAATCCGGCGACCTGAAATGCGGCTCGGGACCGGTTGTAACTTATGCGCCGGCTGTACAGAATAATTTGCGGAAACTCATCATCGAAACTGCTGAAACCAAGAAGATTCCTTTTCAGCGTGCCGCAAGCAGCCGAGTAACCGGTACGGATACAGATGCTTTCGCATACAGCAACGGAGGAGTACCCTCGGCTTTGATTTCCCTGCCATTGCGCTATATGCATACCACGGTGGAAATGGTGCATATCACCGATGTGGAAAACACCATCCAACTCATGTATGAATCCGTCAAAAGGATTAAGAATAACCAAAGTTTTAAATACTTCTGAAAGAAATCCGGATTTTGAAATCAATTGAATTATTCGACAATCATTCTTCCGGATTCACGGTTTGCTGAAATGCGCCGGGCAAGGGAGAAACGCCGATTCTGCTTTGATTTAAAATGTCAAGTGGAACTAATTCAGCGTATAAACTGCTTCCAATATTTAATGCCGGAATTTCAGATTCCGATGAAATTCTCAAGTCATTTTTCCCAAATCCCGGATTGATAAACGCCGGGTTTTTATCTAAAACATTGGAATTGTCGATGCCACTGATTTCATCCGGAAAATCCAGTCGGATGATGTTGTGTTTGAAATCATAATTGAACGCAGCCCCATCGGTTCTATCCAAAATCACGGCGTTGGAAGCGCGTCCGTAGAAAACACAGTTGTAGAAATTCGCTTGGGTCAAAGGAATCAGGGTGCCGTTGTCATTCGTATTTCCCAAATACAGGCTGTATGCATTACCACTGCCCAATCCGATATTGAAATAACTTGAAAAAGAAGAATGAATAAATTCCGCATCGCCGCCTTCAACTGCTAAAGCCGCCAAATCACTGTTGCTGATAACCATATTTTCTCCTCGAAGGGTCGAATTTTTTCCATACAGCCCGATTTTTTCATTGTTCAGGATTCTGGTATTGGAAATTTCAAGGGTTGAATTTTCAACTTCTAAACCAATGTTCCCGCCTTTGATGACCGCATAATCTATTTTGGAATCCATATTATTTTTCAAATGAATTTTCCCCCACATATTCGGCAAGGAATCAGAGCGTTCATCCATACGGTCGGTACGAAAAACGACTTTATTGTTGAGGGAACCGTTGACAGTTAGTTTTTCGTTGACGGTGAGTCCCGCTTCATTGTGAAAATAAATTCTGGTTCCCGGCCCAACGGTCAATGCATCAAATTGAAGATTCCCATAGACAACCCGTGCATATTCATTGTCCCAACTTTCATTCAGCGGATAATCCGAATTTTGTTCAGAATTGTAAAACTTTGCTTTCAGGATATAAGCCATCAGCTTTACTTCTTGACTTCCGTTGGCGGTTTCAAAGATGATTTCGTCTTCATAATCGGGATTCGTGGGTGCTTCTCCGGCAGAGATTTCCACAAAAATGAAAATACTGTCTTTTTTTCTAACCGCTACATCCGTGAATTCATACCCCGGCATCCCGTCCACATTCAGTTTGTAGAGAGAAGATTCTCCACGTGAGAGGCGGATCTTAGGAATCAAGACATCCTTGTTTTCTCCATTGTAAACCGCAAATTTATAGGTCTGAGAACTTGAATAATTGAATACGGTATCCAAGCGCAAAGTATCATTGGAGAATGTCAGCTCTTCGTTCACCGGGTCAAAATCAAAATCGTCGCGACAGGAAATAAGACCGATAAACAGACCAATCAAGCTCAATACAATCAGGTTTCGGATTTTCATATTCATTATTTAATGTACGCAAAATTAAATAAAACCCTTCAATGTGCAAAAACGGATTGAAATGCAATTCTACAACAGCCAAAAAATTGTTTGTAGAATTAAACGGATTGTCGTAAAATTGCAGTCCTAAAAATATTGAGCGTTCAATATTAAATTCGGGTCCTATAGCTCAGCTGGTTAGAGCATCAGACTCATAATCTGAGGGTCCCTGGTTCGAGCCCAGGTGGGACCACAAACCAAAAAGCACTTGCAATTTGTGGGTGTTTTTTTTGTTTTCAAGAATTTATTAGGGCGAGAAGTTTATCCTGAGCGAAGTTGAAATGAGCTGCATAAAATCTCTTATTTGAATGGGGCTAAAGCCAAAGGAAAGATTGCTTTTCTGTCCGTCCGCTAAAGCAGACGGCAATTTTTCTTAATTTATCATTACAATTCACTGTTGAAACGAAAATAATTCTGATTTCGTCCCGAAGAATTGCCTTAAATTTGGGCTTTAATTTTTTTGAGGTGAAAACATTGACGCATCCATTGATGAAATCCAATTACTCAGACAAGGAATTATTAGCATTCTATAAAGCATTGTTGCTACCGAGAATGGTCGAAGAACGCATGCTCATCAGCCTTCGGCAGGGAAAAATCAGCAAATGGTTTTCGGCTTGGGGACAGGAAGCCATTTCCGTGGGATGCGCTATGGCCATGGATCTGGAGGAATATATCCTGACCATGCACCGCAATCTCGGAGTTTTCACTTCGAGAAATATTCCCTTGCGAAGATTGTTCGCACAATTTCAAGGCAAAGCGGAAGGTTTCACCAAAGGTCGCGACCGATCTTTTCATTTCGGAACCCAAGAATATAAAATTGTAGGGATGATTTCACACCTTGGCGCACAAATGGGCGTTTCCGCAGGAGTGGCATTGGCGAAAAGACTCCAAAAAGCACGACAAGCGACTTTGGTATTTACCGGTGACGGCGGAGCGAGTGAAGGCGAATTTCACGAAGCTGTGAATTTGGCTGCGGTCTGGCAATTGCCATTGATTATTGCGGTGGAAAATAACCATTGGGGACTCTCCACACCATCATCCGAACAATTCCGGATGAAATCTTTCGTGGACAAAGGTATCGGCTATGGGATTGAGGCCGTAGCTGTGGACGGCAATGATTTGATTGCGGTTTATGAAACTGTGAAACATTGGGCAGAAGAAATCCGACAAAATCCGAGACCGGTGCTGATTGAATGCAATACATTTAGAATGAGAGGCCACGAAGAAGCTTCTGGAACGGCCTATTATCCTGAAGGTTTGATAGCATCTTGGGAAGACAAGGATCCAATTCTTAGATTTGAGAATCAGCTGATAGAAAGGGGAATCCTTACAGAACAAATTATTGAAAATCTTAAAAATGAAATGGCTGACTATATTTTGCAGGAACTGGAAGCGGCTGATCAATTTCCCAAAATAAAGCCCAATAAAACAACTGAACTTCAAGATGTATATGCCCCATTTGAAAATAAGGAAATTATTCCTAAGTCAGTTTCTGACAGAGAATTAAGATACATTGATGCGATCAGCGAGGCCTTGGAAACCGCCATGCATAATCATCCGAATTTATTGCTGATGGGACAGGATATTGCTGAATACGGGGGAGCTTTTAAGGTAACCCAAGGCTTTGTGGAAAAATTCGGGAAAGACAGGGTTCGGAATACGCCGATTATAGAATCAGCTGTTTTAGGTGCTGCATTGGGATTGTCGGTTTGTGGCATGAAAAGCATGGTGGAAATGCAATTTTCAGATTTTGTTTCCGTAGGGTTTAATCAGATAGTCAATAATTTAGCGAAGTCTCATTATCGTTGGCAGCAAAATTCGGATGTAGTTGTACGCATGCCGACGGGTGGCGGAGTAGCGGCAGGTCCGTTTCATTCCCAATCCACCGAAGCTTGGTTTACCAAAGTTCCGGGATTGAAAATCATTTATCCCGCTACGCCCGAAGATGCAAAAGGCTTGTTGTTGCAGGCTTTTGCGGATCCGAATCCCATCATGTATTTTGAACACAAGAAGCTGTACAGAAGTATCAAATCTCATGTTCCCGAAGGCTATTACACCATCCCATTTGGGAAAGCAAGATTTCACCGAAAAGGGGATGATTTGACCATCGTTACTTATGGAATGGGGCTGCAGATTGCACAGCAACTTTTGGAGAAATATCCGGAAATCCAAGCGGATTTGATTGATTTGCGCACATTGATTCCATGGGATAAAGAGGCGGTTTTGGAATCAATTCGTAAAACCGGAAAAGCGATTATTCTCCACGAAGATACTTTGGTAAACGGTTTTGGTGCAGAAATTTCTTCGATCATCGCCGAAGAAGCTTTTGAAGATTTAGATGCGCCGGTTTTCAGGGCGGCAAGCATGAATTCGCCCATTCCATTCGATGCTAAATTGGAAAAGCAATTTTTACCGGATACCGATTTTGAAGAAAAGCTCCTTAAATTGTGGACATATTGATTGAGCAATCAAAATTTACTTCCGATGAAAAATGAAATTCACTTCGAAATTCTCCGGATTTTATCCGAAAGATTTGACCAAAACAAAATCAGACACAAAAAGCTGAAATGGGAAGATGTGCTGAAAAAACTCCAAAACAATTCCAAGAAACTTAACATCCTACACCAAATGGAAAGCACTGGCGGGGAACCGGATGTAGTTGATTTTGACCCGGTGACCGGTGAATTTATTTTCATTGATTGTGCCAAAGAAAGTCCGAGCGAGAGAAGAAGTCTTTGCTACGACTCTAAAGCTTTGGACGCCCGAAAAACCCACAAACCTACCGGCAATGCCCTTGATCGCGCTGCCGAAATCGGTATCCAAATTCTGACCGAAGAACAATACCGAAAATACCATCCCTTGGTCGGATTTGACAACAAAACTTCAAGCTGGATTTTGACACCGGATGAAGTCAGAAACTTAGGCGGTGCGCTCTTTTGCGATTTTCGTTACGGTCAAGTTTTCACCTACCACAACGGTGCCGAATCCTACTATGCATCAAGAGGTTTCAGAGGACTGCTGAGGGTTTGAGAAGGTTTTTTGAAATTCCAGATAAAATTCGTCCGTTAAATAAAAAATTTCTGTGATTTTATCCTTAGTGAAATACATGACGTTAGTTTAAATTATTAATATTCAATGAATTAAAGTCAATAAATGCATTTTACTTTTTCAAATTATTTTAATTTAATTTACTGTATTTCAATTGAATAGTAATTGAACGCAAGTTAAAAAACAAAGGAGGTTCTCAATGTCATCCAATTCTCAACTTCAAAATAAATTTGGTATTCCCGATTATTTTTTAAAACATTTGCAATCTGAAAAGGAAAATCATTGTTTAATCCAACTAATACGAAGAAAGAATGTTTGTAATTAAATTAAATCAGCTAAGCAGTTCACCAAGATTTGGTGCAGCTTTTCTTCGTGCTTTTCATAGTTCCTGATAATAATTCATCAAAATATGCGAAGCCCGAAGATTTAAAAACTCCGGGCTTTTTTGTTTGAAAAAATTCCAAAATTTCCCGGATTGGATAAAAAACTTTGTTTAAAAGCTCTTTAAACATATTGTTTTTAATCAATTAACTATTAAAAATAAACAAATGGGAAATAAAATTTCCGGAAAAGACCTGATTAAATTGGGTTTTCCAAAAACAAATGCAATCAATATTGCCCTTGGGCAAATTAGCAGATACAGAAAAAAAGAGAAGAAAGAAGCCATTTTGAAGGAAGCCGAAGCTGTTTTGTTGCATCCTGAAAATTATAAGGACAACGGCACTTGGGGGAAATTGGCAGAAAGCCTTATCCAACCTGTGGAAGTGAAACTGCACGAACTCAAAACTGTCCGTGCTCCTTTTTCGATTTTCGGTGAAAATGAAATAGATGAAGCAAGTAAATTCCAATTATTTGATGCTTTGAAATTGCCGGTTTCTGTGGCCGGTGCTTTGATGCCCGACGCACATTATGGTTACGGACTTCCGATTGGTGGTGTCTTGGCGACTGAAAACGCAGTTATTCCTTATGGTGTAGGCGTGGACATCGGTTGTCGAATGAATCTTTCGGTTTATGATTTACCATCGGATTTTCTGAAAGGCAATGAAGATAAATTGAAAAAAATATTGACCGAACATACCAAATTCGGGATGAAAGAAGTGCACAAGGAAAAAGCCGACCATGAAATTTTTAGTCGTTCGGAATTTAACGAGATTCCGCTTTTGAAAAGCTTGTTGGACAAAGCATACACCCAATTAGGCACTTCCGGAGGAGGAAATCATTTTGTGGAATTCGGCATTGCAGAAATCAACGAAATCCGAACCGAATGGAACATAGAACCCGGAAAATATGTAGCGGTTTTGTCGCACAGCGGTTCAAGGGGCTTGGGTGCCAATATTGCCAGACATTACACCAAATTGGCGGGAAGACAAACGCCCTTGCCAAAACAGGTCAAACATTTGGCGTGGTTAGATTTGGATACGCATGACGGACAAGAATATTGGCGGGCAATGAATTTGGCGGGTGATTATGCAAAAGCCTGTCATGACGATATTCATCGACGAATTGCAAAAGCGCTTGGGCATCGTGTGGTTTTTAACATCGAGAATCACCACAATTTTGCATGGAAAGAATTGTGGAACGGAAAAGAAGTGATTGTTCACCGAAAAGGTGCAACTCCGGCAAAGAAAGGAGTCTTAGGAATAATTCCGGGTTCGATGACGGCTCCCGGTTATATCGTAGAAGGATTGGGAAATGAAGAAAGTTTGAATTCTGCTTCTCACGGTGCCGGACGGCTGTTTTCGAGGTCGGAATGTAAACGAAATTTCACTCGAAGCGATATTAAAAAATCGTTGAAAACACATGGCGTTTCGCTGATCGGCGGAAATGTGGATGAAGCTCCGATGGCCTATAAAGACATCAAAAAAGTAATGGACTCACAACGGGAATTGGTCAAAGTTTTGGGAACATTTTTACCGAAAATAGTGAGGATGGAAGAATGAGAATTTGTTCAAAGTTTATTAAAAAGAAATGAAAAAAATAATTCAAATAACGGCCGGAAACGGTCCTGAAGAATGTACTTGGGTGGTGGCTCAGGTGTTGAAAATATTTTTGGATGAGGCACAGCAATTGCGTTTAAATCCCATAGTAATTCATCGGGAAGCCGGCGACCACAACGGAACTGTTCTTTCGGCTACAATCATGGTAGAAGGAGAAACCGTTAAGGAATTTGTGGATTCGTGGAAAGGAACGATTCAGTGGGTGGGACAAAGTGAATTTAGAAAACTGCACAAACGAAAAAACTGGTTTATCGGGATTTTTGAACTCGAAGATTTTCAACCACAGGTTTTTAATGAAAAGGATTTTGAATATCAGGCGATGCGCAGTTCAGGAGCGGGCGGACAAAATGTAAACAAGGTCAATACAGCCGTTCGGGCGATTCATAAACCTACCGGAATTGCCGTGGTGGCAATGGACAGCCGTTCGCAACATCAAAACAAGAAATTGGCAACCGAACGATTACTGAATAGATTAAATGAAGAAAATCTGAAGTATATTCAAAATCGTTCGTATTCTGAATGGAACAATCAATCCGAAGTGAAAAGAGGAAATCCTACCCGGATTTTTAAGGGTTCGGATTTCAAAAAACAGAAAAAAGATGAAAAAAATTTTAAATCAGAACGCCAAAAACTAAAACGGGATTTGGACAAAGATTTGGATTAAACAATTAAAAATGAAAACCATAGATAAACATTTACTCAACGCATTGGATAATTACCCTTACGCATTGGCAGAAACCATTGAATCATTGGAATACGCATTGTCGTATGACGATAAAAACCCGATGGCCATTGGTCTGTTGGGCAGAATCTATGCAGAACAAATGATGGATTACGAAACCGCCAAAGCCTTTTATTCAGAAGCTTTGTCTTACGATATTTATGCGCTTTGGGTTTATCCGTATTACATTGATGTCCTGATTTTGAACGAAGATTGGGAAGAAGCCGAGAAGTTGATTGAATTCGCCCTGACCGTGAAAGGAATGGACAAGGTCAGCATTTTGTTCAAAAAAGCATGGTTGAAAGAAGTTTTGGGCGATTTCAAAACTGCAAAAAAAGTGTTGAAAGAAATCAAAAAGCTGAATTGCAACAATAACAATGATTCAATTTTGGAAGAATTCAACCAAAGAATTGATAAAAAAACCGGTAGAAAGAAAAAGAAAGTAAAAAAGACAAAATAATCTTTTCCGCTCTAATGCCGAGAAACTTATAATTCCTACATTATCAATATTTTATTAAGCAATCGGTTTTGTTTTTACCTACAAAAAATCCGTTGCCTGAGTGAAGTAGTATATTGTCATCAGGCAACGGAAAAGGGGATTAGAGGAACAAAAGTGAGTTATATCCCGTTTTTGTATTTAGAAACTGTAATTCGTCCAGCCAAAGATGGAAGTTGAACATCCAGTGTTGCCGGATACGATTGCAGCGCCGTCAAATCCTTCATTTGGATTGATCAATTTTCCTAAGATTTGTGATGTATTCAGCGTACTTGTAAGACTTACGGAAGAAGTCGGATTGCCGGTTCCTTTTCCGTCTGTAAAGTCAATCAAATCGATGACTGTTCCTGTTCCTTTCACCAATGCATTGGTAATGGTTGCTTTCGCACCTCTTCTGATTTTGATGACATCCTGCATTTTGTTGGTTACATTCTGTACATCACCGTCGGGAGCCGGAGCCAATCTCAAATCAAAAGTGATGTTTTTGATAACGAAATCTGATTGACCTTCCTGATCGGGGAAGTTTCCGTCCAAGTTTCCGTCGGCTTCAATGCCTCTCGGGTCTGATTCAGTGCTGGTAAATCCGGCTTGCCAAATTCCATAAGCATTTTCCAAAGTACCTGAATAACCTTGGGTAAAGTCAAACATATCGTCGTCGCTGTCCACTACCAAAAGGTTTTTTACATTTACGGTTCCACCGAAAAATTCGATGCCGTCGTCAGCACCATAAGGAATATAAACATTTTCAATCAGGGTTCCGTTTCCTACGCCGTTCAATGTCAGTCCGTTGTGCTCAACATCTGCACTTGACCGTGCACCTGTGTATGCCAAAGTCAGATAAGTAATTGAACCTGAACTGTCGTTCGGATTGTTTCCGCCGTATTGATGGGCCGAACTAATTTCTGTACTTCCCACTGTACCACCGGCCAATGGAGCTCTACCGTTGATGATCAAACCGCCCCAATATCCGGGTTCGGCATTGTCAATGTCAGCTGTCATGGTAACCGGTTTTTCGGCCGTTCCGTTCACATTGATTTTCCCGCCTTGCAATACCAAAATGTAGTTGTTAAAACCTTTTTTGGCTTTGATTGTCGTTCCGGCAGGAATGTTCAAAACACCGCCTTCTTCCACGATTACGGGACCGGTAATGGTATAAGTGATGTTGGCATCCAAAGTTTTGCTCCCTTCGATGCTTCCCACCAATTCATCTTCACTGACAGGAAGGGGGGTGTTTCCACCGTCATCATCGCTGCACGAAACCAAAGTGGCAGCGGCAAAAATCAAAGCCAAAGAGGCCGATTTCAAAAAATTTAAGTTCATTTTCATTTTATTCAGATTTTTAAAATTTGTGTAACTCATTTTTGTTTTATTGTTGTTTAATTTTTTATAATTCCAGCCCAATGCCCAGACTCAGGTTGATGCCTTTTTTGTATTGGTTCAACACTATTTTTTCATGGGTCAGCGAGCTTTCTCTCGTCAGATTGAAATACGGGTTCAGCAGATTGGAAGCCTTGAATTTCACACTGAGTTTTTTGTTGAAACTGAAGGATGAAACAAAGTCCAGCGTAGGAACGCCCTCCTCAATGATGTCTTCAAATCCCAAAGTTCCGTTGGTATAAATCCTGTCGCTGAAATAATTGAATACCAATGAGGAAGTCCAGTTGTGCTTCTCATTTGAATAATAATAAGTCAAATCAGAATTCGCAATAAAGGGTGCAGCCCCTTCTAATCCGGAACTTCTTTCGGGTGTGTTCTCTAATTTCAGCAGCAAATCGGTGTACAAAACAGATGCATTCAATCCGAAAGAAAGTTTGTGCTGAGAGCCGCTTTCAAGCTCACGATTGTAAATGTTTTTTCGCAATTCCACTTCTGCTCCCGTTACATTCGCAAAGTCGCTGATGTTGTCATATGTCAACAATCCGGCAGAATTTCCTTTGTCCACACGGCCAATCGGATTTTCGATTCTCTTGTAGAATGCACCCACCGAAAGCAGCTCGGCATTGCTCAGATAAAAATCCCATTTCAGGTCAAAATTGTAATTGTCGGACGGTTTCAGATTCGGATTTCCTTCACTCGCAAAACCGATGTTCACATACTGATAAGGCGAAATTTCCTTGGATTGCGGCAGCGTATAGGTTTTGCTCACACCCAATCTCAACGCGTTTTTGTCGTTCAAATCATATTTCAGATTCAGACTTGGCAAATAATAGAATTTTTGAATGCTGTTGCTTTTGTCCGCTCTGCCAGGGACATCATATTCCACATCCATATCCACATGGTCGAAACGCAAACCTGCATTGGCTGAAAATCTTTTTGAAAATTGGTAAGTTACTTCTGCAAAAGCCGACTGTATATTTTTGTTCACGCTGTAGCTGTTCGGACTGCCTTCCGATATTGAGAACAGACCCTGGTTGTAATTTTGCTGATTGTACAATTCATCCAATCGTATATTGTCAATACTCCATGCACCCGGAATGGCCGAGAAGTTATATTCCACCGCTTCAAAATCATTGTCCGACAAATAAGCATTGTAGCCCACCGAGATTTTGGAACGACCGCTTTCCGTTACATCATTCAGTTTGAAATCGAATATCGCCTGTGCGTTGTAATTGTTTTCCTGCAATTCGGAGAAAAATCTTTTCTGCCGGTTGCTTCCGGTCAGACCATAAGTGCCGTCGCTTTTTCGGGAAAGATAATTTTCTCTTCTGTCAGGTTCATAACCTTTGATGGAATTGTATGAACCGTTGATGCGCAAATTCAGTTTGTCGGTCAGTGTCCATTGGGTCAGTAACTGATGGGTCATCAGCAGATTGTCATTGATTTGCTGTCTTCTCAGATAACCCATGTCCTGATCGCCGTCCTGATGTTTTTCGGAATGTTTTCCGCTGTATTCACCCACATACTGGTCGCTGGCGTGAAGCATCATAAAGTTGTAGGCAATGGAATTTTTATTGCCAAATCCGTAATTCAAATTCGCCAAAATCAATTGGCTGATGTTTTCAGAATGTTTTTTCCCGGTCTGATCCTGATAAATGATTCCTGCCGTATTCATATTCCTGACAATTTCTTCCGAATAAGAATAATCGGACGATTGGCTTGCAACCACGAAGAATGACAAAGGATTATTACCGATTCTGAATTTCTTTCCGCCCGAAAGTTTGAAACTTTGGTTGATGGGCAATTTCGCCACCGAAGGATCAAGACGGTTGACAAAATCGAATTTCCCGGCTGTTGGACGATCTTTTTTGGCAAAACCAAATGAATTGACCCCGTCTGCTTTCAAAAAGTCCACACCTTTTATGTTGGTGTTGAATCCTGCCGAAAAATCAATCCCTAAAGCCGAACTGTTGAACAGTTCTTTTGAAGTGATGTCAATGATGGCACCGGCTGCATCACCGGTATTTCCTGCCGAAAAAACCTTGTTCACACCGATGTTCTGAATTACATCCGTACCAAAGAAACTCAATGCAATATTTTTGTATTCCGGGTCTTCGGACGGTATCGGCAGTCCGTTGAGCAAAGTCGCGTTGTATCGGTCGCCCAATCCGCGGACAAACACATTTTTCACACCGTCCTGTTTGGACACACCCGAAACTTTGGCGACTGCACCTTCGGCATCGCCCACACCTTTTCGCGACAATTCCTGTGCGCCGATGCTCTGGCTTGCCACAATGGATTTCCGCTGATCGAGCAGCAGAGCCGTTTCCGATTCACGGTTGATGCGCACCACGATTTCTGCTGCGCTCAGCCCAATACTCTCTGATTCCAGTTGCAATTCCAACTCGGTAGTTTCATTTGCTTTAACCACAATCCCCTCCCGGGTTACCGGCTCATAAGAATAATGCTCGGTCGTAACCGAATAGGTTCCGACAGGCACGTCATTGATGATAAACTCGCCATTTTCGTCGGTCATTTCTTCATAAAAAATATCTTCCACAATTACTGTAACCCCAAAAAGAGGTTCTCCGGTTTGTGCATCCGTAATCTTACCTTTGATGGTTCCGTCTTGCCCCATGACAAATGCGCTGAAACTCAAATACGCAAACAAAACCATACACACATTCACAAATCTTTTCACGGTTGTTCTCCGTTCCTCATAATTCCACATAGAAAATCTATATTTAATTTTCAGTGCAAATGTCCTTTTGAGGTGTTACGAATCGGCTAAGGCAGGATTACATTTTTATTAATTAAAGTGCGGAGAAATAATTTTATTTAACTGATAGTCATTTGTTTGAGGAGGGAAGACTTGAGTGAAGCATGGTTTAGAGGAAATATTATGTCAAGTTGATGAATCCAAAAAAATGAATCTCTTGCATGCATGTGGCTAAAGCCAAGAGGAAGTCATACTTTTCTATCCGTCCACTGAAGTGGACGGCAATGTTTTCTTGCTTTTTATTTTATTGCAAACAGAGCATCAAACTATTGCCGTTCGCCCCCTGAGCGAAGTCGAAGGGTAGCCAACGAAACCTCTGCTTCGACTCCGCTCAGCAACCGGTTTTCGGTCATTGAGCGGCGGTCATTGAGCGGAGCCGAAATGAGCTGCATTGTAATCTCTTAGTAATCAACTGATTCCTCAATCCGTAACCAAACCGTAACAAAATCTTAACCTCCGTGTGATTTTGTAATTGGAATTTTGCAGCTGAAAAACAAGAAGATGAAGAAAATTATTTTGGGCTGGCTTCTTATTCTGCTGTATGCGGGAAATCTAAATGCCCAAAGAGTCAAAGGTTCCGAAACGGTGCTGCCCATTACCCAAAAAGCGGCAGAAAATTTCATCAAATCTCACCCGAGAACCAATGTCACCGTTACAGGCGGAGGAAGCGGGGTTGGGATTTCTTCTCTAATGAGCGGTACCACCGACATTGCGCAGACCTCGCGCAGAATCAAATTCGATGAGCGCAAGAAAATCAAATTCGCAGGCAACAACCTGCGGGAAGTCGAAGTTGCCTTTGACGCACTTGCCATCGTGGTACATCCGTCCAATAAAGTTTCTCAACTCACACGAGAACAATTGTCTGGAATTTTTACAGGTAAAATCAAAAACTGGAAAGAAGTCGGTGGCGAAGACCTGAAAATCATTCCGTATTCCCGCGAAACCTCTTCCGGAACTTATGAGTTCTTCAAAGAAAGCGTATTGAAGCACAAAAACTTCATGTCGGGCATCATGAGCATGCCTGCCAACGGTGCGGTGATTCAGTCGGTAAGTCAAACCCGGGGTGCGATTGCTTATGTCGGTCTGGCTTATCTTTCCGACAAAGTGAAACCTCTGGCGGTTTCCTATGATTCGGGCAAAACCTTTGTGAAACCTTCGGTCGAGAGTGCCAAAAACAAATCTTATCCGATTGTGCGGCCGCTCTATTATTATTATCTCTCAAAAGATGAGGCCAAAGTGAAGAATTTCATTGACTATCTGCTCTCGCCTACAGGTCAGAAAATCGTGGAAGAAACCGGTTATGTACCTGTCAGTTAAACAAATTTCAGCAAATGGCACAAAAGAATCTCCTCGGAAAAATCACCGAAAAACTTACTGAAAGCTTGCTTACGCTCAGCGGTGCTTTGACAACCATCGCTATTTTATTCATCACCATTTTTCTTTTCAAAGAAGGTTTCGGTTTGTTCAAATCACCGGCCATTGAAGACGGTTATGGCCTTTATGTACACCCCGAAAATCCGGTCAATCAGTTGCATCCATTGGATGTCAAAAACATGTACGACGAGGAAATCATTAATTGGAATGAATTGGGTGGGGCAAACCAAGAAATCATGGTTTTCAGAATTGACGATGTGTTTGATTATTATACAGATGAAGATTTGGGTGAAAATTACAGTCTGTTGCCCGAAAAATTAGGCTACATCATTTCTGACCACAAAAATATCATCGCTTATGTGCCGGAAGAATTTGCGCCTTCGGTCACACAAGGTTCCAAAAAAGTGAAGGTACACAACACGACTTTGTCGGATTTCTTTCTTGGAAAGGAATGGTTGCCGACAGCCACTCCTTCGCCTTTGTTCGGTGCTTTGCCATTGATTTTGGGGACCTTATTGGTCAGTCTGATTGCCATCGTTTTGGCTTTGCCTTTGGGGTTGGGCGTGGCAGTTTATTTGTCGGAATTAGCAGATGAACGGATGCGGAAATTCCTGAAGCCGGTCATCGAATTGTTGGCGGGCATCCCATCGGTGGTGTACGGATTTTTTGGTTTGGTCGTCGTGGCACCTTTGGTGCAGAAAGCTTTCAATCTGCCTGTGGGCGAAACTGCTTTCACCGGAGGTTTGATTCTGGCAATCATGGCACTGCCGACCATCATTTCAGTAGCAGAAGATGCGATTCGAAATACACCGACAGCGATGCGAGAAGCCAGCTTGGCATTGGGGGCAACCCAGTGGCAGACGATTTATAAAGTGGTGATTCCTTATGCCGGTTCCGGGATTTCGGCGGCGGCGGTCTTGGGCATCGGTCGTGCGGTGGGTGAAACCATGGCGGTGCTGATGATTACCGGAAATGCAGCGGTGATTCCCAGCACAATTTTTGAACCCGTCCGGACAATCCCGGCCACCATTGCAGCCGAATTGGGAGAAGCACCTTCGGGTGGACAGCATTTTCAGTCTTTGTTCCTACTCGGCTGTATCTTGTTCCTGATTTCAATGATTATTTCAATCGTATCCGAAATGATTTCAAAAAAGAAAACTTATAAAAGCCTGTAATATGAATCAAAAATTTAAACAAAAAGCAGCTTTCTTTTTATTTCGATTGTTCAGCTTTTTCATCGTAGGAATTTTGATAAGCATATTGGGCT
The DNA here is from genome assembly GCA_041656055.1 of Weeksellaceae bacterium. Classification (GTDB taxonomy): domain Bacteria; phylum Bacteroidota; class Bacteroidia; order Flavobacteriales; family Weeksellaceae; genus Moheibacter. The sequence continues at coordinate 71,562 of JBBAEI010000005.1, forward strand.
TTATCGTAATCAATGGCATCAGTGTAATCAGCTGGGAATTTCTGACTGAATCTCCGACCGACGGAATGACTTCCGGCGGAATTTTTCCGGCCATCGTAGGAACTTTCTATTTGGTCATTGGCAGTTTGATTTTCGCCGTACCCTTGGGTGTGATGTCTGCGATTTATACCACCGAATATGCCGGAAACGGATTCATAGTCCGTTTTATCCGAATGATGACCAACAATCTGGCAAGCGTACCTTCGATTGTATTTGGGTTGTTCGGGATGGCTTTGTTCGTTAATAAATTAGAATTTGGTGACTCGATTTTGGCCGGTTCTTTAACGCTTGGTCTTTTGACACTTCCATTGATTATCCGTACTTCAGAAGAAGCGCTCAAGGCCGTACCGGATTCATATCGAAGTGGAAGTCTGGCCTTGGGTGCAAGTAAATTACAAACCATCCGGAAAGTGGTTTTGCCTTCTGCTTTGCCCAATATACTGACTGGCGTGATTCTTTCCATCGGAAGGGTATCGGGTGAAACTGCGCCGATTCTTTTTACGGTGGCGGCTTATTTTCTGCCGAATTTGCCACAGAGCATTTTTGACCAAGCCATGGCTTTGCCCTACCATTTGTATGTGTTGGCAACCAGCGGAACAGACTTGGAGGCCTCCCGTCCAATGGCTTATGGAACAGCATTGGTATTGATTGCCATTGTGTTGATTTTCAATTTAATGGCTACTTTTATGCGCCAAAGATTAAATAAAAAATTCAAACAAAATTAAAGATGATAAAAGTCAAAGATATCAATTTTTATTACGGAGATTTTCAAGCACTGAAGAACATCAGCATCAAAATCAAGCCCAATACAGTAACGGCTTTCATTGGTCCTTCAGGCTGCGGGAAATCCACTTTTCTCCGTCTGTTCAATCGGATGAACGACCTAATTCCGGACACTCGTTTGGAGGGCGAATGCCTGATTGACGGCAAGAACATATACAGCAATTCGGTGGATGTGGACAAATTACGAAAAAATGTGGGCATGGTTTTCCAAAAACCGAATCCCTTTCCGAAATCCATTTTTGAAAATGTGGCTTATGGTTTGCGGGTCAATGGAACCAAAGACAAAAAAAAGATTGCACAAAGAGTAGAAGAGTCTCTGGTTTCGGCAGCTTTGTGGGATGAGGTCAAAGACAAACTGAACAAATCCGCCTTTGAATTGTCGGGTGGACAACAACAACGATTGTGCATAGCCAGAGCGTTGGCAGTGAATCCTTCGGTGTTGCTGATGGACGAACCGGCTTCTGCGCTCGACCCTATTTCGACTTCCAAAATTGAAGAACTGATTCATCAATTAAAAGAAAATTATACCATCGTCATCGTGACCCACAATATGCAACAAGCAGCAAGAGTGAGCGATAAAACCGGGTTTTTTATGTTAGGCGAATTGATTGAGTACAGCGAAACCAAAAAGATGTTCCTGAATCCGGAGAAGGAAACAACTCAAAATTATATCACCGGAAGATTTGGATAAAACGACAAATAATATGACAACACTGAAACACAACGAACAAGAATTACTCTATCTGAAAGAAGAAATCAATCAGATGTGGAAATTGGTGATTTCACAAGTAACCAAAGCCAAACAAGCCTTGCTGAACAACGATGTGGATTTGGCCATGGAAATCATAAAGTTCGAAAAGAGAGTGGATGGACTCGAATTAAAAATCGACAGCAATTGTGAGCATTATATCGCTTTGTACAGCCCGGTGGCAATTGACCTCCGTTTTGTTTTGTCCATCATGAAAATCAGCATTACTTTGGAGCGGATTGCGGATTATGCCGCAGGTGTGGCGCATTATGTTACGGACAAAGATTGTCATGACTTCACTTCCAAAATGAAGGAAACGCTGGAAATCGAAAGAATGTTTGATTTGTTGCTGAACATGTTGACCGACAGCCTGTTGGCCTTCAATTCTGAAAATGCAAAGAATGCAGGCAAAATCTTGTCAAAGGACAAAGAAGTGAACAAGATTTTTGAAAAAGGCATAGACAAGCTGTTGGAGCAATTGAAAAAAGAAAGCAATGATATAAAGTGCGGATTGAATATGATTATGACCATCCGAAAAATGGAACGAATCGGCGACCATTGCAGCAATATCGTGGAGGAAATCGTATTCTTTGTGGAAGCAAAAGTGCTGAAGCATAAAGGAAAAAATAAATAAAAGCAGATATTTTAAGTAACTTTGAACAACAATTTCAATAACAGAATGGGGAAGAAAATTCTGATTGTAGATGACGACAGCAGCATTGCAGAAATCATAGAATTCAACTTGAAAAACGAGGGCTATGTTGTGGAAACGGCATTATCGGCCGAAGAAGCTTTGAAAAAACCGCTTGCCGAATTCAATCTGATTTTGTTGGATGTGATGATGGGCGGAATGTCGGGTTACAAAATGGCAGAACAAGTCCGAAAAGACGGACTGCTCGTTCCGATTATTTTTTTGACCGCCAAGGACACCGAAAATGACATGCTCACCGGATTTTCGGTCGGCGGAGATGATTATATTTCCAAACCATTTTCCATCAAAGAAGTCGTTGCCAGAGTAAAAGCAGTGCTGAAAAGAGCAGCGAAAAGTGGAGTTACTGACAAAAACAAGTTGATTTACAGTAATTTTATTTTGGATTTTAATTTGAAGGAATTGAGCATTGACGGCGAAAAAATAGCATTGACCAAAACAGAATTTGAATTGCTGTCGCTGCTTGCCCAAAACCCTGATCGCATGTTTTCAAGAGAAAATATCATCGGCAAATTGTGGCAGGAATCTCCCTACATCACCGAACGGACAGTGGATGTGCACATAGCACGAATCCGAAAAAAATTGGGCGATTACGCCTCGGTCATTCACAACCGCGCCGGATACGGTTATCGGTTTAATGTCGCAGAATTATGAAACTGAATTACCGACAGAGACTTTTTTTGTGCGTAGGATTGATTTTTGCTCTGTTCACTGCCGGTATCATTGTTTTTGAACAAATCCTCGAAAAGGATTACAAAACCCGAATTCTCAGCGAACGATTAGAAACTTATACCGATGTTATCCAATCCCGGCTTTATCAAAATGATGCGAATCTGAGTGCCGAAATCAACGAACTTCAGACTTTGTTGCCCGATGATTTGAGAATCACGCTGATCAGCCATTCCGGTGAAGTGCTGTTTGATAATTCCATCAGTGATTTCGCGGATTTAGAAAACCACATCGACCGACCAGAAATCGTGCAGGCCGCACAGTCGGCTACCGGAAGCAACATTCGTTTGTCGGAGTCTAATCAGCGCGAATATTTGTATTTCGCCAAAAATTCAGGTGATAAATTCATTCGCGTCGCTTTGCCCTACGACACCGAATTGAAACAGATGTTGAAACCCGGAAATGCTGCACTGTACTTCATCCTGGCTGCTTTTGCGGTATTTCTTTATATTATTCATATCATCACCCGACGCTTCGGAAAAACCATTGGACAGTTGCGTGATTTCGTGTTATCATCCGATCCGTTGGAACTCAAACAACTTCAGTTTCCCGACGATGAAGTTGGGGAAATCGGAAGTAAAATTGCCGAAAATTATCAGAAACTAAAAGAAAGCCGAAAGAATGTGAGTTTGGAAAAACAAAAGCTACTGCAGCATATTCAGATTTTGGAAGAAGGAATCTGCTTCCTTTCGCCCGAACACAAAGTGGAATTCCACAACGGTCTATTCATTCAATACTTGAATACGATTTGTGACGAACCGAGCAGTGATCCGAATTTGATTTTGAGCGACCCGAGTTTCAATGATTTGCACGAATTTTTAAGGAAAAAAAACAAACCCTACTTTGAAGAGCAAATCAAAAAACAAGGAAAAACTTTTTCGGTGCGTGCCAATATTTTTGAAGACAACAGTCTGGAAATCATCCTGAATGACATCAGTAGAGAGGAGATGGTCAAACAACTCAAACAAGAAATGACCGGCAATGTGGCACATGAACTTCGTACGCCGGTAACAAGTATTCGGGGATATTTGGAAACCCTACTGACACAGGATTTGGAGGAAGAAAAGAAACAGTATTTCATCGAACGGTCTTTTCAACAAATTTTGGTGCTTTCCGAAATCATCCGCGACATGAGTCTGATTGCGAAAATGGAAGAAGCACCGAATCTGATTGTTTCCGAAAAAGTAAACATCGAAAATTTATTGCAGCGCATCAAGGAAGATGTCAGCCCGCAACTCAAATCACAAAACATGCAGTTTGACTGGCAATTGCCTTCGGATGCAGAAATCAACGGCAGTTCCAATTTGCTTTATTCGGTTTTCAGGAATCTCACTGACAATGCCATCCGCTATGCCGGAAAAAACACCCATATCCATGTGAGCATCTACAACGAAGACGATGATTATTATTATTTTTCATTCTTTGACACCGGTAAGGGCATTCCAGAAGAAGGCCATCTGAATCGGCTTTTCGAAAGATTTTATCGGGTAACAGAAGGCAGAACCCGCGACACAGGAGGTTCGGGTTTGGGCTTGTCAATAGTAAAAAATGCAGTGATATTCCACAAAGGAAAAATATCAGCCAAAAACCGAAAAACCGGTGGTTTGGAGTTTTTATTTACGCTGAAGAAGTGATTTTATAGGGTAATCATTTGAAACACTCATCTATCATGCGTTTAGCCAAATTGAATTTGGTAGAATGCCATTAAAAACATGAAGCATAAATCCATTTCGGCTCCGCTCAATGACCTATTACCTGAAACCTTTTTAAATTCAGCTCATCAATGATTCAGCATTATAAAATTAAAACTTTATTTTCCGGATACTTAACCCCCGATTCCTGATACTTTTATAATACATCATTATATTTGCGCAAATATTCGTTTTCTTATGAGTTCAAATGAACAAAAACCGAAAATAGCTGTTTCCGTCGGTGACATCAATGGCATCGGCTATGAAATCATCGTCAAAACTCTTGAAAATAAAGACATTATGGATTTCTTCACGCCGGTTATTTTTGGTTCAACAAGACATTTAACTTACCTGAAAAACCAGCTCGATTATCAATCCATGCAATTTTACGGCATCGACAATCCTGCTGCTGCATTAGAAAGAAAAATCAACGTGTTGAACATCTGGAAAGAACCCGCGGAAATCGAATTCGGCACACCCTCAGAAACCGCCGGAAAAATGGCTTATGATTCGCTGAAAGCTGCTGCGGAAGCTGTGAGAAATGGATATTGTGATGTACTCGTTACCGCACCCATCAACAAGAAAAACATTCAGTCCGAGGCTTTTAATTTTCCCGGACACACCGAATATCTCGGAGAAACTTGGGGCGGAAACCCACTGATGTTTCTGGTTTCTGAAACCATGAAAGTCAGTTTGGTTACCCAACATATTCCAATTAAAGAGGTCGCTACCACGATTACACAGGAATTAATTACTCAAAAAATCATAGCCATGCATGATTCTTTAATACAGGATTTTCGGGTAAGAAAGCCCAAAATTGCAGTATTGGGACTGAATCCGCATTCTGGCGACGACGGTCTGCTCGGCAAAGAGGAACAGGAAATTATCATTCCGGCCATTCAATTGTTGTACAACAAAGGGATGTTGGTTTACGGCCCTTATGCCGCCGATAGTTTCTTTTCACCATCCAACTTGCAGGCTTTCGATGCGGTGCTCGGTATGTACCACGATCAAGTGCTGATTCCGTTCAAAACCCTTTGTTTCAACGATGGAGTCAATTATACAGCGGCTTTGCCTTTTGTCCGGACTTCGCCCGATCATGGCGTGGCTTACGACATCGCCGGAAAAGGAATCGCAGATGAAACTTCTTTCAAAGAAGCTATTTTTACTGCGATTGATATTTTCAAAGTCCGAAATGAATACAAAGAACTGACCGCTAATCCGCTGAAACCACACAATCCCAAGAAATTAAAAGATAACTGATGAGAATCTCCGGCTGTAAGCTCAACAAATAGATACTTATTTTCTATCTTTGTTCCGATTCAGAAATTTGATTTTGAAGAATAAAAAGCGATTTAACCCAAAAGGATTTCTCCTGCTGATGCTGTATGTATTCAGCCTCGGACCGACGCTTTTATTTCACCATCACCCCTCGGATATTGTTGATTTTTCAAAAGCAGATGCTTGTGAAAAAGCCATTTATTACGGCGTAAATGAAGGGGATTGCCACCACAAACTTCATCTGAATCCTGTCAAATCCAATTGTCAGGTTTGCAGCCATCATTTGTTGCTCTCGCCTCAACTGCTACCCGATGTGGAAATCACCTTAGAAAACCCGGTTTTCACACTTGCATATTTTTCAAATTATCAAGGATTTTATTTTTCGGAAATTATTCATTTCCAAAACAAAGCACCTCCTTTCGCTTAATTTTTAAACCGTTATTATTTGAAGAAAACAAAATTGAATTGATTGGAAATTATGCCGAGCTATTCAAAATTTCATCGAAATAAACTGCGGTAATGAATGATTCAATCCGCAAATAATTCTAAAAAAATGCTGCGGACAATTCATCCCAAACAATCATTTTCAAATTAAAAAAATTAAGCAATGAATATAAAAAGCATTTTGACTTTTTGGGTGCTGTGTCTTATTGGAACAGGATACGCGCAATACAATTTATCGGGTAACATTAAGGACAATTCCACATCCTTTCCCCTACCCGATGCCTCCGTTTATCTGACCGATTTAAAACAAATAACTTATTCGGACAGCGATGGGAATTATCAATTTCCCAATCTAAAAAAAGGTTTTTATCTTATCGAAGTACGTGCTGATGGCTATAAATCAATCATTAAAAGCATTGAAATCCAAGAAGATTTATCACTTGATTTTAACATGGAACAAGCGGTCACTGAACTGAATCAAATCATCATTACCGGCGTATCGCATTCCACGGAATTAAAACGAAGTCCGGTCATCATCAAGACGATGGACAAAACCACATTTCATCAAAACACCTCCTCCAATCTGATCGACGCCTTGCAAACAGTACCGGGTATCAGTAGTATTGGAACGGGACCGGCGATTTCCAAACCTGTCATTCGGGGATTGGGCTACAACCGCGTGATAACGCTGAACAATGGGATGAGACAAGAAGGCCAACAATGGGGAGATGAGCACGGAATTGAAATTGATGAATTCTCCGTGGACAGAGTAGAAATCATCAAAGGGCCAGGCAGTTTGATGTACGGTTCTGACGGCATCGCAGGCGTACTAAATTTCTTGGCTCCCAAAGCACCTGCCGAAGGCACAACCGAAACGCGGTTGATTTCTAATTATCAATCCAATAACAACCTGATTGGGTATTCGGTATCTAATGCCGGAAAACTGAATGGATTTCAATGGGAAGGCCGATTTTCAAATAAATTCGCCGGAAATTATGAGAATAAATTTGATGGAAAAGTTTATAATTCCGGATTTAAAGAATACAACGGCAGCCTGACGCAGGGCATCAACAAAAACTGGGGGCATTCCCTGTTGACAATCAGTTCTTATAATGCAAAATTGGGAATCGTGGAAGGGGAAAGAGACGAATTGGGAAATTTTACCTATGTAAACGCAGAAGATGAAACAGTTACTGCAACAAAGGAGGAGCTGAAAGATTACAAAATCGGAATTCCCTATCAATGGGTCAATCATCTGAGTGTAGCTTCCAACAATTATTTTAGGCTGAACAAGGGAACACTCCATGCTGATTTGGGCTTTCAGCGCAACAGCAGAAGGGAATTTGAGGAAGCAGATGCGCCCGATGAAGCCGCACTGCATCTTTCGCTCAATACTTTGAATTACAATTTCCGCTATAATTTCGGAAAACATCAGGGCTGGGAAACTTCCGTTGGAATTGGTGGGATGTATCAGAACAACAAAAACAAAGGCCTGGAATTTTTGATTCCGGATAATAATTTGTTTGACATCGGTGGTTTTATTTACACCCAAAAAACTTTCGGGGATTTTGTTTTGGCCGGAGGATTGCGTTTTGACAACAGAAGCCTGCACAGCCGTGAACTTTATTTAGATGAAAATGAAAATCCGACCTCACCCAATCATGAAGATGCGGAACAATTGTTCGCTGCCTTAGACAGAAATTTCAACAGCTTTTCAGGGAGCATCGGTGTTTCTTATCAGGTTTCGGAAAATTCCACTTTGAAACTGAATTTCTCCAGAGGTTTCCGAGCCCCCAACATTGCGGAACTGGCTGCCAATGGAAAACATGAAGGCACCTTCCGTTATGAAATCGGAAATCCGAACCTGAAATCCGAAATCAATCATCAGATTGATTTTGCTTATTACTTAGATTCCGAACACATTACATTGGAATTTACGCCTTTTGTTAACTTCATCAATCATTATTCGTTTTTGGAAAAATTGAAAGATGAAAACGGCAATGATGTGATTATTGACCCCGATGATCCTGCACCGGCCTTTCAATATACTTCCGGCAACGCCATGTTGCTTGGTGGCGAGTTTTTTTTAGACATCCATCCCCACCCTTTGGACTGGCTGCATATTGAAAACTCCTTCGCCTTTGTACAAGCTACACAAAACGGGCAATCTGACAGCACCAAATACCTTCCGTTTACTCCTGCTCCCCGTTATCGGGGCGGCGTCAAGGCGGAGTTCAGCAATCTGAATAAAAATATCTCCAATTTTTATGTTCGCTTGAATGTTGACCACTATTTTGCACAGTCTCGAATTTACAAAGCTTATCAAACGGAAACCGAAACTCCGGGCTACACTTTGTTGAGTGCCGGTGTGGGAGCAAATTTCAATGCTTTTGGGAGAAAGGATTTCATCAGTTTGTATCTGAGTGGTGAAAATCTTGGAAACATCGCTTACCAAAATCATCTGAGCCGTCTCAAATATGCCGATGAAAATCCATTAACCGGCCGAACCGGCGTTTTCAATATGGGAAGGAATATCAGCTTGAAAATGGTTTTATCCTTTTAATTGATATCAACGATTTAAACCTTGGAGGTTTTTGAAACCTCCAAGGTTTAGCTTTATCTTTTAAATAATTCAAGAAAACTAATACTTCTCGGACTTCAACGTTTTCTTATTTCTTCGGAATTTCCAACAGAATATCCTTTAGATAATCCCAGAATTTCTGAACGGATTTGAAATTCACTCTTTCTTCCGGTGAATGGGCACCTTTGATGGTTGGACCGAAAGAAATCATTTCCATTTCCGGATAAGGAGCGCCGATGATACCGCATTCCAGACCGGCGTGGATGGCCAAAACCTTGGGGGCTTCACCGAACTTTCTTTCATAGACAGTCTCTAAAACATTCAAAATCTCAGAATGCGCATCCGGTTCCCAACCCGGATATGAGCCACTAAATTCAACTTTCATATCTGCCATTTCAAAAGATGCACTAAGCTGTTTAGCCACCTCATTTTTGGTAGAATCCACCGAAGATCTCGTCAGACAAAGCACATGGATTTCGCCGTCTTTCAATGCCACCCTTGCTATATTATTGGACGCCTCTACCAAGTCCGGAACTTCAGGACTCATCCGGTAAACACCGTTGTGCGCAGCATTCAGAGCGCGGATAAACTGTGCGGAATCTTCGGCTGACAAGCCTTTGCCCATAATATCTGTTTTGGAAATATTGATTTGCAGTTCTTTTTCAATGGATTTGAATTCAGCGAGAATATCATTTTTCAATGCTGCTGCGTTTTTCAAATAGTCTTCGGCATCTGAAACCGCAAATTTCGCCAATGCTTCACGGGGAATAGCATTTCTCAATCCGCCTGCATCAATTTCTGTCAACTGAATTTTATGTTCAATTCCGAGCAACAAAAATCTTCTTAAAATCACATTGGCGTTACCGCGACCTTCATGAATATCCACACCGGAATGCCCGCCTCTCAAGCCTTTGATTTCCAATGAAATTCCTTGCCCTGAAATTGCTTGGGTCTTGAAATTTCCGGTTGCCGTTACATCCATCCCGCCTGCACAGCCGATGCAGATTTCATCGTCATCTTCGGAATCCAGATTCAGAAGAATATCGCCCTCCAAAAATCCGGGTTTCAGCCCAAAAGCACCAGTCATTCCCGTTTCTTCATCAATGGTGAACAAAGCTTCCAACGGCGGATGTGCGATGTCATTGCTCTCCAACACAGACATAATGGCTGCCACACCGATACCGTTGTCCGCACCCAAAGTCGTACCCTGTGCTTTCACCCAATCCCCGTCCACATAAGTCTGAATTCCGTCTTTGTCAAAATCGAAATCCACATCATTGTTTTTCTGACAAACCATGTCGAGATGGGATTGCAATATCACGGTTTTGCGATTTTCCATACCCGGAGATGCAGGCTTTTTAATCAGTACATTACCGGTTTCATCTACTTTGGTTTCCAATCCGAGGGATTCGCCGAATTCTTTCATAAATGCCGTAATTCTTTCTTCCTTTTTGGAAGGGCGCGGAATGGCGTTCAACAATGCGAAATTTTTCCAAATCGTTTTGGGTTCAAGGTCTGTCATATTCATAATTGTAATTTTTAAATTTAAAATCGAAATTGGTTCATCCCATTAGACAATCCATCTTACAAAGGTGCAATAAGTATTTTAAATAATTCATGATAATTGAGATTTTTAAACCCTAAAACGGACAATCAGCCTGTCAAATCCGACCGGATTCCGGGTTTAAACTTCAACTTCAAATTTCTCTTTCAGATAATGACCGGTATAGGAATTTTCAGCTTTCACAATTTCTTCCGGCGTACCCTGTGCCACAATATTTCCACCTTTTTTTCCGCCCTCAGGGCCTAAATCTATGACCCAATCGGCGGATTTGATGATGTCCGGATGATGCTCGATAACATAAACAGTATGTCCATTTTCCACCAATGCACGCAAGGCTCTCAGGAGTTTCTGAATATCATGGAAATGCAATCCGGTCGAAGGTTCATCGAAAACAAAAAGGGTATGTGCCTGCGAATGGCCTTTGGATAAAAAGGAAGCCAATTTGATTCGCTGTGCTTCTCCACCCGAAAGCGTATTGGAAGATTGCCCTAACTGCACATAACCCAAACCGGTTTCCTGCAATGGCAGCAGTTTCTCGGTAATCCTATTTTCGTTGTGTTCTTTAAAAAAACATACAGCTTCATCCACTGTCATGTGCAATATATCGGAGATGTTTTTATCATGAAATTTCACTTCGAGAATTTCACGTTTGAACCGGGTTCCGTGACAGGTTTCACAAATGAGTTCCACATCCGCCATGAATTGCATCTCGATGGTGATATTGCCTTCGCCTTTGCAAGTTTCACAGCGACCGCCATCGACATTGAAAGAAAAATATTTCGGTTCAAATCCTTGAATTCTACTTGCTTTCTGGCGTGAAAAAAGATTCCTGATTTCGTCATATGCCTTCACGTAAGTCACCGGATTGGAACGTGAGGATTTTCCGATGGGATTTTGGTCAATCAATTCAATGCTTTGGATTTTGTTGACCGCACCGGAAAGTTCATCGAAATCTCCGATTTTACTGCCATAAATATCCAGATTCCGCTGCAAAGCCGGCGTCAGAATTTCTTTCAGCAAGGTGCTTTTTCCAGAACCACTGACTCCGGTGATGACCGTCAGCGTATTGAGTGGAAATTTTACATCAATATTTTTCAAATTATTTTCACGCGCACCTTTAATTTCAATGTAGCTTTTGAATGGAATTCTTTTGTTTGGAATTTCAATTTTCATTTTTCCATTGAGATATTGTGCTGTCAGGGTTTCCGATTTCAAAAGTTGCTCGTAGTTACCTTCAAAAACAATTTCTCCGCCGTGCGTACCGGCTTCGGGACCGATGTCGATGATGTAATCTGCGGCTTTCATGATGTCCTCATCATGTTCCACTACGATGACTGTATTGCCGAGATCACGCAGTTTTTTCAAGACGCCAATCAGTCTTTCTGTATCTCTGGAATGCAAACCAATAGAGGGTTCATCAAGAATATACATTGAGCCCACCAAGCTACTGCCCAGCGATGTAGCGAGATTAATCCGCTGACTCTCTCCACCCGAAAGCGTATTGGATGCACGATTCAAAGTCAGATACGCCAAGCCAACATCCACTAAAAAACTGATGCGGTTGCGGACTTCTAACAATATCCTTTTGGCGACCTTGTTTTCATAATCATTCAATTCCAAATGCGCAAAGAACTCTTGCAATTCATCCAAAGGCAAATCCACCAAATCCTGAATGGATTTTCCGTTGATTTTCACATAAGCTGCTTCCTTCCTCAGTCTTTTTCCTTTGCAATTCGGGCAAAGCGTTTTACCCCGATAGCGTGAAAGCATCACGCGGTACTGAATTTTGTAAATATTGGATTCAACCATTTGGAAGAATCCGTCAATTCCTTCCCAATTTCCTTTACCGTGCCACAGAAAATCTTTTTGTGCTTCGGCAAGTTGATAATAAGGTTTATGAATCGGAAAATCATATTGGGAAGCAATGCGGATAAAGTGATTTTTCCATTCACTCATTTTCTCCCCTTTCCAAGCCACAACAGCGTCTTCAAAGATGGAAAGGCTTTTGTTGGGAATCACTAATTTCTCATCAATGCCGATGACTTTTCCATAGCCTTCACAAGCCGGACAAGCCCCATAAGGATTATTGAAACTAAAGAAATGAATATTGGGCTCATTGAAATTGATACCGTCTAATTCAAATGCATTGGAAAAAATTCTTTCTGAATTTTCTGTAATATTTTTAACAATCAATTCTCCCTTGCCTTCAAAAAAAGCAGTCTGAATCGAATCCGCCAGCCGATGATAAAAGGATTCTTCGTTTTGGGTTATGACCCGGTCAATGACCAAATCAATCGATGATTTTTTTTCAGGTTCAAAATTAAAATCAATCAAATTATTGATTTTCAACTGTTTATTCTCTATTTCCAAACGGGAAAATCCTTGTTGTTGAAGGATTTTCAGGTTTTCGGTAAAGCTCCTGTCGCCATTGAGTTTCAGGGGTGCAAGCAAGGTGATTGCCGTATTTTCCGGCAGGGATTGAATGTGATTAATCACGTCTGTGACCGTATCTTTCTGCACTAAATTCCCGGAAACTGGGGAATAAGTTTTTCCAATCCGCGCGTACAGAAGTTTCAAATAGTCATAAATCTCCGTAGTCGTTCCCACGGTCGATCTCGGATTGGAGCTGATAACTTTCTGTTGAATGGCAATTGCCGGTGCAATGCCCTTGATGTAATCCACTTGCGGTTTATCAAGTTTCCCCAAAAACTGTCGGGCATAGGAAGACAAACTTTCCACATACCGCCGCTGGCCCTCCGCATACAATGTATCAAAAGCAAGTGAAGATTTCCCGGAACCGGAAAGTCCTGTAATGACGACCAACTTGTTCTTCGGAATGGCCAAATCAATGTTCTTGAGATTGTGCAATTTAGCTCCTTTGACAAGGATAAAGTCTTTGGGATTGTATGTATTCAGCGGATTTTTCATTTGAACGTGCAAAGGTACAAAATCTCAAAACCAATCATCCTATTGCAAAAACTATTTATAACTTTGGTCGATGAAAAAATTGAAATTAATCTGGGATTTTCATGGCCCTGATGCACATAAAACTGCTGAACATCAGGAAAAGCATTTGAAGGAATTTATTGAAACCGAAAAAGCTGACATCCATATCACTGGCGTGGAGCATTTAGATGACATGTATTCCATCTGCTATATCGTTGTAAATGAAGAACAGATGCTGCGCATCCGCGATGTGCTGAAACCCCACCGCGGGGCTTGGTATGATGAATAATTCAGCGGTATATTTCGATTCATTTGTTCCAATCCCAATAACTCTAAACTGAAAATGATAACCGGGCAATTAAAATAATTCAATTATTTTTGCCGTTTAAATTATTAATCAAAATATTATGAAAAAGATTCTTGCTTTAATGTTTGTTTTGTCAATAGGTTTGGCCAATAATTCCTGCTCAAGCGATGATGATGATCCGGCTGCACAGTTTACCATTGTGGGAACATGGAAAATTACGGGAAAGTACATCAACAATACGCCACATGATATCACTGATGATTGCAGTCTGAAAGGTGATTTGAAGTTCGTCAATGGTGGAGCCTATGTTGAAGATATCTGGATTGAAAATGAAACTATGCCTTGTCACTTGTATGAATCCATCGGTGGCAACTGGATGAAAAACGGAGACAGCTATACCATTGTCATCAGTACACCTGATGCGATTTCTGTTTTACCGGAAACCTTTACTCCCGAATTAACTGCCGGAAACATCAATGAGTTCAAAATTTCGGCAACTTCATTGGGAACCACCACTACTTTGGTGTTTTCAAAACAATAAATCTATCTGAATTAAAAAAACAAAGAAGCTTTCCTTCGTGAAAGCTTCTTTGTTTTTATTCCATTGTTGAATCTGTTTATTTCTTCACAAATTTCACGGTGGAAGTATTCTTTTTACCATCTATCACATTTAAGATATAAACACCGGCCGGTAGGGATTTGATATTCATGCGTTCAATTCCGCTTGCATTGCTGATGTTGTTTATCAACCTTCCTTGTGTATCAAAAATCTGTGCTTTTACAATTTTTTCAGTAGATTGAAGATTGATGAAATCATTTGCCGGATTCGGGAAAACCTGAAGATTTTTCACCTCACTCTCTGCTGTCCCCATGGTTCCTACAAAATAATCATGGGTCACTGTTTCCCCTTGATAAGTAACTTGCCATTTCCAGTTTCCTGTCATATCAGGGGTTAAAGACCAATACCAATATGAAAGTTGATAGTAATCGGTCAATTCAAGATCCCAATCGTATTGATTCGATCCATCGGGTCTAATAACTTTGAGATTCAACACTGAACCAGGTTGCTGGTCTGTTAAATAAACCGCAAGTAACGGCACTTCACCAACTTCAAAATAATCTTTCAGATTTGGAGTTTCCTGTTGCGGACATTCCGGGAATACCGGTGGAGCACTGTGCGTGAGTACGGCATTCAACTTCGGAACATCATGCGACATTTGTTCATCCCACCAAGATTCATCATTTCTGCTGTTGCATTCACCAGCAAAGGGATCTATCAACGCAGCATTGGCAGCATAAACTTCAAAATGCAAGTGCGGTCCTGTAGAACTTCCGGAACTACCCACATTTCCCAAGAATTCTCCTCTGACCACTGTATCACCAACGCCTTTGGATGTAAGTGAACCTTCTTTCATGTGTCCGTACCAAGCAACGGATCCGTCCGCATGTTGAACATATATCGCATTCCAAACATAAGCCCCCATGGCGCATCGCCTGTCATAATTCCCGTCTTGTTTCAAAATAATCTGACCATCTGCTGCGGCAATATTTTCGCCCTGAAAATGATCCATCGCATACCACCAGAATGGCCATAAATAAATATCCGTCCCTTTGTGACCGTTATAGGTTTTCTGCTGACAAAAATAATCGAGCAATCCGGAACCGCTTTGATGATCCACATAATTTGAAGTTCCCCAGATTTGATTGTAATTTACATCATCAGCCGTTTTTACCGGCCAACCGAACTGTACTAAATCGGGTTTACTCGCCTCATTATAAAGCAATCTACCCTCGTCTTTAAGCATTTGAATATTGGCATCCAGCATGGCGTTGATATCAGCTCTCTGCGCATCCGTCAAACATTGTTGACCTTCCTCAACTTCCAAGTTGAAATACCCCAAAGTAGCCTGACCGGGGGGACTTTGTGCAAAAGTGTTGAAAAAAAACGGGGTCAAAAGAAAAATGACCAACAAATAAAGTTGTTTTGTTTTCATAGTTAGATTTTTTTAATTAATAATTATTCAAAAATAATCAAAATACCAATTCAAAATTGTTAATTTTATGCATTTCAATTTGAATAAATTATTAGCAGTAAATCGAATAGCCAGAAATAATTTCTACAATCATTCATTTTTAGTTTGTAATTTTATAAGTAATTTGACGGCTGGAAAATTCAACTTCAAAGCTGTTAGTTTTTTTGATTAAACTATGAAAATCCTGAATCCAGAACAATTAAAAACGGTAGAAATGGAAACCGTTAAAACGCAGCAAATCAGTATGAATGATTTGATGGAAAGAGCTGGTAACGCTGTTTTCAAATGGATTTCAAATAATTTGGATGTCATCAATTGTGATTTCATCATTCTTTGCGGATTCGGAAACAACGGTGGAGATGGTTTGGTGCTGGCAAGACTACTGAAACAGACCGGTGCCTTTGTTAAGGTTTTCATCATGAACAATCAATATTTCACAGAAGACAACCTGATTAATCAAGATAGGCTGGCACAAACGGGAGTTACGATTGAATTCTTTGATGCCCAGAAAATGTTGCACATTCCAAAAAACTGTATCCTCATCGACGCCCTATTCGGATACGGGCTGAACCGTCCGATTGACCAAGTTTGGAACATGTTTTTTGAGCAAATCAACCAAGCCGGAAATCAAGTTATCTCAATCGACATACCTTCAGGTATGTATTGTGACCGGCTCAATTCAGAAAATGACCTGATTATTCAATCCGACATTTGTCTAACCTTTGAATCCCCAAAACTATCCATGTTCTGGCCTGAAAATGCCGAACACCTTCAAAACTTTGAAATACTTGAAATTGGATTCAGCCCGGAAGCTGTTGAAAAACAAAATTCCAATTGGATTTATGCGAACAATCTTTTGATTTCAAAATTCAAAAAAGTAAGAAAACGATTTGCATACAAATACAATTTCGGAAATGTACTTGTCATTGGCGGCAGTCATGGCAAGATGGGAGCAGTTCACTTGTGTTCCAAAGCAGTGATGCGTTCCGGAGCAGGTTTGGTCACCGCTTACACTCCAAAATGCGGCGAAACAATACTACAAACAACTTTTCCCGAAGCCATGCTAATGACAGATTTTTCGGAAAACAAAATCATTGGCTTCCCAAATGCAAATCGATTTGATACTTTGGCCATCGGACCAGGCATCGGAACAGATGAAAAAACGGCTTTTGCTTTTGAACAGTTTTTAACCGAAAATGATTTGAAACATAAAAAGCTGATTGTTGATGCTGACGGAATTAATCTGATTGCTCAAAATCAAACCCTACTGAAACTGCTTCCGCCAAATACTGTTCTGACGCCACACGACAAAGAATTAGAACGTTTGGTCGGAAAATGGAACAATACGCCGGAGAAAATCGAAAAAATAATGAATCTCGTTGAATCCTATCAATTGGTATTGGTTTCCAAAGGAGCTTTCAGCCAAATTTTTCTTCCCGACAAAAGGATTTTCATCAATTCCACTGGAAATTCGGGCATGGCCACTGCCGGTGCCGGAGATGTGCTGACAGGAATTATCGCCGGCCTGATGGGAGCGGGTTACGAACCCGGGGAAGCAGCCGTTTTGGGAAATTTCCTGCATGGAAAAAGCGGAGATCTGGCCGCTGAAAATTTAGGTATGGAAAGTTTAATCGCTTCCGATATCATCGACTTTTTACCCCAAGCATTTCAATCCGTTTTCAATGATTATTGATGATTTCCCTTTTAATTTTCATTGAAAATCAGTTTCATGAATCCATCTTAAAAAGTTCCACAGAATCTTTAAAAAGTATTGAAATTTAATTCGTCGGGTTTCAATCCTAAACCCTACTTTTGCAACTAAAGTTTAGGACAAATGACTTTGGAACAATTGCAAACACACGTAGTACAAACCCGGAGAGACATCCTTCGCATGGTTCATGCGGTCAACAGTGGTCATCCCGGCGGTTCATTAGGCTGTACGGAATTTTTCACGGCACTTTACGGTGAAATCATGGACTATTCCACTGATTTTAATATGGACGGAATCGGAGAAGATTTATTTTTTCTTTCCAATGGACACATTTCACCAGTTTATTACAGCACCTTGGCAAGATTCGGTTTTTTTCCGGTCGAGGAACTGAAAACTTTCCGAAAAATCAATTCCCGATTGCAAGGTCACCCGACGACACACGAAGGACTCCCCGGAATCCGTGTAGCTACCGGCTCTTTGGGACAAGGACTTTCAGTTGCGATTGGTGCAGCCATTGCCAAGAAACTGAACAATGATGATAAATTGGTTTATACCCTGCAAGGCGACGGCGAATTGAACGAAGGGCAGATCTGGGAAGCTCTGATGTATGCAGCAGCCAAGAATATGGACAATATCATTACTACCATTGATTACAATGGCCGACAGATTGACGGCGACACCAAAGATGTGATGGATTTAGCTAATCTTCATGATAAACTGACTGCTTTCGGTTGGCTCGTTTTGGAAGAAAAAGAAGGCAATAATCTGGAGAAAATAATTGCGGTACTCAAAAAAGCAAAAACAGAAACAGGGAAAGGGGTTCCTGTAGCAATTTTGCTTCATACCGAAATGGGCAACGGAGTAGATTTCATGATGGGGACACATGCGTGGCATGGAAAAGCACCCAATGACGAACAATTGGAAATTGCATTGAAACAAAATCCTGAAACCGATTTAAAAGACTACTGAAATGATTGACGTTAATTATACCGAAAAAAAAGACACCCGCAGTGGATTTGGGGATGGACTAACCGAATTGGGAAGAACCAATCCGAATGTAGTGGCACTTTGTGCAGATTTGACCGGTTCCCTGAAGATGGAAGTTTTCGAAAAAGAAAACCCTGACCTTTTTTTTCAGGTTGGCATCGCGGAAGCCAATATGATGGGGATTTCAGCCGGCCTGACTATTGGAGGGAAAATTCCTTTTGCTGGAACATTTGCCAATTTCGCAACCGGAAGGGTTTACGACCAGATTCGTCAATCGATAGCATATTCCGGAAAAAATGTTAAAATATGCGCTTCACATGCCGGTCTGACTTTGGGAGAAGATGGTGCTACTCATCAGATTCTGGAAGATATCGGATTGATGAAAATGTTGCCGGGAATGACTGTCATCAATACCTGCGATTATAACCAGACCAAAGCAGCTACACTGGCAATTGCAGCACATAAAGGTCCTGTATATCTGAGATTCGGCCGACCGGCCGTTCCTATCTTCACGCCTGCCGATCAAAAATTTGAAATCGGAAAAGGGATTATGATGCACGAAGGTAAGGATGTCACCATCGTAGCCACCGGACATTTGGTATGGGAAGCCATGCTGGCGGTCAATGAATTGGAGAAAGAAGGAATAACTGCGGAACTGATTAACATTCACACCATAAAACCCTTGGATGAAGCAATCATCCTGAATTCGGTTCGAAAAACCGGGAAATTGGTAAGTTGTGAGGAACACAATAAATACGGCGGATTGGGCGAAAGCATCGCCGGATTATTGACCCAGAATTTTCCGGTAAAACAAGGATTTGTAGCCGTCAATGATACTTTTGGGGAGAGCGGTACACCTTCGGAATTAATGAAAAAGTATGGTTTGAGTGCTGATTCAATTGTTGATAAAGTCAAAAAAATAATGTATTAAATCAATTAATCTCTTTTACCACAAAGGGGTTCAATGAGTTATCAACAAAAGTTAATAACTATGGTTAATTTCAGGTTGAAAAGACTTTTAAGAAATTCTTGCAGATTAAAAAAATCCGTTGGAGATTTGTAATAACAAAATGATTCAAATTTTGAGTTTTAACAATATTTAACCCTCCGAATCATTTTGCGAACATTAACGTTCTTTTAAATATCCGAACCGGAAAAGTGAAAAATCAAAGAAGTTTTAGTTTCCGGACGGAATAGGGAAATTCGGACATCCACTGCGCCAAACAAATCAACTTAGCAGAAGTCAGAAGCGGAGTCATCAAACACAAGAAGATTTACCAAAATAATTGAGGAAATCGACTGATGAGAAACACTGACCGGGTTTGGAAAGAATTATCCCGTATTTTTTGAAACAAGATTGCTTACTACTTTCGCAGTTAAGGTTGAATCCAATCGAGAAAGAGTAAAACACTTTTTCAGTCAAATGTTTCAAAAATGGAAACCCTGTATGATATGCAATTATTATATAGGGTTTCTTTTTATATTCAATTCAAATCTTTAATATTCAATCCTTTTTTGATAAGATTTCTGTTCCTTTCTTTGTTTTTCCACCGGATATTTTCCCGTAAAGCAACCAAAACAGAAATTCTCAGAACCCAGAATCTCAACCAGACTTTTTACAGAAAGAAAGTCCAAACTGTCCACGCCGAGAAAAGTAGTTAGTTCATCTTTGGTCATGTTGGCCGCAATTAAATCTTTTTTATCCGGCATATCAATTCCCAAATGACAGGGCGAAACCACCGGCGGAGATGCACTTCTGAAATGTATTTCTTTGGCGCCGGCCTCTTTCAGAATTTTAATTAGAATTTTGCTTGTGGTACCTCTTACGATAGAATCATCGAGAATTACCACTCTGCGGTCGCGGATTTTATCACTGATGGGATTAAGTTTCAGGTTTACAATCCTTTCCCGCATTTTTTGAGAAGGCACGATGAAGGAGCGACTCATGTATCTGTTCTTGACCAAGATGGGCTCAAACGGAATTCCGGAAGCCTCAGAATAACCGATGGCCGAAGGCACCCCCGAATCCGGAACACCAATGACCACATCCGCATCCACAGGAGATTGCTCATAGAGTTTGCGTCCGCTTTTCACGCGAAGATCATACACTTCCATTCCTTGTAAATTGGAGTCCGGACGGGCGAAATACACATATTCAAAAGAACAGATTCTGCTTTCTCCGGGCTGCTGAAGAGAATATGAATGAAGACCGTCTTTGTCAGCAACCACGATTTCTCCGGGTTTCACATCTCTTAAAAATTTGGCACCTATCGCATCGAGTGCGCAAGTTTCAGAACTGAAAACATAGGTTTTATCGTCCAACATACCGATGCAAAGCGGGCGAATTCCATAGGGATCACGAAAAGCTGCCAAGGATTTATCCGTAAGCAACAGTATAGAATAGGCTCCACGAATCGGCTTCATTCCATTCCGGATGGCTTCCTGTACATTGAGGTTTGCGTATTTTTGGATGGAGCGAAGAATGACTTCCGTATCTGATGTTGCCAGAAAAGGCAAGCCTTCTTTTATTAATTCCTCCTTTAATTCTTCCGTTTCAATGACTTGTCCGTTGTGAACAATTGAGAAATGAGGTTTCCCAAAATAATTTACTGCATAAAGCGGTTGAATGTTTTTTTTACTGATGCCGCCGGCAGTTGTATATCGGGTATGTCCGATTACGGCATTGCCCTGAAAATCTTCTATATTTTCAATTTGTTTGAAAACATCCAGCACCAAACCTTCTGATTTATAGGTATTAATCACGCCGTCTTTGAGTACTGAAATTCCTGCGGCTTCCTGTCCCCGATGCTGCAAAGCGAACATACCGAATTGTGCCATCGAAAAGGTCGCAGTTGATTCCGGAGAAAAAATCCCGAAAATTCCACATTCTTCATCGATACGGTCTTCTTCAAATGTTTTCTTTAAAAGATTTCTTTGGTAAAATTCAGTTCGGTAATCGGCTTTGTCTTTTTCCGTTTTCATCATTTTTGGATTTGGTTCTTTATGTTCTGAATGTTTTCAGATTATAAGAAACCCATTTGTAACTCACATAAAATCATTTATTCTGCCAATATACAGGAAATAAGTCAATCTCTGTTTTGAAGAAAATTTTCCTGAAAATTTCAACACTACAAAATTACGGAAATGGGATGAATCTTTTGAAATTCATTTTTAAATTGAAGGTAGTTGAAAGCTTATTTTTATTTTTGGACAATGAATCACAAAAATGACTAAATTAAAAATTGTTACTGAAAAAGAAGTTGACTTACTCTGCCGGCTGGCAAAAGAGATTTGGGAGGAACATTATGTAAAAATGATTGGTCAAGCACAAGTAGATTTTATGTTGGAAAAATTTCATTCCAAAGAAATCATTTTGACTGGAATCAATCAAGGTGATCTTTGGGCAATCCTCTGGGAAAATGAAAATCCGTTGGGCTATTTGATGCTCCAGCTTTCAACCGATAAAATTTATCTTTCAAAAATTTATTTGAAAAAAGCTTCGCGCGGAAAAGCTTATGGAAAACTGATGATGGATTTCGTTAAAGATTATGCCATAGAAAAGGGGAAAAGTGCGATTTATTTGAATGTCAACAAACAGAATACGGCTTCTATTGCATTTTACGAAAAATATGGATTTACGAAGTCTGGCGAAGGTGTTTTTGAAATCGGAAACGGCTTTGTGATGGATGATTTTATTTATGAACTGAAATTGGATTGAATGAATTTTAAAGTATTTTTTAACTTTATATCATAAAACGAGGTTTCAAATTCATTTTCCATTGAAATTATTCATTGTGTTCGCAATTCCGGCAAAGATGAAAGACAAAATCGCATCGGTTGCAACATTCAATCTTTCCGGGAGTTTCAGCACCTCTTCCTCCGTCCATACACCGAGTACATAATCAATCTGCCGGCCTTGTCCAAAATCATTGCCGATGCCGAAACGCAAACGGGGATAATTCTGATTTTGGAGTTTATTCTGAATGTCTTTCAGCCCGTTGTGTCCGCCGTCACTCCCTTTGCTTTTGATTCTGATGGTTCCAAACGGCAGGTTCAAATCATCGGAAATGACAAAAATATTATCCATTTGAAAATTCTCTTTTTGCATCCAGAATTTCACGGCGTCTCCACTCAGATTCATGTAGGTATTGGGTTTTAAAACCATAACCGGCCTACCCTTGTATTTGAATTCCGCAATCTCCCCAAAATTGGAGGGTGAAAATTTAACATCCATTTTGCGAACGAGTTCTTCCACAATCAGAAAACCGATATTATGGCGTGAATAGCGGTATTTCTCACCAATATTGCCTAAGCCGACAATCAAATATTTGTTCATGGGGCAAATTTAAAAATTAACCGGATGTTTGTGGGCAAGGATGCAACAATTATAGAATTTGGATAAATAAAACAGAAAACCCCGTAAAACCGAAGTTTGGCGGGGTTTTCATTTTTCGTGACATTTTAGGAGTTGCCTGAACAACTTCTTGTTTACCTGTTTTCGGTCTTTTGTTAATTTGAAGTTTTTTCCGAAGAAAAATCAACCATTTCACGAAAGCGATTGCAGGTTGCCCCGAAAATCTGAGTCTAATCTGTGAATTAGTGAAAGTGATTTCATTCCCGATTTTCGATTGAAACTCTTAAACGTCAGCCACCTTAGTGAATCTGCCGTCGAAGTGAAGTTCCCTTTCATCACAAATCTCTCAATTGGTTCTCTGCAATGGATAGTCTGGTTCATAAAGAGCTTGATTATCACACCGGTTGGAAATTCATTCAGTCCAATTTTCGCAAATGCTCAATTATTCTGATTAAATTTGTCAGCCGGATTATACCTTTGTATCCTGAGCAACAAACCGAAGTTTGTTTTTCGTTCTCGCCGGTAACATTACTGGAACACTATTTTAAAGAACATCAGTTCTATCAAAACGATATTGAACTTTTTAAAGTCCGCTATTCTTATCAGACAAGTCTTCTAAGAATTATCGACTTTGATATTCCAAAGATAGCATCAGGACAACAGTTTTTGCAAATAAATTTTGCATTCCTTATACACATTAAACAAACGTTCATTTTCAACAATTGTTGATAAGTGTTCAAGACTGTGCAAACAGTGTCAAATTCTCGAAAATGATAGATGCGGAATTTGGTTTATTAACAATTTCAAATTTTTGATTATAAACAAAAATTGGGCGAAACCATGTGGAATCGCCCAATTTAATTTATCTAAAAAACCCCGAAATTATTTTTTTTCTGTTTCTGCATCCGTTTCACCGGCAGAATTTTCAGGATTTTCATTGCCTTCAGTTTGTATTTCTTCGTTGGCTGTTTCTTCCACAACTGGAGTTTCTTCCTCAACTGCTGTTGTTTCTTGTTCAACAGTTTCCACTTGATCTTCAACCAATTCTTCAGCTTTTTTACTGCCGCCTCTTCGGCTTCTTCTGGTTTTCTTCTCAGGTTTAGCCAATGTATAAAGTTCATTGAAATCAACAAGCTCAATCATTGCCGTATCACCGCCGTCTCCTTTTCTGAATCCGGTTTTAATGATCCTCGTATACCCTCCGGGTCGGTCAGCAATTTTGGGTGCAACTTCACGGAAAAGTTCCGTAACAGCTTCTTTGTCTTGAAGATATTTGAATACAACCCGTCGGTTATTGGTGTCATCCGTTTTGGATTTGGTAATAAGCGGCTCTACATAGACTCTCAGCGATTTTGCTTTGGCCAGTGTTGTGTTGATTCTTTTATGTTTGATCAGGGAAGAGGCCATGTTTGAAAGCATTGCTTGTCGATGCGCGCTTGTTCTTCCCAAATGATTGAATTTTTTACCGTGTCTCATTTTTCTTCAATTATTCTGCGTCTAATTTATATTTGGTAACATCCATTCCAAAGGTAAGCCCTTTGCTGTCCACCAATTCTTCTAATTCAGTCAATGATTTCTTACCGAAGTTTCTGAATTTCATCAAATCAGATTTATTATAAGAAACCAATTCTCCAAGGGTTTCTACTTCAGCAGCTTTCAAACAATTCAAGGCGCGAACAGACATGTCCATATCCACCAATTTTGTTTTCAGCAACTGACGCATATGTAGGGCTTCTTCGTCATAAGTTTCGCCGTATGCCACTTCATCTTCTTCGAGTGTAATTCTTTCATCAGAGAACAACATGAAATGGTGAATCAGGATTTTGGCTGCTTCAGTCAAAGCATCCTGAGGTGTAATAGAGCCATCGGTAGTGATATCCAAAATCAGTTTTTCGTAGTCCGTTTTTTGTTCCACACGATAGTTCTCAACGCTGTATTTCACATTTTTAATCGGTGTATAAATGGAATCGATTGCAACGGTGCCTACAGGCGCATTTAGCTTTTTATTGTTTTCGGCTGGCACGTAGCCTCTGCCCTTTTCGATGGTAAAAGTGAAATTCAGTTTCACCTTTTTATTCATATTGGCAATCACTAAATCAGGATTCAAAATTTGAAATCCGGAAATAAATTTACCGAGATCTCCGGCAGTCAACTGGTCATGTCCGGAAAAGGATACGGTCACAGCTTCTGCGTCGGTTTCAGTAATTTGTCTTTTGAATCTTACTTTTTTCAGGTTCAAAATAATTTCGGTCATGTCTTCTACTACACCGGGAATAGTGGTGAACTCATGATCTACTCCTTCCACTTTGATGGAAGTAATCGCATACCCCTCTAAGGAAGACAAAAGTACTCTCCTCAAAGCGTTGCCAACGGTCAAGCCGTATCCGGGCTCCAAGGGTCTGAATTCAAACTGTCCAAAATGGTCGTCTGATTCGATTAATATTACTTTGTCCGGTTTTATGAAGTTTAAAATTGTCATCTGAATGGTTTTAATATTATTTGTGAACCTTTTGGGTTCAATTGCTAAACAAAATCTCCTTTAAACTTAAAATTACTTGGAGTACAATTCTACAATCAATTGTTCTTTGATATCTTCTGGAATCTGTAATCTTTCCGGAGCTGCGTTAAATGTACCAGACATTTGTTCATCATTCCAAATCAACCAATCGTAATTGCTTTTCATTTTTAGTGAATCCGTAATTACATTGAGTGTTTTGGATTTTTCCCTTACGGAAACCACATCACCTGCTTTCACTTCATAGGAAGGAATGTTTACAACGTTTCCATTGACAGCGATATGTTTGTGTCCTACCAACTGACGGGCAGCTCTTCTGGAAGGTGCAATTCCAAAACGATAGACTACATTGTCTAATCTCGATTCACAAAGTTGAAGCAAGATTTCACCTGTAATTCCGGGTTTTGCGTTAGCTTTTTTATACATATTCACAAACTGACGCTCGAGGATTCCGTAGGTATATTTTGCTTTTTGTTTTTCTTCCAGCTGGATTGCGTATTCAGATTTTTTTCTTCTTCTCTTATTGGCTCCGTGCTGTCCCGGAGGATATTTTTTCTTTTCGAAACTTTTATCATCACCGTAGATAGGCTGTAAAAATTTTCTTGCAATTTTCGTTTTGGGTCCGGTATATCTTGCCATTTCTTTTTAAATTTTGAATTTCAAATGAAGGATTTGTTCAACTGATTATTAAACTCTTCTGCGTTTCGGAGGGCGACATCCGTTGTGTGGCAACGGGGTTACATCCACGATTTCACTGACTTCAATTCCACCATTGTGAATGGTTCGGATTGCGGATTCACGTCCTTGTCCGGGACCTTTCACAAAAACTTTTACTCTTCTAAGTCCGGCTTCCAAAGCTTGAGACGTAGCGTCTTCAGCAGCTACCTGAGCGGCATAAGGCGTATTTTTTTTGGAACCGCGGAAACCCATTTTCCCGGCGGATGACCAAGAAATCACTTCGCCGTTTTTATTGGTCAGGGTTACGATTACATTATTGAAAGATGCCTGGATATGTGCCTGGCCTGTTGCTTCTACAACAACTTTTCTTTTCTTTACAACTTTCTGATTCTTAGCCATAACTACTGCTTATTATTTCGTTACCTTTTTCTTGTTGGCAACTGTTTTTCTTCTTCCTTTTCTGGTTCTGGAATTATTCTTCGTACTTTGTCCTCTCAAGGGCAATCCGATACGGTGGCGGATTCCTCTGTAACAACCGATGTCCATCAGTCGTTTGATGTTCAGTTGAACTTCAGACCGAAGTTCGCCTTCCACTTTGAAATTGGATGTAAGTGCGATACGGATTGCGTTTATTTCATCATCGTTCCATTCGCTGACTTTTTTATCTTCACTGACACCGGCTTCTGCCAATATCTTTTGCGCTGTACTTTTACCGATTCCGTAGATGTAAGTCAATCCGATTACACCTCGCTTATTGTTGGGTAAATCTACTCCTGAAATTCGTGCCATAATTAACCTTGTCTTTGTTTAAACTTAGGATTCTTTTTATTTATCACAAACAATACCCCCTTGCGGCGTACTATTTTGCAATCAGCGCTTCTTTTTTTGATGGATGCTCTAACTTTCATTCTTGTTCTCTTAATTTTATATTAATCCGGCCTTTTTGGCCTCCAGTCATCTGTTTTTCAAAGGTTTTTAATTATTTTCTCCTTTGGGCTTGCAAAGGTACAAAAATAATTTAATTCTCCTTAAAATATTTTAACTCCAATTTTCAAATTAAATACTCCTTTCACAAACTGTATTACAACCTGAATTTTAATTTAATAGCGATAGGTAATTCGACCTTTGGTCAAATCGTAAGGAGACATTTCTAATTTGACTTTGTCGCCGGGAAGCAGCTTGATATAGTGCATCCGCATTTTTCCTGAAATGTGCGCCGTAACGATATGTCCATTCTCCAATTCGACTTTAAACATCGCATTGGACAAGGCTTCTGTGATTACGCCATCTTGTTCTATATGTTTTTGTTTTGCCATCTATTTTAATTCCTCAAAGGGTTTTATGCCACATTTCTGACACGCCCGGAAGTCATCAATCCATCGTAATGGTGATTCAACAAGTAGGTATTGATTTGCTGAATGGTATCCAGAATTACAGCCACCATAATCAGCAAGGATGTACCCCCGTAGAACATTGACAACTTCTGGTCAATTCCGAACTGGTGAACAATCGCAGGAAGTATTGCGATAAACACCAGAAAAATTGAACCGGGTAAAGTAATTTTGGAGAGAATATCGTCCAGATACTCGGAAGTATCTTTGCCTGGTTTGATGCCGGGAATAATTCCTCCGTTTCTCTTTAGGTCATCCGCCATCTGGTTAACCGGGATGGTAATCGCCGTATAGAAGAATGTAAATACGATAATTAAAATCGCAAATACAATATTGCTTTCTAATGTAAACGGATCCGCTACTTTGGCCAAAAACAGCATGAACGATGAACCTTGATCAGCCACCAAACCTACCAGCGTAACCGGTAGAAACATAATGGCCTGGGCGAAGATTATTGGCATCACTCCGGCAGCATTCACTTTAAGCGGAATGTATGAGCGCACTGAATCCGTAACGGAACGCATATAACTGCTGCTGCCTGATTGGGCTCTCCTCACATATTGAACAGGCACTTTTCTGACTGCTTGAACAAGGAGAACACAAAGGAAAATCGCCACCAATAGTCCAAGAATTTCCATTAGGAACGCGATACCTCCGGTAGTATCCAATTCAAAAGCATTGATGAGTGCTTGTGGCAAATCTGCCAATATACCCACCATAATCAATATTGAAATACCGTTTCCAACGCCTCTGTCCGTTATTTTCTCTCCCATCCACATGGTGAAAATAGTACCTGTCACCAAAATGACAATGGACGGCATCAGGAACCAGAAAGAACTCGGTGGGAGCAGATACGCAGAATGGAAACCGCCGCTATAAGGCAGCAGTTGAGTCTGAAGCAAAGTCAAATATGCCGGTGCCTGAACGAGACAAATTGCTATCGTCAGCCATCGGGTAATCTGCGTTACTTTCTTCTGTCCGCTTTCTCCGTCTTTCTGTAATTTCTGTAAATAAGGAACTGCCAATTGCATCAACTGGATCACAATGGCAGCAGATATATAAGGCATAATCCCTAATGCGAAAATAGAAGCCCTGTTAAAAGAACCTCCTGTGAAAGAATTCAACAAACCTAAAAGCCCTCCTTGGTCATCTGCTTGTTCTGCAAGCAACCGGTTAACTTCATTTACATCAATTCCGGGTAACGGGATATAAGAACCGAACCGGTAAATTATCAGGAAGAAGAATGTAATGGCCAATTTATCTCTCAACTCCTTGATAGACCAAATATTTTTAATTGTTTGTATAAACCCTTTCATGTGTTTCCTTTTGTTAATTTAAACCGCACAAATTAACGGTAATTTATTTTGATTCACCAATCAATTCCACTTTTCCGCCGGCTTTTTCGATGGCTTCTTTGGCTGATTCCGAAAATTTATCGGCAGTAACATTGATTTTGGATTTCAATTCACCACGCCCAAGGATTTTAATCAAATCGTTTTTGTGTGCCAATCCATATTTGATCAAATCTTCTTTGGTCAGGGTATCCTTGATTTTATTGTCCTCAATAAGTCCTTGAATCACATCCAAATTGATTCCGTTATATTCAACACGGTTTCTGTTTTTGAATCCGAATTTCGGTACTCTTCTTTGAAGTGGCATCTGACCGCCTTCAAAACCGATTTTGGTTTTGTGTCCTGAGCGGGATTTGGCTCCTTTGTGTCCTCTTCCGGCTGTACCACCGTTTCCACTGGCCTGACCTCTTCCCTTTCGGAATTTATTTCTTACTGAACCTGCAGCAGGTTTAAGGTTATTTAATTTCATTTCTCCTAATTCTTTTTGTTCAAAGCCTTTCAAATACAGAAAAATTATTCTGCAATCTCCAGTCCGATTTATTTAACTACTTCGATCAAATGCTGAACTTTTCTGACCATTCCTTGAATGGCGGGTGTCATTTCATGTTCAGCGGTTTTACCGATTCTCCCCAATCCCAAAGCGACCAATGTTTCTTTTTCTCTTTTGGTTTTGTTAATTGCGCTTTTTACCTGTGTTACTTTCACTTTTCCCATGATGCTTTCAATTATCCGTTAAACACTTTGGTTATTGACACGCCTCTTTGACGGGCAACTTCATGTACACCTCTCATTTCGAGCAAAGCTTTGAAAGTGGCTTTCACCGCATTGTGTGGGTTGGAAGAGCCTTTGGATTTGGACAAAACGTCCTGTACACCGGCTGATTCCAAAACAGCACGCACGGTTCCTCCCGCAATTACTCCCGTACCCGCAGAAGCCGGTCTCAGAAACACTTGCGCTCCTCCGTATCGGGCTTCGTTTTCATGGGGAACGGTATTGCCGTGCAATGGGATTCTCACTAAATTTTTCTTCGCATCTTCTACTGCTTTTGCGATTGCGCTGGCTACTTCTTTGGATTTCCCCAAACCGTATCCTACCACGCCATTTCCGTCACCAACAACCACAATGGCTGAGAACCCGAAAGCTCTACCTCCCTTGGTTACTTTGGTTACACGCTGTACGCCTACCAGACGATCTACAAGTTCCAATCCGGCCGGCTTTACTCTTTCAATATTTTTCAGTCCTAACATAATTTTCTTTCTTAGAATGATAAACCACCTTCTCTTGCGCCATCGGCCAAGGCTTTGACTCTACCGTGATACACAAAACCGTTGCGGTCAAAAACCACGGCCTCAATTCCTTTTTCTTTTGCCTTACCGGCAATCAGTTTACCCACAGCTGCTGCGCGCGCTGTTTTGGTGGTTCCTTCTACTTTCTCTCTTGAAGATGCAGATGCCAGTGTTACCCCGGCGTTGTCATCAATCAATTGAGCGTAAATCTCTTTATTGGAACGATATACCGATAGTCTGGGACGCTCGGCAGTTCCAAAGATATTACGACGAACACGTCTTTTTATCTTTTGTCTTTTCTCTGTTTTGGATAGTGCCATTGTTCGATTATTAATTATGATTAGGCAGTCTTACCTGCTTTTCTTCTCAATACTTCTCCTACGAATTTAATTCCTTTTCCTTTGTATGGCTCAGGTTTACGGAAAGAACGGATTTTTGCCACAATCATGCCCAACAACTGATTGTCATGGGAAGAAAGGATGATAATCGGGTTTTTTCCTTTTTCGGATTTGGTTTCTATGGTTATTTCCTTGGGAAGTTCCATCACGATATTGTGAGAGTACCCCAAAGACAAATCTAAAAGCTGTCCCTGATTGGAAGCTCTGTAGCCAACCCCTACCAATTCTAATTCCTTCTTGAATCCGGTTGAAACTCCTGTAACCATATTATTGATTAGGGAACGATATAATCCGTGAAGTGATTTATCTTCTTTGGATTCTGAGGGACGGGTTACGGTAAGCACTCCGTCTTCCATCTCAATGTTGAACCCTTCTTTCATTTCCTGTGTCATCTGGACATCTTTTCCTTTTACGGTAACGACTCCGTCTTTATATTCAACACTCACTCCATTAGGAATGTTTATTTGTGCATGACCTATTCTAGACATTTCTTTTCTTTTTTGATTCGATTAGTAAACTAAACACAAAACTTCACCGCCCACATTCTCCTGACGAGCCTGTTTGTCGGTCATTACACCTTTGGAAGTCGAAATAATCGCTACCCCCAAACCGTTCAATACCCTTGGCAGTTCTCTGGCACCTTTGTATTGGCGCAATCCGGGACGGGAATATCTCTGCAATTTTTTGATCACCGGTTCTTTGGTCGCTTTGTCATATTTCAAAGCGATTTTGATGATTCCCTGATGAGAAACGTCCTCAAATTTGTAGTTCAAAATATAACCTTGATCGAAAAGGATTTTGGTAATTTCCTTTTTTAGGTTAGAAGCAGGAATTTCCACAACTTTGTGACCTGCGGACATCGCATTTCTGATGCGTGTCAGATAATCTGAAATTGGATCTGTTATCATAAAATCGTTTATTTTACAGTATAGAATGCTTGGATTCTACTTTTAAACTTAAACTTCACCTAAATTAATCGGCATAATTCCCGATACTTTTAGGCGTGCAAATGTAGAAATATTTTTCTATCTGACAAATTGTTTGTTACTCTTTTTAAAATTAATTGAAAATCTTGAGTGGTTTGATGAAAATTGTTGCAAAATTCATCCACAGCACAAAAAATATCCGTAACATTATCAAAATTAATCATAGGAATAGCTGTTAAATATTTGGCATTCAAAACATTAAATATACAGCTATTTCTTGTTTTATCCTATTTTTTTATTCAAAAATATTAATCGAACTCAGGTTATTAATCACTTTATATTGGGTGTTGCAAAAAAAGTAACGAAGTCAGGAAAAAGCCCCGGTTTCCCGGGGCTCCTCTTTTTACACAATTAAGATTATTAATTACCGCATCTTGCAGACACGATTTTAATCAAATCATTTCTTCACAATTTTGAAGGTTTCCACTTGTCCACCTTTCAAGACAGCTCTGACTACATATACACCCTGCGGAAGGGAGTTTACGTTTACTTCGCCATGAAGGGCTTCCGTACTTCTTATGCTCAACACTTTTTGATTGGTCAAGTTGTAAACATCAATGGATTCAATCTCCCGATTGGTCGAAATATACAACATGTCTCTTACCGGATTCGGCTGATAAGCAAAGCGGTAGGATTCTCCGGAAATCGCTTTGCCGGATGACATTCCCGGACAGCTCGCCATATCGTTGTTCAACAGAACAGCTGTTTGTCCGATTAATGTTCCTGCGCCGGTTGACAAATCAAAGGCCACCATTTCTCCGTTGGTGTTTCTCATCGCAATCAGATGATTGTCTGCAATGTAAGCACTTCCAAAGCTCGAATTGGGCTGGTTCGCAAAGCCGAATCGCGTTACAACGCCTGTTTCGGGATTGATCTTGTACAGCCTGCCGTTGCGATAAACGCCGTAAAGCATTCCATCCTCCGGATTGTAAGCTACGTCATAAGATGCAATGGTTGTACTCAGATTGATGGCGGTAACTGTACCATCGCCGGCTAATGCTATTTTATAGATTACGCCGGTTGAGCCGTATTCATAGACATAATAATTGCCATCCAAGTCAAAGGTAGCCGATACGAAATCTCCGCTCGGAAGTCCCGATACTGCACCCAAGTTGGTAACCTCACCGGTTGCCGGATCGATTTTCAACATTTGATTGGTGTAAGTAACCATTGCATACAAATAATTATCTACCGGATTCAGACCCAATGCATTGTAGCGGTAGGCTGATGTGCTTCCCACCATTGTTCTATTGAAGTTTTCATCCAAGGTATAAAGTGCCGTTTTGGTGTTGCCCGCAGACATATAGACTTTGGGGTCGGTACATCCTTCCTCGCATTCCTGAGGTGCAGTTGTTGCCTCTGCGATTTCACTTGTACAACCCGTGGTGTCATTCACGATTCTTGCATAAACTGTAAAGCCTGTATCCGAGTATGCCGGTGCAGTCAGCGTCCAGTTTTCCATATCGGTTGACCATTCCAAGGTGAAGCCTTCGCCCGCAGCTTCGGCTGAAATGCTTCCTTCGGTGGAAGGACATACATTGTCACTGATGATAATCACAGGTGCATCAGGCATTTCACAACTGCCCGGATTGGTGGTTACCGCCTCAGAAGATGGGCTTACCACGCTTGCATCCAAATCACAAACATATCTTGTAATGATGCTCATTGATTCGGTCTGATTGTAAACAGGCAATGCTGTACTCCAAGTGGTGCCGCCGTCGGTTGAATATTCGATGTGTGCATCTGTCGGAGCTTCGCTTGAAGGGGCGTAAATCATGCCGCCACTCACTTCACAGCCTTCCTGACAAACGCTGTCTTCAAAAGAAACGTTGGCCGGAGCTTCCGCTAATTCAGGACAAGTCGGTGCAGGCTCACTGTTCGTGGTGAATACAGCATCTGTTGACCAGCCTGTACTTTCAGAGAATTCACAATAAACCCCAAGTCGCCATCTGATTTCGGTGTCATAACCGGCTGGTGCCGTCAAATCTTCCAAATCAAAATAACTGTCAGCACTGCTGCCATAAAGCTCCCAGTTTGAGCCGTTGTCTAAACTGAAATACCAAGCATATTCCAAACCTATGCCTTGTGCATAGCCACTTGCCATTACTGAATAAGTCGAATTCGGCTCGCCTGAGTTCGGAGTAGCCATGGCAATACCTCCTTCCGGTGTACCGCTACAGAAAGCACTACAATCCTGAGGCGCAGTTGCTGCTTCTGCAATTTCGCTTGTACAACCCGTGGTGTCATTGACGATTCTTGCATAAACTGTAAAGGATGTATCTGAATAAGCCGGTGCAGCCATCGTCCAGTTTTCCATATCGGTTGACCATTCCAAGGTAAAGCCTTCGCCTACGGCATCGGCTGAAATGCTTCCTTCGGTGGAAGGACAAACATTGTCACTGATGATAATCACCGGTGCATCAGGCATTTCACAACTGCCCGGATTGGTCGTTACAGGTTCAGAAGATGGACTGAATACTGTATTGTCAATTTCACAAGTACAACGCGTGGTAATGGTCATGGATTCCGTTTGATTGTATTCCGGCATATCCGTACTCCAAGTTACCCCGTTGTCGGTTGAAAATTCAAGGAATGAGCCGGTCGGACAGGCTCCGGATATAGAATCTATGGTGATATCGGCTGGCTCATAAATCACGCCACCGCCCACTTCACAGCCTTCCTCACAAACGCTGTCGTCGAAAGTTACATTCGCAGGAGCTTCTGTCAAGTCAGGACATTCCGGTTGCGGAGCTATATTGACCATATAATCTTCTGCTTCACCCCAAGAAGCGGAAACACAAGGATTAATTGCCGATCCTAAAGTGCTCCATTGATAAATCACACGCATACGGTGTAAACCGGATGAGCCTACAGGAGGTGTGAAATCAATACTAACATCGGAATCTTGTAGAACAGAGTTCAGCGTACCAACCAATTCAGAAGATTCAAAGGTTCCGTTATTGTTATAGTCTATCCAGACTGCTAAACCATGACCTCCTACGCCTGAAGATGTTGAAACATTAACAGTAGATTCAATGCCTTCAAACAGATTGGCCGGAGCCATGCTTGTGAAATCACCGTAACCACCTGTACTAAATCCACTGTCTGGATTCTGAAGATTCGCTAGTCCAAAACTTGTAATATAGTCAGAAGTTGAACTAAATGAAGGCGTACAATAGATTATTATCGTTTCGGTAGTTGATACCTCAGAGAATGAAGGTGTCTCTAGTGCGGCGTCGCAAGTAACCATCAATCTCCACTGAATTTGAGTTGCATTAGTTTCCGGTGCAGTTGCCGTATAGTTCTGATAAGCAGTTAATGCCTCACCTTCATCGATCCAGCCTGCGCCATCTGTATTGGACTGCCATTGATAACTAATCCCTGCACCAATAGAATAATCAGTTGCGCTAACTGTATAAGTTTCTCCTACCCCAACAGTCGCCGGAGAATTTGCAATTCCTGCATCAGGTTGACCTGAACATTGTTCAATTGCTTCAATTGTAATCAAATAATCTTCGTATTCACCTGAACCACTATTAACACAAGGATCATTTGGATCGCTTGGTGAAAAAGCTGCAATAATTCTCATTTTGGTTGTTCCCGTAAGAGCATCCATCGAAATCGTAAAGTTGCCGATCAACGGTGGAGATGTATATCCTGTGAAAGCAACCCGTTCAGTGGCATCAAAGACACCATCTTGGTTATAATCAATCCAGATAGACCTGCTATAAGTACTTCCTCCTGATACCCCGATACTGTATCCTATATCACTACCCTGAACGACTGTCAATCCTGGAATTCCTGTAAAGTCAGTATATCCTTCTGGACTTGCCCCGGATGGGTTGCTGATATTTACGGTTCCGCCGGTTGTTGTAAAATCATTGATGTAATGTGTAGCACCACTTGAAGTTGATGGAACGCAATGGCATTCTGTAACTGGTTTTAGGGTAACATGAACCTCATTGGAAGTATCCGGATTGTCCGGGTCGTTTTCGCAGCTCATGGTATATCTAAACCAAGTTGCTTCCTCAATTGAGGTTGTCAAAGTTGCAGCGGTCTCTCCGTCTATATCTTCCCAAAGCTCTCCATCTGCGGATGATTGCCATTGCCCACACAAACCGGCTTCCAGTGCGGAAGCCCCATCGGCAGTCAACGTAAATTCTGTGCTGGCACAAACGCTTTCAGGCCCTTCAACCGTTCCCGCATTGGCTTCTGTACAACCATCAAGCGGTATGATATTGATTGTATAATCCTCTGTCTGTCCATAACCATTGGTAGTACAAGGATCTAAATACGCTGTGCTGAAATTTTTCCTGATGCGCAATCTGGTAAGTCCGGGTGTTGCATCCATGGGAATTTGTATATCATACGTAAGCTCCATGTCATCAGTTCCGGTAGAATTACTAATCGAACCGGCTGTTTCAACTTCTGTGGACTCAAATTCACCGTTTTGGTTGTAATCAATAAATATGGTGAAATAATTTGTCCAACCACCATCCGTATTTCCTTTCAAGGTAATGGTATAAGTTTCCCCCGGAGTAACGCTGGCTATCATATCGGTAAAATCTTCATACGCAGGTGATGAAGTATCAGCTGATGAAGTATTGTCGATTTCTTCTAACTTCACATAAGTAATCGGCTCTATATTATTTGAGCTCGGAATACAATAGCATTCTGTATCTGGTTTTAGGGTAACATGAACCTCATTGGAAGTATCCGGATTATCCGGGTCGTTTTCGCAGCTCATGGTATATCTAAACCAAGTTGCTTCCTCGATTGAGGTTGTCAAAGTTGCAGCGGTCTCTCCGTCTATATCTTCCCAAAGCTCTCCATCTGCGGATGATTGC
Organism: Weeksellaceae bacterium; assembly: GCA_041656055.1. Lineage (GTDB taxonomy): Bacteria > Bacteroidota > Bacteroidia > Flavobacteriales > Weeksellaceae > Moheibacter. Next base: position 107,922 of record JBBAEI010000005.1, read on the forward strand.
CATTGCCCACTCAAACCGGCTTCCAGTGCGGAAGCCCCATCGGCAGTCAACGTAAATTCTGTGCTGGCACAAACGCTTTCAGGCCCTTCAACCGTTCCCGCATTGGCTTCTGTACAACCATCAAGCAGTATGATATTGACTGTATAATCCTCTCCTTCTCCATAACTCGCAGATACACATGGATCAAGGTTTTCACCGGTTACATTAAACTGGTAAAGCACTCTCATTCTATGTTCGCCTGCAAGCGCATCGGCTGGAATGGTCAATGCAATATCCACAGTCTGGCTGGCACCAATTCCATTGGTATATCCAACTTTCTCTGAAACATCAAAAGTCCCATCATTGTTGAAGTCAATCCAAACAGCCGCGGCATGTGTTCCACCTCCAGAGGAACTTGTCAGGGATGCTGTGTAATCCTGACCTGCTCCTAAAGCAGTGGACATAGCGGTATAATCTCCGTAACCACCTGGACTGAATCCACTTCCAATATTCTCAATATCTTCCAGCACAAAGCCATCAATATAGTCGGAAGAACTGCTGAATGATGGTGTACA
>JBBAEI010000006.1:0-107904 GCA_041656055.1 Weeksellaceae bacterium
TCCACTTTCCTGCCATTGCGAAACAAGCCCAAACATTTCTTTGCGCTTTTCCATAATTTATTATATTTTTATCCAAAGCTATGGACGAACCGATGAACAGACAAGATGTACTTGGTCGGGTGGATACTAACGCTCTGATATTTCTTTGCAGATATAAACCATAGTTTTTCCCAATTCTTCTGTTAAAACATCCCGCCTATATTTCAAAGGTAAAACCAAATGATACAGCAATAAAGTCTTATTATGGCTCTTATAGATATGTTCATCCTTCACTCGCGAAATATACGCTTTTTCAAAGCGTTATGAAAAACCATCCGTTTTTCAAACTTTTCCTTGTCTACAACCCGAGGCAAGCCTCGGGGAATTCTTTAGATTAAATTATTCATTTTTAATCCTTTTGAATTTATAACTGCAACCTTCGTCACAATTCATATAATCGGGCGATAAAATCAAAACTTCTCCTTCAAAACTCATGTTTTCAGTGAAAGTTCCCGGTGAGTTTTCAATGCCGGTATCAAACCCTTCACAACCAAATTTCAGCGTCAGCAGATTATCTATAACGGAATATTCCCCGTAGGTGCATTCCGAAAACCTTGTAGAGGTAAAAGTCATATCACTGTTGAAAGTATAAACGAATCCGTTCTCAACCCCATTCCAGCTACCTTGTCCTCCATCGCTCCCGTATATTTCAGTTAATACCCAACTTCCTATGACCATGGAATCTTGTTCTTTGTTTTCATCCTCATTGCAGGCAGCTAATGAGAAGAACACACATAGGCTTAATAATAAATTTTTCATGATTTTAATTTTTAAGTAAGTTTTTTGGAATTTATGATTTGCCCGTCACAAACCAAAGTTACAATATAATGACCGGATTGATAGGTGATTGAGTCAGATATTCCAGAGAATTCCTTCATCTGTCATCCCCGAAAATATATTTCTAAAAAGAAAACTGCCCAATAACACCTCTTATCGGACAGTTTTCATTTATTTTGAAATCATTCAAATACTACCGGCTTGTCAATTTTGGGGATTTTCACGATTTCAAACGGTTGGGCAACATCCGTAGTCGTACCGATATGCAGGTTTTCAACCGTTACCACAATTTCGTTTTCATTCTCAGTTATATTTGTGATGTCAATCGTTGTTCCGCTGCTTGTTATTCCATCATAAAACACAGCTATTAACTGAAAATTATTGAAATCAATTTCCTGATTTTCAGCATCTATGATATATTCCGTATTAACCCCAAGTCCTTCAAGTGAATTAAGTAGAATATCCCATTCATTCTGCGAATATAAAACAGAATGGAGGTTTGAATATCCGTTACCGGAAGCGATAAAGGTTTTCGCTACAACTTCAGAATCAACAGTTTGAGAAGTAAAACCATCATTATCATTACAAGCTGTTATAGCAACAAAACTTATAAAGGTCAGAATTGCAATTAAGTTTGTTTTCATTTTTATAATATTTTGGGTTAAACATTTATTTATTCTTTGATTAAATTAAGTGTACTAACTATTTGCCTATCACAAACTAGTTTTTATCTACACCACCGTAATTCATTTCTTTTCTTTTTTCAAAAAATGATTTTATAATTGATTCATATTCTTCTAAAGTGAAAAAATCTTTATTCTTTGGAAGCTTAATTATTAGTTTATTCTCTTTTACAGTGATATTCTTTGCGGTAATTGTATGCAGATTATTTCCTGCTTCATACTGTATTTTGAGAATCATTCCAGGAAGCCCCCAAAACTCATCAGGTCCATCTTTATAGGGTACCCTCGGTGAGTACCAAGCTATTACCTTTATAGAATCGGAGATTGTTCCTTCCGATTTGAATGTTTGATATCCCTCAATTTCTTCTGTTTCTTTTGAGATATTCCAATTAAAACTTTTCAAACTATCTCGTACAAGATATTTTTTTTGATTGAATTCATATTCTTTGAGAAATAATTTTTCTTCTAAAAGCTTATAAATGGGTAATTTATCTGCTTCCATAATCTGATTAATTAAGGTTCCAGATACTGTTTGACTGTTATTAATCTTCTCTTGAAGTTTATATATAGAGATTTTACCATCTGTTTTTAATTTGTATTCTGTGATAATTCCCTCCTTTAATTCTTCCCGAATTAATTCTCCAAATTGCTTGCGATACTCGTAAGGAATCTGGCTAACAACAAATTCAGGATCAATTTCCATGACCATTTCATAGTCAATTTCTAAATGCTGATTTATTTCCTGAGCAAATAAACAGGAAGTTATCATAATCAGATAAGATAAAAAAATAATTTTTCTCATTATTAATTATTTATTGTTAAAATATGATTGAACCCTATCAGGTAGATTTTATTGTTTATAGATATGGCATAGTCAATAAAACTATTGTTGAAATTATTAAGAGGTATTTCGAATGAATTGATGTATTGCCCTTTGTTATTATAGCTATCCAAAATTAACTTATTATTGGGATATTGATTTAATATTGGAATTAATGAAATGTTACTTTTATTATTAATTTTTGATATAAAGAACCCTTGGTTTGAGGGGATACTTGATCTATAGAAATAAGAATCTTGATAGTTTCCTATAACAGGTGGATTGGTTTTATCTATTGAATAAATTAAATTATACCATTGAAAACTTTCTGATTCAATTATAGCTATTTTGGGAAGCATATTAAAAGTATAACCAATATATCTTTCTTGGGGTGAGAAATATCCCCAATATTTTAACCTATTATTTTTAGCTTTTGATTGTTGATTTTTTTCTAAAACATAAATTATCTTAACTTCTTGTTTTTTATAATCATAATTGAAAAAACCTGTAACAAATTCCTGATCAATTTCAACTTCCCCAAGATATATAATTTTATTATACTTTGAGAATAATACTCCTTTAAAGATATAGCTATAGGTAATACTTATCTCTTCTGATGTTTTTGTAGATAAATTATATATGTAAGATTGTCCACTTCTTCCAATGCAAAACAGTAGTTCATTTTCCAAAGACTCAATTCGATTAAATTTTTGATAACAAATAGAATCCTCTTTTATTTTTTTCCCAGAATTTAATTCAAATATACTATAATAAATAGGGTCATCATTCCGTTGTTTTTCGCTATAATTGATGAAATATCCTTGTTCAAAATTAAATGAAAAATTATTATATAATATATAATCAATTTGTTTAATGTTATTGATTGAAATATCACTTTTTGAATAGATTCTTTGAATGTCTTTCCTTTTAGGAGTGAAATCAAAATATTTGAAAAATAGATATAGTGCTGATATAACTATTACAAATATCCAAAATTTATTGTTAAATCTTTTCATTGTCTTTTTAATATAAAATATAGACTTACAATTAATATAACCATATTTATTAACAAATGCGAATTGAAGCTTAGCCCATTTAAGAATCCACCACATCCACAAATAAGATATTTATTAATTATCTTTAAATAAATGATATAACTTGTAAATACTGTAAAAACCATAAATAACATAACGAGTCCTTTTGTGTAGTTGAAAATTAACAAAATTAGAGTTACAGACTCTAACAATACGGTAATAATGGCAATCAATTCTACCTCAATTTCATTAAATGTTCCTACATTTGCAATACTGTATTTTAAATCATAATAGTTTAAAATTTTATCAAATAGTGAGTATGATAAAAACAATATTGAGCAATTGACAAAAATTACTTTAATTGTCTGATGATATTTATAGCTTTCATTAGCCATATAATTTTGATGAATTATAATTTGTTAAAAGGGTGTGTCAAGATTCATAAATAAAATCATATATGACTACACCCTATCCTTTTATACCTGTTTATTCTCCGGGGGTTGGAAAAGTAATTTTAATATAAACACCAGAAGAATGCTCCATACAAGTATTCTTACCTCCAAGACAAGTTTCAAATACTTGGGCCTTTGCTGGAGTTGAAGTAGCAAATGTGGCTAAACCAAATCCAAAAATCATTAGTGAAAAGCTAATTAATTTTTTCATATTATGTCTTTTTGTTAATCCGCTACCATAATCGGGCAATTCTATGGCTTTGGAAAAGTTAATTAAATATTTATTTGCCCTTCTGCGGTATAAAATCTTCATACTGTGCGGGTCTCGTCTTTAAATTTCTATTCCATAATGTGGATGACATTAGACGGTCGGCAGAGATTTACAGCTAATTTTTACCGCAATCTTTATATTTTTGTTTTTACAACTTTGTTTCCACCTTCTTTCCCGGGCATCGGCTCTTCCCGTCCTTTTCATTTTTTTTCTTTGGGTCGTTTAAGGAAACCCGTTCCGCAATTTATAGCTATACAATATTTTCTATGGCTGTATGATTATTATACTGTCATTTTGTTTTTCTTTCTTTGTATTATTTCCGATTTCTGTTTTAGGAGGGTCATCATCCTCTCCATCCGTACCGGTCGGGTTGTTTGATTTTATGGTATCTCCGGGGACAGTCATTTCCTTCTGATAAAAATTAGAATCATAAGGATGATTCATACTTTGTGGTTCATAAGATTCCTCGTTCTCAAGGCAGCTCATCATCCCGATTAGTAATCCGCACATTAATATAATTTTTTTCATCTCTTTTAGGTTTTTATTGTTTTGAATTAATTTATTTTCTTCTTAAATTTTCTTTCTTAAAATTATTTAAAGAAGGTTCTTCAAAGCAAATTTTCATGGTGCGGATTCGTCAATGTTATGTGCATATTGATCAATATGCACATATTGATACCTGCTGAATCAAACTGACTATTAATGAAATAAAGAAATGTTAAAGAAATTTTGGCAATTCGTAAAAAACCTTTAATTTTAGCCTTAAATTGATGTATATGTAATACACATTGATCAATCCGTATGACGGGATTTTTGAAAAATATCGCTTTTTCCCTGCTTTTTTGTTTGAGCCTACAGATTTTTGGACAGAAAACAGATTCGCTGAGCGACAAATCCAACCGCTACTTGATTTCTAAAATAGACAGCCTTGGGTTTGAGAAAGGTTCAAAGCTGGTTAGAATATACATAGATGCACTCATCAAAAACAATAAGCGATCAGAAAACCATAAAAGTCTTTATGATGCTTATGAACTTGCTGTATTTCATTATCCTGAATTTGATCAGAAATATATTGACAGCGCGCTGTGGGCAGCAATGAAAACAGGAGATGTTAACTACATTGGAAATGCGCATTATCTCAAAGGTGGTTTTTATTATGATTACCGTCAATATAAGGATGCTTTGAATGAATATTTACAGGCAGACAGCATTTTAAAAAGCTCAAAGAATCTCTATATCAAACATAAAGTGATTTATGTTATCGGAGTGTTAAGACTTTATCTCAGGCATTATGATGAAGCTATGCAGGATTTTGAAACGACAAAGTTATATTTTGAAAGTGTTGATGAGATCAATCATCGTTTGATGCTATTGCGCAGTCTGTATCGTTTGGGGGAAGTTTATCAGCAGACCGGCGAATACAAGCAAGCCGCCACCACCAATCTGCTTGGTTTACATAAAGCCACAGAGCAGGGGGAAAAATATCAGATATATTATTTTAACCTCGCAGCAGGAATCGATCAATATTTTGCCGGAGATTATAAAATGGCTTCAGATTATATCGAAAAGGCTCTTCCCACATTGGAAAACCTGAATGATTTTGATGTGGTACAGAAGGCGTACTATTATCTCGGCTTGGCTTATTCAGATTCCGGAAATAAACAGAAAGCATTACAGAGCTTTTATCGGGTTGACAGTTTGTTTGTAAAAAACGGTTTTCTCAATCCCCGGGCAAGAGGAAGCTATGAATGGCTGATTGATTATTATCGGGAATCAGACGACAAAGACAAGCAATTGTACTATATCAACCAATTGCTGAGTGCCGATCAAATCAATGCCAATAATCTACAGGGTCTCGCTTATACGCTAAAAACCGGGTATGATACCAAACGCTTGGAAGAAGAAAAGAGCCGGTTGGAACGCAGGTTTAATAATTGGAATTATATTGGGATGGGGCTGTTGATTTCATTGCTGGGTTTTATTTTCTTTTTCTTTAAGAAATTTCGTAAAACCAACAAAGAAAAGGCACTGTTGCAGCAAAGGTTTGATGCATTGATGAATTCGACTGACCCGGAACAGAGGATTGTCGTCACAAAGGAAAGAACCAACGAAATTTCCAAAAAACAAGAAATTCCATCCGAAGTGGTTGAAACCATTCTTCATAGATTACAAAAATTTGAAGATGAAAAGGAATTTCTAAATCCCAAAGTTGATTTGAATCATTTGGCTAAAAAATTCGGAACCAACCGCAGCTATCTATCTAAAATCATTAATGAGCAAAAAGGCAAAGGGTTCATGTCTTATCTTTACGGATTGCGAATCGAATATGTCATTGAACTTCTAAAAAACGAACCCGAATATCGTGAATACACCATTAAAACTCTTGCAGCCCTTTGCGGATTTTCCGGATACAGACATTTTTCCGACGCTTTTATGACCGAAACCGGACTCCGTCCTCAGTATTTCCTCGAACAAATCAAAAAAGAGAAAGTAGAAGTTTTTTAAGAGGTAGGCTTGATTTTCTGTCCGTCCACTGAAGTGGACGGTAATATTTTCTTGCTTTTTTTATTTTATTACAATCAGAGTATCAAGCTATTGCCGTTGGCTTTAGCCAACGGATAAAAAAGACAAGCACATTCTTGATTGGAGACATCACAAAGTTTTTAGAAGGATAAAAATAAAGGAAATGATTAAAACATTTTCACTAAATTTGAGAATCAAATCTTTAGTTTTTAAATTTCAGTTAAATTCACTTTATTTGAATAATCAAACGCCGTTAAGCCTTGTATAAATTAAAAAATCATCATGACATACATTCAACCCAAATTCAGACACCCGGATTTACCCAAAAATAAATTAGGATATACTTCTGCTTATTACGAAGGTGCATTGTCCACGCTTTGTGCAGGTTGCGGCCACGACTCCATCAGTGCGGCCATTGTGCAGGCTTGTTTTGAATTGGACATAGAACCGCATAAAGTCGCCAAACTTTCGGGGATAGGCTGTTCTTCCAAAACACCGACTTATTTTTTGAGCAATTCGCATGGTTTCAACTCTGTTCACGGACGAATGCCGGCGGTGGCTACGGGTGCCAATTTGGCCAATCGGGATTTGTTGTACATCGGTGTTTCGGGCGACGGAGATTCGGCTTCCATCGGCATGGGACAGTTTGCGCATGTCATCCGAAAAAATCTGAACATGGTTTATATCTGTATGAACAATGGGGTTTATGGACTGACCAAAGGACAAGATTCTGCCACTGCAGATGTGGGTTCAATCAGCAAAGCCGGAAGTGTTAACCCTTTTCCGCCAATTGATTTGGCAAGTTTGGCCATAGAATTGGGTGCCTCTTTTGTGGCACAAAGTTTTTCGGGCGACAAGGACCAAATGATTCCTTTGATGAAAGCTGCCATGAATCATCCGGGTTTTGCGTTTTTGAATATCATTTCGCCTTGTGTAACATTCAACAATAACAAAGGTTCCACAAAATCTTATCAATTTGTGAGAGAACATTCCATTTGTACCGGCAAAGCGGATTTCGTTCCGGAAATGGAGCCCATTCATCAAGATTATGCCGAAGGAGAAGTTAGCCACATTGAAATGCACGACGGCAGCGTTTTGAAATTTCATAAAATCGACAATGATTGGAATCCCGAAGACCGACTGTCGGCCATCAGCGCATTGAAAAAAGCAGAAGAAAATCAAGAAGTACTGACCGGTTTGTTGTACATCAATAGAGAACCAAAAGATTTGCACCAGATTTTGAATACTTCCGACATTCCGCTCAATCAACTCAGTCAAGAAACATTGTGTCCGGGGAATGAGAAACTACAAGAAATCAATCAATCTTTTCAATAAAATCACCGGTAATATAACCCACTGATTGTCAGTTATTTGTTTGCATTTTGAATTGACAATGCCAAAACTTCTTTTAACAATTTAAAGAATTGCGTTGAATCGAGAAATTCACCGGTTTGGAAAATAATTTCAAAATTTTCATTCAAAATACAAATGGTCGGAAAAGCCAATTTGCCATTGATTTTAGCCAATTCTTCTGCCAGTTCATGAAGGCCTGTATTTCTTCCCGTTGGATTGAATTTAAAGGTATGACCTTTGAAAACAATGTCGTTTTTGTGTTCGGCATTTAAATCGACAAACCAAAATTTCTCATTCAAAATCGAAATTATTTGCGCATTCTTAAAAGTAGTATTTTTCATCCATTGACAATATTTGCACCAGTCGGTGTGAATGAAAATCACCATTTTCCGTTTTTCCGTTTCTTGCAGCTCTTCAAGTTGTTCAAAAGAATGCTTCTGAAGTTGTGCAGGGATTGAAACCGACATCAGGAGCAACAAAAGACTTGTTATTTTAAAAAATAAATTCATATCAATCCAATGTAAATCGAATTCCTAAAAACCCTCTAATTCCTTGATTGGGCGCATAAACGAAAGTCGGATCAAAGGTCAATCCATAAGGATTTTCCGGTGTAACCATTGCTTGTCCGTTCTCATCAAAAATCACATTTTGGTCAAATGGATCATGGGCCCTGGCAATGATGAAAGGATTGCCCTTCGCCGGTGTCCAATTCAATAAATTTTTAACACCTCCATAAATTTCAAGACCATTGTTGAACTTTTTGGTCAGTTGAATGTTCTGAATGCTCCACCAAGGTGAATATTCACTTCTCGGATCAAGTTCACTCAACAATGGAAGACGCATAGGGCTATAAATATTTCCTGTATAATCCATCGAAATCCCAAGAGAAGAAATTGAATAGGAAACATTCCAAACGCCGGTGAATCGCTCTGTAAACAATTGTCTGCTTTTGACACCTTCTTCTTTGCTGTAAACATCCATGTAAGTACCTCCCAGCAAAAACTTCAATCCGTTTCTCAAATCCAAATCCACATTCAATGAAATGCCTTTTGAAACGGCGTGACCGTCCAGATTGTCATAAATGATTTTATTGGAATCGGTTTCATAATCCGCAATGATTTTATTGGTGAAATAGGTGTAAAATGCAGACGCATCCAAGCCAAGGCGCATGCCATTTCCCGGAAAAATCCTTTTGACAAAATTGATATTTCCGTTCCAAGAAGTCTCAGGTTTCAAATCAGAAATAAAAACCAAATCTCTGGAACCCGTCAAGGCAGCATGGTCTTCGGTAAATACATTCGCCACCCTGTATCCATTTCCAAAACTGAGTCTCAGCACATTGTTTTTATCGTGTGAATTCCATTTGTAATTGATCCGTGGAGTAAGTATGTTTCCGTGAATAGAATGATAATCATAACGAACCCCCAATAACAATTTATTCTGTTCATTGATGCTGATTTCATCTTGCAAAAACAAGCCGGGCAAATGGGTGTGATTGGCATTGTTTTCTGAGCTCTCAGACAAAAAAGTGGCAGGTGTATTGTCGTCATAATACGAATATCTGTAAGTGAAACCGGCTAATATTGAGATTGTTTCTTATCAGTTGATTTTAAATGAATTGCCATTTGTTGATTTGCTCGATTATGAAATTTGTCCTGATTCCTTTCATCTTATGGACGCCGGTTCGGGATTCAGTTCCTATCAATGGCATGGACTTCAAGGAAGTGATTTAAATCAACCACTTGATCAACAAACGGTAGAGATTTCCGTTCCTGGTCAATATTCCGTAACGGTCACCAATGAGGAGAATTGTGAATTTGAAGATTTCTTCACAATTTCCTACAGTGAAATTCCAACAATCCATGAAATTGTTATTTCAGGTGATGGAACAGCCACCATTCACGCCAATGGAACTCCTGTGTTTGAATACAGTCTCGATGGTATTTTTTGGCAATCTTCTAATGTATTTCATGGACTCATTCCGGGCGATTATTCCGTGTATGTGCGTGATGGAAAAGGATGTATTTCACTCAAAGAAAACTTTGGGGTTCTTGCAATTCCTAATTTCATTTCGCCTAATAAAGATGGTATAAATGATACTTGGGTCATCAGAGGAATCAGTAATTATCCCGATGTAAATATTCGGATTTTTGACCGATACGGAAAACTTTTTGTGGATCAACTCAACCATAAAAATTCAGAAGTCTGGGATGGCACTTATATGGGAAGAGCCGTGAAATCCGGTTCCTATTGGTACATCATCCAATTGAGTGATGGACGAAAATATGTAGGAGCCCTCGCCGTGAAAAATTATTGATTTCGCTATGAATTCTTTATCAAATTCTATTTAAATCCGGACGCTTCGGACAAATTTCGATTTTACTCGGCAAAATCTCGGATTCATTTTCAATAAGTCCAATACCCATTCCCCGATGTCTTTCGGTTGAATTTTCCAAGCATCTTTATCGCTTGTAATATGGTGATTGAAACTCTCAAAGTTCTAAAAAAATGAGAAAGAACTGCCTCGCTCTTAATCGCACCGATTTGTTCAACTTCCTCCTTTGGAAGGACTTGGGAGGACGTATTGTTTATAAAAATCCAAGTCAAATAGTTCACAAGCTTGAATTACTGTGAAACACGAATTAGAAAATAGTTGGAATTTCATTGGAATAGTTCGCCAACAGCCATTAATATTGTAAAAATCGCACATCGAATTCCAGAAAAAGACAAAGCCCGAACGAGGAAGTTACCTTTATGACAAAAGACATTAAACACTGTATTACAACGAGTTATTGTTAAGGCAACTCATTTCAATATTCGGGATAAACCCTGAACTTAAAATTTTAAACAAAAATTCAAGCGGTTCTTTGAATTTGGGAAGATAGCTGCTTAGATTTGTGAACGAAATGTTGAAATTACATAATGAAAAAAAACAATTTAAAAGAAATTATCGGAAAAACTGATTCTGAAATTTTAAAAAAATGGCTGTTGGAATATGCAAATTCCAATCCGACTTTCGCTCAGTTAATTAAAGAGCAGTTTAATCCTGCTAAATTAAAAGAAGACAAAATAAAGGATTATCCTTCCCTGATTAGGGCGGCATTTATTAACAATCCATATTCTTCCGGAAACCGCTACGACAGATGGGATGATGATGGGTTTGATGCGGAAGATGTAAGGGCGGATTTAGAAGAGATTTTGAAAGATATTGATTATTTTCTGAAATTCGGAAATACGAAGATAGCTGTGCAGATTTGTAAGGACATGATTGAAATAATTCCGGAAGTATGGGATGAGCAGTTTTACTACGATGGTGATGTTCAAGTAATGTACGACGAGGCAATAGATAAGTTAGAGGAAATGTTGCAGAATGACCTACTACCGTCAGTTGAAAAGAAAGCACTGTTTGATTGGTATAAAGTTGAGAGTAAAAACATGGAAAAACATAAATTGGCGTATCTGTAAATTGTAAATTTGTAACTGAAAATATTAAAAATCTAAAAATGAAAGAAATAGTTAAACCGACAATGACTAACACCAAAAAAGAAATTTTGGAAGCTTACGAGGAATTGCTAAAAACAAAAACCGAAACAAAACAACCCAAAGAAATGGAAGTACTCAAACAAAAAGCAGAAACCATCAAAGCAGCTACAGGTTTTAGCCCCGAAAGCGTTGTCAAAGGATTGGCGAATATTAAATTAGAAATTGCAAACTCGATTGATAAAATTGAAGAAGGCTTGTTGCAAGAATTTCAAAAATTAGAAAAACTTCAGAAAGCCATTCGCTTTGAGACTGAAAACCTTGAAGACTTATATGGCATTCGCGCCAATGCTGATTCCTTGTCCGTACTGATTGCTGCCAATAAAGCTAAGAAGGAAGAGTTTGATGCCGAAATGACGCTAAGAAAATCGAAGTTTGATGAAGACATTAAAAATCAACAACTGATCTGGGAAAAAGAACAAAAAGAAAGAAATGAACGATGGAAAGAAGAAGATGAAATTCGTAAGAAAAATATAAAAAGAGAGGAAGAAGAATATCAATACAACCTTTCTTTGACTCGCAAAAAAGAAGAAGATACTTACCAAAACAACAAAGAAACTCAAGAAAGAGTTTTGGCGGAAATGAAGACCCGCGTGGAAAAAGAGTTGAATGACAGAGAAAAAACGCTGATGGAAAGGGAGGCTGAGTTAGAAGAATTAAAAAGCAAAGTGGCGGAATTCCCTACGCTTTTGAATAAAGAAATAGAACAAGCAAAACGCATCCTGACTGAGCAATTAACAACCCAATTCAAATTTGAGAAAGAACTCTATGAAAAAGAAAATGTTGGCGAAATTAGATTGTTGCAACATACAATTACTTCATTAGAAGGAAAAATCAAAGAACAAGAACAGCTGATTGCTTCGTTGAACAGAAAATCGGATACTGCAAGCGAGCAAGTGCAATCAATCGCAATCAAAGCATTGGAAAGTGCTTCTGCTTATAGAAAAGAGGATTCTAAAGATAATGTTGAAAAACGAGAATAGCTGTTGACAGAATTAGAAAGCGATGGATTTGATTTTTGTTTTCTAATTGAGATCAAGTCCAAAAAAACAAAGCTCATTTAGCAAATTTCAACATTGCTGGATTCACCCAATTAGTTGGAGTTGAAGCATTTTCAGAATCGAAAATGAGTGCGGTATTAAAAAATTTATAGTTTGAATATGATGGGCAAATACCCGCTTGGGTAAATTTCACATTCACCTAAGCTCTATCCATACATCACTTCACTTTGCAGCAACTGTCCAAACTTTCATAGCCTGCTGCTGTCGGTGGCAGTTCATTGGCTTGGTAACCGGCTTGTGCTATTGCTTTTTCAATGGCTTCAAGATTGGTTTTTTCAGCATTGTATTTCACGGTGATAAGGTTGCTTTTCGCATCGATTTTCACGCTTCGCACCCCGGGATTATTGCGTTTGATTTTGGCATAAATATTCTCATCACAGGTCTTGCAGTCGGCACAATGGTCGCAATGGATTTCTGTCCGGATTTCAGCGGTTTTGATTTTATCGGATTGTCCGTAAGCGAACTGCACCAAGGCTGTGAGTAGGATTGTCAATACTGCTTTTTTCATCATTTGGATTTTTAGGGTTTGTCGTTGCATTTTCCGGCTTTTCTACTTAAACCTCACCAATGAATTGGTTTTTCGTTCTTTTTTGAGCGGTTTATTTTGACCGATTGGCTTTTCGGGCAAGCTGTCTTTCGGAGTTTCGGATTCTTTGTTTTCCTGTTTCGGAATAGAATCCTGTGCAGGATTTTCAAATGGCTCTGAACTTAGAGGAAGAATCGGGGTATTGCTTTTTGGTTTCTTAAAAATTTCTGAAAAACGATCAAATGACCTTTTGTAAGTTATCCCCGCACCAAAACTCTGATAATTGCCCGAACCACCGAAATTCTGAATTCCGAAATCCGCAGGTCGGGTGAAGAAATCCACGACGATACTTTTATCATTCATCTGCGAAACATCCCATTCCGCTTCTAATTCGCCCGTGGTCGTGATGTTGTTGTAATTATCCCCGACCGGCACGCCCACCATCCCGTTAATCGTCCATCTGGAATTCAGTTTCACGGCAACTCCCTGTTTGAAAATATCCGTGGTACCGCTCATTTGAGAACCGGCCACAAAATCAGTAATTAGGGTTACGCCTTCCAAATCCATCATGGCATTGATAATCCCGCCCAATTGACGGATGGCAATACCCGCACCCGTGGAAACGGCATCTCCGGTAAATACACTTTCCGTGTTGGTCATGAATTGTCCGAAGAGCAGGATGGAACCAAATTGTATCATCTTGTCATCCGGATCCATATTGAACTTGTAATCCAACAAAGATTGCACGTCGGTACCGCCTTTCGGAATGTTCAGGGTGAAATCCATTTTTGGATTTCTCAGCGATTCACTGATCAGGATGCCGAGAACAACATCGTAATTTTGACTGTATCCGGCACCCAAAAATTCGCCTACATTGGAAACTGTACGCTGGTAATTGGCGGTGATTTCCATGGTTGCATCAAAGGGACCGCCGCCATCGAAACTTACAAAACTACCAGGACGAATTGCAAAATTCCTTGTGAAAAATGGAACTTGCCTGAATTTATATTCTCCAGATTCCAAGGTGTAAACTCCTTCCAATGAGATACTTCCTGCGCGATTCATCCGGAATCGCATATCGCGGGTAGAACCGTTGGCGGTCACCATATCTCCGGAAACCGGATCAAATATCAGATTGACCGTGGATTTTGGATCAGCGGTAACATTCAGGTCGATGGTAATTCCTTTCGGTCCTTCCTGCTTTTTCTCTACACTTTCTTCCGCCTCGGGAATGAATCGGACCAAACTGTTTTTGGATTCAACTTTGGTTGCACCGGTGTTGATGGTGAATTCTGTTCCCTCGTTGATGATGGCATTCGCTGAAATATCCAAAGTTTCTGGCGGACCAAAAAGTTCGAATGCTCCTTGTCCGAATACTTTTCCGTAAAACAATTCATTTTGTTTGGGGCCGGTATCCATTACCAACAAGTTATTGGTATTGAAAGAAAGGTTCAGAAACCAAGTTGCGAAATCCCGGAAAAGAATTTGCCCTGAAACTTCGCCCATAGTACCATATTTTGAATCTGCAAAAACCACATCATCCAAACCGATATAACCCTGTCCGCCGCTTTCCTTGAAAACCGGAACGGTATTGACCCCACTGAAATGATAATCCACATTCAGAAAATCCACTTTAAAGCCCAAATCCTCTATACTGAGCGTTCCCGAGAAATCCGGTGAATCCACAGGCCCTGTAAACCGAACTTCACCCGAAGCCAATCCACGGATATTGCTCATGGCTGCGGATAGGAAATTCCCCAAAAATTTCAGCTGTAATTCATCTGCATTTGCTACCACATTCATTACAGGTTTTTCGGGTTTGTTGTCGATATAACCAGCTATCAGCAACGATTGCATTTGCGCTTGTTCTAAGGCGATGTTCAGGTCAAAAACCTTTTCACTCACATTGTATTCCGCATTGGCATTCAGCACACCGAGTTCATATTCTCCGATTGATAATTCATCTATTTTCACAGCCATCAACGGCTTCAACTCTTCTTTCGTGCGGATGATGTCAATATTTCCGTTGGCGATGCCATCCACTTTCAAATCGCCCAAAACATAGCCGGGAATGATTTTGGAAAGTTTCAGATTTTCCAAATTGGCATTGACTTTAAAATCCGCATTATTCGCATAATAGCCATCCAGAAACAAGCTTTGATCATCGGAAACCAAAGATAATTTTTGGAGTTCGTAATAATTCTTGTCAAAATTTACAATCGCACGGTTAGAATCCTTGTTGTTTTCAGGATTTAGATGCCAAATGTTTTGGTCGATTTCGATGGTTGAAGGCGCAAATCCGAAAATCAGATTTTTATCCGAATCTGTGGTTTGGTACAATGTCAAATCAAAATCAACCGGAAATTCTCTGCTCATTTGGAAATCGGTTTTTATAAACAAAGAATCCGGGTGCGGATCCGTATGCATCGACAGATTATAAAGCATTGTATTTTGCAAATTCAAGCTGTCGGTCTGGATGAAAATCGATTTGATTTCTTTGGAAGTATCAACATTGACCACCGGATTGAAAGCTGTAAATTCGCCAAACCCGATTTGTGTAGTTTTCAAATCCGCAATCAACCGATTTTCAGTAGTATTGATGGCTCCATCCAATAAGGTACCCGGCGCGATTTGAATTCTCGGATCGAAGAAGTTGAACAAATCCTGTTCCACTGCGAAATGAAAATTAAACGCCTGATTTTTATCCACCTTTTTCTTCTTGTAATTCACAAGTGCGTTTTCTCCAACGGAATTCATGATGGCATCCGGCAATTGTCCCAATTTGAAATTTCCGTTAATCTCTCCGTTCAGATAGCCCGGAATGTTTAATTCCAAGCATTTTCCGTCATCACGGATAGTAGAATTCAATTGGGCGTAATTCAAATCTACTTTGTCATTTTTGGATTCAAAATGCAAATTGCGCAAAACAATTTCCCCCAAAAAATCATCCAAATTGCTGAATGTGAAATCTCCCGAAACCTGACTGCTGACCCGGGCATTCATATTTTTGGTCAATCCCATATAATCAAGGTTGATATGCCGGATGTCGGATTTAAAATTTAGTTTGTAAGGTTTTTTCGAAAAGTCAAAAATCCCGTCATAATTCCCGTTGAACTGCGAATCTGAAACAGAAAGCAAACCATTGAACCGCTGCTTGTCCAACACTCCGTCAACTGTCACGTTGTGAAATCTTTTGCCCAACAATTCCAAATAATCTAATTTGCTGTCGGCATTGATTTTTAGATATTTCAAATCCGTTCCCTGCCCATTGAAGTGCAAAGTTCCTTTCACAAATCCAAGTTCATCCACTTCCGAAATTTTCTTTAAATCCAAATTATCCGCCATCAGCGTGCCGCTGTATTTCAGATGGTTGCTGTAATCTTCTAATTTCACTTTCATGTCCGCCATACCCAATGCCGTGATGGCGCGGCCATTCACATCAATGTGGTCGGAATCCAAATTGAAATTCCCGTTGTAATCCATGGTACCGAAGCGGGTCAGAAAATCAGGAATATATTCCGAAATAAATGTCGGCAACAGCTGGGTTAAATTTTGATAAGAAGTTTTGATTTTCAGGGAATTGGAAGTAATTTGGAGATTTTCACCCTTGGTCATGTCCGAAATCAGCAATGCATCGGTGGCTATGAAATTCCCGTCATCACTCAGTTGCAAATCATTGAATTTCATATTGTTCAATGTACCGGTAACTTTTCCGATGATATCCACGGAATTGTTATTGTCAAAATCATCTGCAAAATATCGTATGTCTTTGAAATTCACTTTGGAACCTTGCGCCAAATACAAATCCCAGTTGACTTTATCTTCAAAATCTCCCAAATCTTCGGAACGGTCATAAAACAATACTATATGTCCGTTCAAATGGGAATCAGCCGTTTCAACATTCAACTGCTCTACCCGAATTTCCTGTTCGGAATAATGTACTTTGCCCGAAAAATCTTTCAGCACATAATCCTCCCCTTTTCGTTTTCCGTGAAAATTTAAGGCAACTATATCACCCCAAATATCATCATTCTCCAACTTGAAATTATCGATGGTGATATTGAGATTTCTTGCCTCTACCCAATTCTGGCGATAATCTTCTAAATTTTGATTTTGAATCAATAAATTTCCGTTTTGGATAAGAATATTTCCCCTTAATACAAAATTGGATTCTTCCTTTTCTTTATCACTTGAAAAACTGTCAATCAACCGAATAAAGTTGCTGGTACTGTCATTTTCATAAGTAATCACCTGGATTTTAGGTTGATGCAATGTCAGCTGTTTGATTGTGATTTTATCCGGATTTCTTAGCAATCCCAAGAAACTGAGTTTGACCCGAATCCGGTCAATATCGATGAATTTGAGTTGATGGTTATCGATGGCCGAAACGCCGTAAAGATTTACATCGCCAAGGAAATCAATCCGGATTCTTTCAACATTCATTTCAGTACCGAATTCCTCATTGAGTTTGGTAACGGCATATTGCCCAAGTTTGGTTTGCACGGCGGGCAACTGAATGATTATCATCAAAGTCAGCAGCAGAGCAAGCAGGATGATGCCCGGGATTAAAATTATTCTGCCAATTCTTCTTAATGTTTTCAATTTTATATTCCGATATTTGTGTCAAAATTACGGGTAATTAATCAATTTCAGCAACAATAAACATGGATGCTTCCCCAATAATTCTTGGCATAGAATCTTCCTGTGATGACACCGGCGCAGCCGTGATTCAAGGCAATCGGATTCTGTCCAATGTCATAGCCAATCAAAAAATACACCAGAATTACGGTGGCGTGGTGCCGGAACTTGCTTCCAGAGCGCATCAACAGCATATCGTTCCGGTGGTGCATGAGGCATTGCGACAAGCCGGGATTGAAAGACAGGCTTTACAAGCCATCGCTTTCACGCGGGGACCGGGACTGATGGGGTCGCTGCTTGTTGGTAGCAGTTTTGCGAAATCCTTGAGCATGGCTTTGGACATTCCGCTGATTGAAGTCAATCATATGCAGGCACATATTTTGGCGCATTTTATTGAAGATGCCAATGATGTGGCACCGAAATTTCCGTTTTTGTGTTTGACAGTTAGTGGTGGGCATACGCAAATCGTGAAAATTTCCGATTATTTCGAAATGGAAATTCTTGGAGAAACCATTGATGACGCCGCAGGTGAAGCATTTGACAAAGCCGGAAAAATTTTGGGTTTAGATTATCCCTCAGGACCGATTATCGACCGCTTAGCAAAGACAGGGAATCCCGATAGATTCAAGTTTTCAAAACCCAAAGTGGAGGGCCTGAATTTTAGTTTCAGCGGATTGAAAACCGCAATCTTGTATTTTATTCAAAAAGAAACTGCAAAAAACCCGAATTTTATTCATGAAAACCTGAATGATCTTTGCGCTTCCATACAGCTAACCATTGTGGATATTCTTTTAGAGAAAATGGTAAAAGCAGCCCAACAAACCGGAATCCGGCAGTTAGCCATTGCCGGCGGTGTTTCCGCTAATTCTGAAATCAGAAGAAAATTGAAAGTATTGGAAGAAGAAAAAGATTGGAAATGTTTTATTCCCAAATTCACTTACACTACCGACAATGCGGCTATGATTGCAATGACGGGTGCTTTGAAATTTGAAAAAGAGAAATTTGCTGAAATCACAGCTCCTTCCATCGCAAAATACCAATTCTGATGCAGCTTTTTATCGGGGAAATCAAGGGAAACAAAGCTTTGTTGTCGGAAGAAGAAAGCCGGCATTTTACCAAAGTTCTGCGTGGCAAAACCGGGCAGGAAATTCATGTGACCGATGGTTCGGGAAATATGGTTCGTGGAATCGTTACTTTGATTAGTCCAAAATCGGTGGAAATTGAAATTTCCGAGTTGAAAGAAAATTTTGAAAAAAGACCCTATCACCTTCATGTTGCCATCAGTCCGACCAAAAACATGGATCGCACGGAATTCTTTTTGGAAAAAGCGGTGGAAATCGGAATCGATGAGATTACATTCATCAAATGTTTTCATTCTGAAAGAAAAAATATCAATTTGGAAAGATGTCAAAAGATAATTCAATCCGCTGCCAAACAATCGCTTAAAGCCTATATTCCCAAACTAAATGACATGCTGCGTTTGTCGGAATTTCTCAGTTTAAACCCTACTGGGCAAAAATTTATAGCACATTGCGACACTGCATTCAGCAGAGAAAATTTCAACGAAATCATTCAGCCGAAATCAAATTATTTAATTTTAATTGGACCGGAAGGAGATTTTTCAAAAGAAGAAATTCAAACTGCTGAAAAACAGGGATTCACAGGCATCTCATTGGGCAACCAACGAATGCGTACGGAAACCGCAGCTTTGGTTGCAGTGTTAGATGTGAATCGGGTGAATCTAATGTAGTAGCACCATGCTTTTTTCATTTTTATAAGTCAATGCCTAAACTAAAAATTTTGACCATTTTCTATTTCAATCATTAAGTAGCTGCATTTCGGCTTCGCTCAATGAACGCACATTTCGGTTGCTGAGCGGAGCCGAAGCAAACCGAAACAAGCCGAAGCAATCTCAATTGAATGTATTATTGGCGTACCGTAAAAAAACGATAGAAAAATCCGTCATGGCCAAACACTTGTCCATGACGGATTTTTTAAGTCGGATATGATTTACGCTCTTTTTGAGGAACCGAGCATCACCAATTCATCCGTGCGGATTTCGGTAAAATATCTTTTCTGACCGTCTTTATCTTCATAATTCCGGTAAACGATTTTTCCTGTAATCGCGATTTCATCGCCTTTCAAAACATATTTTTCCATGATCTCCGCAGTCTTTCCAAAAGCCACAACATTGTGCCATTGGGTGTCTTCGACTTTTTCACCTTTTTGATTGGTGTAATAATCTGAGGTGGCCAAACTCACTTTTGCCATTTTTCCGTTTTCGAAACTTACGATTTCTACTTCCTTACCTGTTCTACCGATTAGGGTAACTTTGTTTCTAAGTGACATAACATAAAATTTAAAAATTAAACATCAAATCTGAGACTTATCTTCTTTTCTCAAATCTCTGCTGCAAAGATTAGATGAACCCCAAAATTTAGTCGGTAGCTAATTGTTTAAAGTCGGTTAGAATTGATTGTAAATAATTGAAAACAGATAAATAATTTATATACAAATAATTAAGAATTATAAATTTTCATCTGAAGTTATGATAAAAAATGATTTTTTTGAAATAATGTGAAATCATTTGAAACATTAGTTCGATTATTAATTCAATATTTACCAGAAAATTTTATCCAATAAATTGCGAAGTGAATTACTTTCAACGTCTTGAAATACCAAATATGACTTCAAAATTCTATTGTTGCTATCTTCAAAAAGTAATTTCAAATTTTAATTTCCAAAAAAGCATAGACATTGGAATAAAAACCTGAAATTCTTGGTTCTTGTATTCGGACATCAGCAAACAACCTGAAAAAAAGCCCGCCAAATTAAGCCTCTACCTTACGGCTCTGTCTTTTTCTGTCCTCTTCTTTCAAAAGGATTTTTCTCAAACGAATATGGTGTGGTGTAATTTCGATGCACTCATCCGATTGTATGTACTCCATGCATTCTTCGAGTGACATTTCGATTTTTGGTGCGATTGATGAAGAATCGTCCTTGCCCGAAGCTCGCATATTGGTGAGTTTCTTGCCTTCGATGACATTCACCACCAAATCGTTCTGACGGCTGTGTTCACCGATGATCATTCCCGGATAAACCTCTTCGCCCGGAGAAATAAAGAATTTTCCTCTGTCCTGTAGTTTATCAATCGAATAAGGTGTTGCCGTGCCTTGGTCTTTGCTGATCAGCACGCCTGCTTGTCGTCCGGGAATACTCCCTTTGAATGGCTTGAATTCACTGAAATTATGTGAAATCACAGCTTCACCGGCTGTTGCTGTCAGCAACTGGGAACGAAGCCCAATCAGACCGCGCGATGGTATATCAAACTCCAAATGCTGGTTTTCTCCTTTGGTTTCCATCACCTTTAGATCTCCTTTTCGTTGAGTAACCAAATCAATTGCTTTGCTCGAATAATCCTGTGGCACATCTATGACCAAAAGTTCATAAGGTTCATGTTTTTGACCGTCGATTTCTTTGATGATTACCTGTGGCTGTCCTACTGTTAATTCATAACCCTCACGGCGCATCGTTTCAATCAGCACCGACAGATGCATGATACCGCGGCCATAGACCAAGTATGAATTTGAATCTTCGGTGGCTTCTACCCTCAGTGCCAGGTTTTTCTCTAATTCTTTTTCCAATCTTTCAATCAGGTGACGGCTGGTAACGAATTTTCCGTCTTTTCCGAAGAAAGGAGAATCATTGATGCCAAACGACATGCTCATCGTAGGTTCATCTATCTGTATGCCGGGCAGTCCTTCCGGGTTTTCTGCATCCGCAATGGTTTCTCCAATCTGAAATTTATCCATTCCGACCACTGCACAGATATCGCCGGCCTGCACCTCGTTTGTTTTTCTTTTGGCCAGTCCTTCGAAAGTATAAAGTTCTTTGACTTTTTGTTTGCTAATCGTTCCGTCATTTTTGACCAAACTCACCCACTGCCCTTCTTTCAGACTTCCTCTGGAAATTTTGCCCACCGCAATTCTTCCCAAAAAAGAGGAATAATCGAGTGAAGTAATCTGCATTTGCAACGATCCTTCAGAAATTTCGGGTGCGGGTACATTTTCAATAATTCCGTCCAAAAGCGGAGAAATATCTTCCGCAGGAACATTTTCGGTATTGAACCAGCCTTGTTTGGAAGAACCGTAGAAAGTCGGAAAATCAAGTTGTTCTTCGGTAGCGTCCAAATTGAAGAACAAATCAAAAACCTCCTCATAAACTTCTTCGGGTCGGCAATTCGGTTTGTCCACTTTGTTGACGATGACCAAGGGCTTCAATCCCAATTGCAGGGCTTTGTGCAAAACAAAACGGGTTTGTGGCATCGGTCCTTCAAAGGCATCTACCAGCAAGGCAACACCATCGGCCATTTTCAAAACCCTTTCCACTTCACCACCAAAGTCGGCGTGTCCGGGTGTATCTATCACATTGATTTTCATTCCTTTATAATCAACAGCGGCATTCTTAGAGAAAATCGTGATGCCCCTCTCCCGCTCCAAATCGTTGTTGTCCATGACCAATCCTTGTTCTTCCGCATTGTCTTTGAGCGCATTTGTGAAATGTAGGATTTTGTCAACCAAAGTGGTTTTTCCATGGTCAACATGGGCGATAATCGCGATGTTTCTGATGTTTTGCATATAAAAATTTGAGGGTGCAAAATTACGAATTTCTCATAGAAATTAAGTGATACTTATTGTTACTTTTTTATCCAAATTATTTGAATGGCAGGAATCTCCTAAAAATAAAAATCCCGACATTGCTGTCGGGACCCTCTCTACTAAAACTTAAGTACCATGAAAACTCAACTACCTTATGAAAAGAATAGTACTTACTTTATACTTTGCAATTACTGTGCCAAAAAATACATTTCACATAAATTTATTTAAATATTTTCATATTTCCTCTATACATCTTCAAATCAAGATATTATGACAATTTAATCAAAATTATCCTTTTTGATTAACGCAAAATAATGATGAAGGTAATTAAAAATAGGTAACCGTTGCGCAACCCCAATTTTCACAAGCTAATTTTCCGGAATCATAAATAAATAGACCGCTTTGGAAGCGATTTCCGGGAGCCTATTTTTTTTAGGTGATTCGCAGAATTTTAAAATTCGAGTGGCTTAAAATTGAGTATTTAAGGTCTTTAAAAAGCATTTTGTGGAAAGTGTGTACTTGTCTTTGTTTCCGAGAAACAACTTGAGCTATCGGGACTGGTTTTTTCACCACAAAACGCAGGTATTTCTTAGGTTGTAGGTCAAAGCGTGTTTGTTGGTTTGGGTTTTGAAAATCTATTGACCAAACTTACTCGATATTAAATTTGGTTCAAAATTTGTTTTTAATACAAAGAAGTAATTACTTTGTAAATACATAATAGATTCATTATGGAAGTAAAACTAATCAATATTGGAAACTCAAAAGGCATAAGATTGCCCAAAGCTATTTTGGAGCAATACAACATCAGTGACAAGCTTGAATTGATTTTGGAAAAAGGCAGAATTATCTTAAAACCCAAATCCACTCCACGCAAGGGTTGGGAAAAGTCTTTTAAATTGATGCACGAAAACGGAGATGACAAATTACTCATCGACGACATTTTTGAAGATGAAACATTGGAAGAATGACAATAAAGCAATACGAATTGGTGTTGGTAAATCTTGATTCAACTATTGGAAGTGAGATGAAGAAAACACGTCCTTGTGCGGTAATTTCCCCCAACGAAATGAACAAATATCTTCAAACAATTGTAGTTGCACCACTCACAACTAGCTCAAAACCTTACCCGACAAGAGTTGAAATCAATCAAACAAAAATTAAAGGTTGGATAGTTTTAGACCAAATCAGAACGGTGGACAGAGCAAGAATCATCAAAAAGTTAGGCAATTTGACAATCTCTGAAACTGAAACTGTGAAAAAGGTAATATTGGAAACTTATGTTGAATAAAAACGTCCAATAATAACTAAGTTTTCATCTTGCCCTAAGGAATAGAGATGAAAACTTTGTTGGACGGCAAGGTTGTATGTCTTCATGCTATGAATTTGTCGATTTCAGAATTACTACTTTTCTGACAGATGAAGCCTTTGTTTTTAGGGAATTGAGTTTTGGTTAGTCAATGCTCATGCTTTATTAGTGAGTTTTTTTTGAATTTGGCATATGATTGTATAAGGACAAAATTACAATCTGCCAACACTATACCTGTTTCTTGACGAAAAAAAAGTTTGAATTAGCCAACAAAATTAAGAGACAAATTACTAAATTTAACCTATAATTGTTGGAATTGTATTCTGTATATCAAATTTCTTCCGAATATTTTTAAAGAAAAAATAATAATCAAAAAACATAAGAAAAGACATCAATAAATTGACCCTAAAAATAACTTTAGAATGTATTCAAATATTTTTATAAATTTGAATAACTATAAAGTAAATTTAAAAAATGGATATTCAAACGAGAAAAATAAAATTTGTTCAGGCTTTCCTAAAACTTCAAAATGAGGAAATAATTTCTCAGTTTGAAAAACTTTTGAAGAACGCAAAAAAATCAAATACTGAAAAAGAATTCAAACCTTTTACAATTGAAGAATTGAACGAAAGAATTTCTAAATCTGAAGATGATTTTGAAAATGGAAGATATAAAACAACTTCTGAATTACTTTCTAAATACTAAATCGTGAAATATAAGATTATTTGGTCTGAATTTTCGGAACAACAAATTGATGAAATTTTCGAATATTATGAACAAAAATCCAAAAGTTATAATGTTGCGTTAAATATTGTAACAAAAATTCTACTTGCTCCAGATATTTTAATCGAAAATCCAAGAATCGGACAAAAAGAAATTTCTTTAAAAAGCCGAAAAATTGAATATCATTATTTAGTGAAATCTAACTACAAAATCATATACTCAATTGATGATGAGAATAAATCCGTAAAAATTGCTGATGTTTTTGACACTCGTCAAAATCCTGATAAAATGGAACGTGAAAAATAAAATGACTTCTGCAATTAACTAAGTTTTCGTCATGCACTAAGGAATACAGATGAAAACTTTATAGGACAGCTTATCCCGTGTATGCGGGAAAATCGGCGAATAAACTCCCGATTCTCTAATGTCATCATTTTGTTTTAAACACCGTTACAATAATCTTTACAATATTGATTCATAGTATTTTAATAAGTTTTTCTAAACAGCTTTTTATGCTATATGTCGTAATTTTTTATCTTTGAAAAGGAGTTGAGCAATAGGCACAAAGGCTTTGCTGTAAAATTACAAACGATTCATTTGAACCTTGGTTTCAAAATACTTTTGTTGAATTTTATTAAGCTCGCTCAGCGATGAAAGAATTTGATAGAGAAGCTAAAAAAACACTCAATTTTTACACTTCTTTATTCGATGTATATGAATTAAATCATGAAGCACTTGTTTATCGGTCGTTTAACTTAAAAATTGAATACCTTTGAGCGTCAAAAAAAACAACAAAATGAATTTAAATAAAATATTATCTACTGCATTTTTATGCTTTTCAATATTCGGTTTTTCACAAGAAAAAAATCTTAAGAATCTCACCAAACTCACTTATGGCGGCGACAATGCTGAGGCGTATTTTTCACCCGATGGCAAGATGTTGACCATGCAGGTGACAAACCCTGAAATCGGTGCAGAATGCGATCAGATTTATTTGCTGGAACTCAATAAATCCAAATATGAAACTTCTGATTTGAAATTGGTTTCAACCGGCATGGGAAGAACGACCTGTTCCTTCTTCATGCCAGACGGCAAACACATCTTGTACGCTTCCACTCATCTGGGAAGCAAAGCCTGTCCACCCAAACCGGCACCCAGGGCAGACGGAAAATATGTTTGGCCGATTTATCCTGAATTCGATATTTTCGTGGCAGACTTGGACGGAAACATCGTAAAACAGTTGACGGATTACGATGGTTACGATGCAGAAGCAGTGCTTTCACCTGATGGCAAATACATCGTTTTTACTTCCATCCGTTCAGGCGACATGGAACTTTGGAGAATGGATGTGGACGGTTCCAACCTGAAACAGTTGACTTTTGATTTGGGCTATGATGGAGGCGCATTCTTTTCACCCGACTCCAAAAAATTGGTTTTCCGATCTTCAAGACCCCAGACGCCAGAAGAAATCAAAGAATACAAAGATTTGCTCGACCAAGGTTTGGTGATGCCAACCAATATGGAAATCTATACAATGAACATCGATGGAACCGGTTTGAAGCAAGTGACCAATCTCGGCAAAGCCAACTGGTCGCCTTATTTTCATCCTTCCGGTAAAAAGATTTTGTTCTCTTCCAATCATCATTCTACCCATGGATATGATTTCCAGATTTATTCCATTGACATTGACGGAACCAACTTAAAACAAATCACTTACGAAAATCAATTCAATGCTTTCCCAATGTTTTCACCCGACGGTACCAAACTGGTTTTCTCCAGCAACCGCGACGGTGCAACACCACACGAAACCAGCGTTTTCATTGCCGATTGGGTGGATTTTGACGATGCGGAATTTGTGAGTGGTGAAAATCTAAAGGAATCAATTTCTTATTTGGCTTCCGACAAATTGGAAGGCCGATTGACCGGGAGCAAAAGCATTAAAAAAGCAGCAAGATTTCTGGAAAAAAAATTAAAATCTTATGGTTTGAAAACTGAAATCCAAACTTTTGATTATAATGTTAGAACCAATCCACACGACCTGAATTCAGCTTCAGAGAAAGTCAAAGGACAAAATGTAGTGGCCTATCTGGACAACAATGCCGACAAAACCATTGTGATTGGCGCGCATTTCGACCACCTTGGTAAAAACGAAAGAAACAATTCCACTTTGATGAATTCCAAAGGCATGATTCACAACGGTGCAGACGACAATGCATCAGGTACATCAGCCGTGTTGGAATTGGCGAGAATGTTCAGCCAAAACAAAACCAAAGAAAACACCAATTTTGTGTTTGTGTTGTTTTCGGGCGAAGAGGACGGTCTGATGGGTTCAAAAGCATTTGCTGAAACCGTAAAATCAAATTACCCGAATGTCATCACCATGATTAACATGGACATGATTGGTAGGCTAAACAAAATGAAAGAACTGAATGTTGGTGGCGTAGGTACTTCTCCGATTTTCAGAGATTTGGTCGAAAAATACAAACCCGCCGGCTTCAATCTTGCCATAGACGAATCCGGTGTGGGCCCTTCTGACCATACTTCATTTTATCTGAAAGACATCCCGGTATTGTTTATGTTTACCGGCACGCACGAAGATTATCACAAACCGAGTGACGACGAAGAAAAAATCAATTATTACGGCTTGAGGGCCATCACAGATTATGTATTTAATCTGGCCAATGCAATAGCCGTTCAGCCTGAAATTCCATTTACAAAAACAAAATTAGACGCAGTGAAAGAAGCACCCCAATTTAAAGTAACATTAGGCGTAATGCCCAATTATGCCGACACAAACGAAGGTCTGAAAGTGGACGGTGTCATCGAAGACCGCCCCGCCTCCCGTGCTGGCATTCTGACCGGAGACATTATCACCCAAATCGGTGATTGTGAAGTGAAAGAGATTTATTCCTACATGGATTGTTTAGCCAAACTCACCAAAGGTGACGAAAGAGAAGTAGTCTTCCTGAGAGACGGCAAAGAAATGAAAGTCATGGTGAAATTTTAATCCGGATACTGAAAATATTTATCCGTAATTTTTCATAAAATCGATGGTTTTATCAACAAGGCCATCGATTTTTTGTTGGTTCTGATTAAAAAATCCGTGGTTGCCGTCTTTAATTTTTATAAATTCATGTTTGACCTGAAATTGTTGTAACTTTTTCAAAAGCAAAACCGATTGGGAAAATGGCACCAATTTATCTTTGGTTCCATGAAAAATTAGCGTAGGAACGGAATTCGAACTGATATAATATAAAGGTGAGAAATCTTTTGATTTTGCAATGGCTTCCGTTTTATTTTCTATTATATTATAGGAAGTCATTCCGTGTATTAATTTGTTGCGCATTTGAAAAGTTTCGGAAACAAATACACGAAACAGCCATAATTTCAGTTTGCCCGCCGAGGTATGAAAAAGCGCATTCAAATCCACAGGCCCGTAATTATTGATGATAAAATTAATTTTGGTAACGTAATTTTTCAAATCCACTGCCCCACCCCAAGTCGTAGAATCCGCATAACCAACCAGCATAGCCAGATGTGATCCGGCCGATTCACCCCAGATGCCTATGCGCTCCGGATTGAAATTGTAATTCAAAGCATTGGCTCTAACCCATCGTACAGCATCCGCACAATCTTCCACTGGTTTGGGGAAATGCGTAGTTTCATTGACCAAACGATAATTCACACTGACCACTGCAAACCCGGCTTTTAATGATTTGTCCAACAGGCTGATCCGATATGCAGACAATAGTTTTTTGTCGCCGCCTTCCCAACCACCACCATGAAAAATCATTAATACAGGATATCCTGAATCAGCTAAATGTTGCGGAGGAAGATAGATGTCCAAACAGAGTTCTTCATTCAAAGAAGTGGTTTTGTAAACCACATCCATGAATGTTCTGCTCTGTTTTCTTTGTTTTTCCTTTCCTTCCAAATTGTGAAGTTTAATTTATAATTGTCTGTCAATTATAACTTATTAATACTGAAATTATTTTTCAAGGGATGAATTCAAACAAAATGCTGATTTCAAGTTTAACCATTCAAATCTATTTTATTTATAGGGTAATTCCGCCATCTACACTGATGGTGGCTCCGGAAATATATTTGGCCTGATCCGAAGCTAAGAACGCATAAATATTAGCGATATCTTCGGGTTCCCCTAATTTTTGCAAAGGAACTTTCGCAGCCATTTTCGCCAAAACCTCTTCCGGCATGGCTTTGACCATATCCGTCAAAATAAATCCAGGTGCAACCGCATTGACACGAATGCCTTTTCTTCCCAATTCTTTGGCCCAGGTTTTGGTCATGGCGATGACTCCCGCTTTGGTAGCAGAATAATTGGTTTGTCCAAAATTTCCGTACAATCCGACCACAGAAGATGCATTCAGAATAACCCCAAAATTGTTTTCAGCCATGACTGGAACTATACTCCTTGTACAATTATAGACCCCTGTCAGGTTTACGCTGATTACCTGATCCCATTGTTCTTTTGACATTTTCAAAAGTGTTGAATCCCTTGTAATTCCAGCGTTATTGACAAGAATATCGATTCTTCCGAACTGATCTTTCACCTTTTGTGTGGCAATTTCTACTTCTGTATCATTGGCTGTATTTACCTTCATGAAATATACATGGAATCCATTTTCTTTCATTTCTCTTTCTACATTCTCACCTGCTTCTTCTCCAATATCCCAAATGATGACCTTGGCTCCTTCTTGTGCAAACTTCTCTACCGTCGCTTTTCCAATTCCTGCCGAACCACCTGTAATCAAGGCAATTCTATCTTTTAATAAATTCATATTTCTTGGCTTTTAATTTTATTTTTCACATTGTAAAGCTATTATTTTAAGTGCATTTTAATTGTATATATCAGTATATTTAATATACATATATTTGTATAAGTACATTTTTTTAAATTAAATTCGCATTTCGAAGAGCAATTTATAATTCACTTAAACAAAACCGGATGAGTATATCATTTTTGACAACTATATTTTTGATTTTGTATGCAGTTGTGACCATCATTTTAGTTGTCAGGGGTGCAATGAAAACAAAATCTTTAAAAGATTTTGCGGTAGGTCAAGGCTTTTCACCGGTTGTGGTTGGATTATCTTTGGCTGCAAGTACGACAAGTGCTGCGACATTTATCATCAACCCCGGATTTGTGGCGGTTTATGGCTGGAGCGCATTTGTTGCAATGTCGATTGTGATGCCGATTGGTTTGTTTTTGTCGCTGATTATTTTGACCAAAAGTTTTCAGAAAATCGGTTCCACTACCAAGGCACTTACTTTGGCGCAATGGATTGGAAACCGATACGATAATCAGCTTCACGCACGTATCATCGCTTTCCTGTCATTATTGCTCATTACCTTTATTGTATTGATTTGTGTCGGATTGGTAAAAGTACTGGCTACGGCGTTGGGTGTTCCAGAACTACACACCTTGATTATTTTGGTGGTTTTCATTTTCGGTTATACAATGTTCGGTGGGGCCAATTCCATGGTTTACACCAATGCGATTCAGGCTACGGTGATGGGAGTGGTATCAGCCATTTTGATTTTTTCCGGATACA
The DNA here is from genome assembly GCA_041656055.1 of Weeksellaceae bacterium. Taxonomy (GTDB): domain Bacteria; phylum Bacteroidota; class Bacteroidia; order Flavobacteriales; family Weeksellaceae; genus Moheibacter. Next base: position 29,978 of record JBBAEI010000006.1, read on the forward strand.
AACTTTTTGAAGGTGGATGGGACGGATTCTGGGCACAGATTTCGGCCATAGATCCTTTGCTGACCCAAAAATACAATCCGGAAAGTCCACTTTTCAGGGATTTCTTTGAAGTCGTATTTTGCAATTTCATCATTGGTATTGCCATTGTTTGTCAGCCGCATATCATCACGCGTTCATTGATGCTGAAAAGCGAAAAGGATGTTAATAAATACCTGACTGTTTCCATCCTTACCTTGATTTTGTTCTTTTCGGTTTTGTTTGTGGGATTGTACGCCAGAGTGCTGATGCCGGATTTGACGCATGAAGGTGTAAAATTGACTTTGGATTCCATTGTAAGTATTTATGTGGTCAAGGTTTTTTCTCCTTGGATGGGTGTGATTGTGATTTTCGGTCTATTGGCCGCCGGAATTTCCACATTGGAAGGCTTGGTTCAATCTGTCAGTGCGACCATTACCAATGACATCGTCCTGCCAATTCTGAAAAAAGATTATTCTGAAAATCAGAAAAAAAACATCAACCGGATTGTCATCGGCGTATTGGCTTTGATTTCCATTGTCATCAGTTATGACCAGCTGATCAATCCGAATTTAAGTGTAGGAATTTTTGCCCAAAATGGCGTTTATATGTTTTTTGCTTCGGCATTTGTGTCAATTTTATTTGGAATTTTCCTGAAAGACACACCTGCCAAAGCTGCAATCTGGGCTACGATTACCGCAGCTGTGGTTTATATATCTGTTTATTATGGTGGTTTGTTGCCTCCATACACCGATGGAGAAGTTAAAAATCCGGCTGTAGCTGCCGCAGTAGCTATTTTAGCTTCATTAGCCATTGGCCTGATTTTATATTTTATGTTGAGAAAGAAAAATAATTTAATTTTAAATGACAAATAAGAGAAATGCGAAGATTATCGCATCCGGAATGATGGTTCCTGAGCAAGTTGTTCCAAACAGTTATTTCAACGAATTGTTAGGCATGGACGTAGATACATGGCTTCGGGAAAATGTGCAAATTTTTGAAAGAAGATGGGCGGAAGAAGGAGCAGCGATTTCAGATTTGATTGTAGGTGCCTGTGAAAAAGCTTTAAACAAAGCCAATTTAAAACCTGAAGACATTGATTTACTGATTGTTGCAACTGATACTCCGGAATATATTTCACCCTCCACTGCTTCCATTGTACAAGATAAAATGCAGTTGGTCAATGCAGGAACTTTTGATATCAATACAGCTTGTGCGGGTTTTGTTACCGCATTGGATACCGGTGCAAAATTCATTCAAGCTGATGAACAGTACAAATATGTTTTGGTTGTCGGCGCATACATGATGAGCAAATTTCTGAATCTCCATGACAAAAAAACCGTGAATCTGTTTGCAGACGGAGCCGGTGCTGTTGTATTGAAAGCGGTGAATGACGGCTCGGGAATGCTCCAAAGCCAACTGCGTACCAAAGGTGAATTCAACGAATGGATGGGTATTTACGGTGGAGGAAGCAAAAATCCGGCTTCACAAGAGGTACTCGACAAAGGTTTGGAGAAATTACAATTTGTTAAAAAAATTCCAACTGAAATCAATCCAACTGTCTGGACGGAAATGATTCGTGAAGTTTGCCATAAAGAAGGTGTGGAGGTGAATGAAGTCAAACATTTCTTCTTTACCCAAATCAATATCAACACGATTTTTGAAACGATGGACAATCTGGGAATTGACAGAAGCAGAGCCACCACGGTGATGCATCATTACGGCTATACGGGTTCGGCATGTATTCCGATGGCTTATTCCATGGCGGATGAAGACAATACAATTAATGATGGAGATTTAATGATATTTATGGGTTCCGGTGGCGGATTGGCCTTCGCCTGCACCCTATTTAGAAAATAATGATGATGAGAGAACTTAATCAGCAAGATTGGTTTAAAAAATGGGCAATTTACAGCCCGAATAAAACGGCGATCAAAGAATTTGAAACCGGTCGCTCACTGAATTATGCCGAAATCAACAATGCAGGCGGTCATTTGGCTGAATATTTAACTGAAGATTTGAAGCTTTCAAAAGGTGACAGAGTTGCTGTTTTGGCAGAACATTGTCTGGAATACATCACCTTGTTTTCGGCTGCGCAAAAAAGCGGAATTGTCATTGTTCCCTTGAACTACCGTTTGTCTTCCGTGGAATTAGAATACATTATCAATGATGCCACGCCAACGGTCATTTTCTATGAAGACAAATTTTCCCAACTGATTCCGGTTAAAACCAAAGGCGTAACTTTCGATTTAGAGGAATTGACCCAAAGATGGAATGAAAAAGAAGAATCGAATTTTGAAACACTTCAGCTTTTTGAGAATGACTGTATCTTCCTGCTTTACACTTCAGGAACTACTGGCTTTCCAAAAGGTGTAAAGTACACCTACAAAATGCTATTCTGGAACAGCATAAACACATCCATCTCATTGATTATCAACACAGAGTCTAATACAGTCAATGTGATGCCGCCATTCCATACCGGCGGATGGAACGTATTGGTCAATCCGATTCTGCATCATGGCGGATATGTTTGTTTGGTCAAAAAATTTGATTCCAAAGCAGTCAATGACTTGATTTATTCTGAAAAAGTTTCGGTTTTCATGGGGGTTCCCACCATGTTGAACATGATGGCGAATGAAAATAATTTCAGCAAACAGAAGTTTGAAACATTACAATATATCATCGTTGGCGGAGAAGCCATGCCAATCCCCCTGATTGAGACTTATGCGGATATCGGTGTTGACATACGTCAGGGTTACGGTATGACCGAAGTTGGCCCCAACCTGACTTCCCTGCACCAAGATGATGCCATTAAATACAAAGGTTCTATCGGCAGAAGCAATTTCTATATACATACACGGATTGTAACGGAAGACGGAAATGAAGCCGAACCCAATGAACCCGGTGAATTGTGGATCAAAGCACCTGTCGTGACCCCTGGATATTGGAACAACGAAGAAGCGACAAAAAGTTCGTTTGACGAAACCGGAGAATGGTTCAAAACCGGCGATGTAGTCATAAAAAATGAAAAAAATTATCTCTATGTTGTTGACAGGATCAAGAACATGTTTATCAGCGGTGCGGAGAATATATATCCCTCTGAAATAGAGAAAGTTGTCATGCTTTTAGAAGATGTGGAAATGTGCGTGGTCATTGCGGTTCCCGATGAAAAATGGGGTGAAGTCGGCAAGGCTTATGTACAACTAAATGAAAATTCTCCGTCTATTACAAAGGATGATATTATGGAATTTCTGAGAAATCGGTTGGCCAAATTCAAAATTCCGAAATACATTGAATTCATCGATGAATTTCCAAAAAATGACGCCGGTAAGATTGACAGAAAAAGATTAAAAGAAAAAAGTTTAACCTAATTATTAATTTTAAAAACAGAGAAATGAAAGTAAAGTTTTTAGCAATGACATTGGCCATGGCAGCCGCCATGTTTACAATGAGCTGCAGTAGCAGTGACGATGACGGAATTACACCAGTAGAAGATTATGACATCATCGTAGGGAAATGGGAATCCCCTGTACCCGCACCAATTTTTGGAGGTCTGATCAGCTCTATTGATGTTGAATTCAGAAACAACCAGACTTACACTGTAATCAGCCACAATGCAGACGGTTCCACAACTACTTTGGAAGGGACTTATTCAACTGGCAATGGTGTGAACGGTATCAGAACCATTTATTTGGAACAAAGTTCTCCTACTTCATTGGTTTCAGAAGGTATCTATCAGATTACTGACAATGACACAAAGATGAGCTATGAAGTGGTTCAAACTGAGCCGGACTTGGGCTTTGCACCTCCAACTCCTGAAGCAGGATTTGGAAGCACCGGCGGTGGAGCTTTGGATGACATGAACGTTCAACAATATATTCGGGTAGAATAATTTTTAATTGAAATAACCGGGTCGGCTTTCGGCCCGGTATTTTTTAGCAAAAAACCATAATCAACTTTGGATTAATCCAAAAAACATAATTTCATCCACATGAAAAAGATATTTCTCTTTTTGTTTCTTTCTGTTTTTCTTGCCATAGGGATAAAGGCGCAACACGGTCCGATGTCTCCCGAAGAAAATCAAAGAATTTCTACATTTACCTATAGCAGAACAGAAAATATTTATCCTGAGGAGAGCGACAGCTTGCTGTTGGAAAACCAAAATAACCCATTCCAAAAAGCAGCCACCTCCGAAGAGCAGGATCAAGACAAAACTTACATCACGGATACGCCCTTTGACAAAGCAATACCAGTCAGAGCCAATAAAGAACTACAGGTTTTCGTTTATTCCTACACGCAAGCTGTAATGACCAATATCGCAGCCGAAAATGAGCTGTTGAAAGGGCAGATTGTTGGGCGTATGTTTGGTCGAAACACGACCATCACCGATGATGAAAACAAGGCGCATTATTTTGAACAGCGCACACTCCCTTTCTTTGTTTATTCCCCTTCAATTTTTGACGGCAAAGCCACCATCCGTGCTTCCTTCCTGATCGACTGGACTTTCGGAGATTCTGCATACGGAACCGGCGGCCATACCGGCGGCGGACTTTCGGGTAGCAACGTGAATATCCAAACCCAAAACATCGCCGTGGAATACAAACCCGCTTTGGGATGGTCTGTTAATTTAGGGCTTCAGCGAATGTATGACACTCCGCATGATACTTACCGGACGCTGCTCGACCAAATGCTACAAACCGGATACAGATTGATGTATTGGGGTACAAACGGCGCAGGAATCAGCGTTCGCAAAGATGCGGATCGCTACAAAGCCAAAGCCGGATTCTATAAATTATATGAAAACAACGTTCGATTCAATGATGATGTGACTCTCTATGAAATGACATCGCAATTCAACGTTGCAGAAGACTGGAATGTAGGCGGTTCCGTTTATTATCTCACCGACCGCTCCAACGGAAAAGGCGGAGTAAGTATTTTGGGACAAGGCCCGCACAGTTTGTTGACTGAATACAACGGAGCTTATAATTTCCCATTGGGCGAAGACCCGTATGAAGCCAACATCGTTTGGTTGGGTGGTTTTTTCAGTAAAAATGAAACCATGTACAACAGCCGTTTTTTCATGTCCGGTTTTGTAAATGCCAATCTGGGTAGCATTCGTCAAGATGCTGGTTCCGGTTACAAAAAAACTGTGGACATCGCAGGGGTAGCAGCCAACCTGCGCGGAGGTTATCGTTATGGTCAAACACCAAATGATGCAATCACCCTTGATTTACTATTCAGTTCCGGAAATCAAGATGGAATTGACAACGGTAAATATTCTGGAGTCATCACCGGCAATACTTGGGGAAGTCCGGTCGGATTGATGATTGGAACCGGAAGTTACCTTGTATTCCCACACGGAAATGTGGTGAACCGTTATGTAGGTGCCGTGGCAGACCTTTCCAATATGGGATATGGGCTGACAGGGGGTACTCTGAACATCGGATATGATATTATTCCCAATAAACTGCACTCCAAGATCGGTGGGGCGATGGCAATGGCCAATGTACAACCTTCCGGCGGTGGGAACTTCATCGGATGGGAAGTCAACGGGAAATTAGTTTATGATTTGGGTGCCTTCCTCTCATTAGAAGCACATGCCGCTTACATGGGATTGGGCGATTTTTACAACAGTCCGGCTGTCAATGGAAATATCGAAGGAAAGCCGGATAATCCGTGGACAGCTTTCATTGGGTTGAGATGGTTGATTTTTTAATGGTTAAAAGCAAAATAAAATGAAAAATTTATTAATCGGAATATTTACAATGAGTTTAATTTCCTGTTCATCTATTTATACGCCATTGGTGCATTCCATGGATGAAATCGAATATATCCTACCCACGCAAAAAATCGAATTATCCAAGCAAACCACTTTGGCTTACATCGAAGAAGGTACCGGAGACCAAACCTTGATTTTTATTCATGGTTTGGGTAGTTATCTACCAGCTTGGAACAAAAATTTCATGGAATTAGCCAAGCATTATCATTGCATTGCGGTGGATTTACCGGGTTATGGAAAATCTTCCAAAGGGAATTATGAATATTCCATGACTTATTATGCTGGCGTAATCAAAGAATTCATTGACAAGAAACAACTCAAAAACGTGGTTTTGGTGGGTCATTCCATGGGTGGACAAATCGCCATGACAGCAGCTTTGCAATACCCTGATGCGGTGCAGAAATTGGTTTTAATCGCGCCTGCCGGATTTGAACAATTCAATAAAGGACAAAAAGAATGGTTCAGAAATGCAATGTATCCGGATATGGTGAAATATACTACAGCCGAACAAATCAGAGCCAATCTGACAGTCAATTTTTACAATATGCCTGAAGATGCAGAATACATGATTACAGACCGAATTGCCATGCGCGGGGCAGCTGATTTTGATGCTTATTGCTATGCGGTTGCAGAATCTGTGAAAGGAATGGTGAATCAGCCGATTTATGATTTCCTGCCACAAATCAAACAGCCGACCTTGACCTTTTTCGGAGCGCAGGACAACCTGATTCCCAACCGTTTCCTGAACGGCGGAAAAACTGAAAAATACGCCAAAGACGGAGCTGAAAAAATGCCCAACAATGAATTGGTAATGCTTGAGAAAACAGGCCATTTTGCGCAGTTTGAAAAAGCGAATGAAGTCAATGAAAAAATTAAGCAATTTTTGAATTAAAGAATGATTATTGAAAAAAGGAATTGTCCGAAAAGCATAGAAAATTTTAGGCAATTCCTTTTTATCCTCTTACCTTGTGAACCTGAAATTTTGATTTAACAATGAATTTTTTCTTATAAACTTCAAATGATTTGTCCAAGATGCAGTAATCAGGAATCCATTGTAAAAAGTGGAATCGTCAACCAAAAACAAAGGTATTTGTGCAAAAACTGTAATTATCATTTTACAGTTCAAAAATCCGGAAAAAGAATTGACAACTACTACATTATCAAAGCTGTACAACTTTATTTAGAAGGCATCAGCCTGCGTGAAATTGAAAATGTACTCGGAGTCTCCCACTCTACCATCAGCAATTGGATTAAAGAATACAACATCAAAAAACCCAACCTTTTTTCCTATGATCCCGGCTATAAAATTGTGAATTTTGAAGAAATGAAAGCTTTTCTTGCCGATGAAGATGTCTTTCGGGACAATGGCATCATGATTACCGAACTCGGCAGTAAATACCTGATTATCCGTTGGAAAAAAACCACAGAATTTTAACTTCTCTGATTGGTTTCCAAAATTCAACCTCAAAATTTCTCAATGAATTCCTGCTTTTTCTATCTTTGACAGGAATAATTGCAAAAATTTGTCAGCCTTTCCACACACCGAAAAAATAAAACACGGCATTTCCACTTTGTCGCCCGGCTATTTTGCCCTGACAATGGCAACCGGAATCGTTTCTGTGGCTGCATTTCTGATGGGATTTGAAAACATCGGTTATTGGCTTTTTTACATCAATATTTTCACTGCGGTGATTTTAGCAGGTTTGTATCTTGCCCGACTGATTTTTTACCGGATTGAATTTGAAAAAGATTTCTCCAACGCTGCTATCAGTCCGGGATTTCTGACATTGGTTGCGGGAATCAACGTGATTGGATATCAGTTTATAATTTTTCAGCAAAATTATTTTATCGCAAAATTGCTGTTTTTTGCCGGCATGCTTTTATGGATAATTTTGATTTATTCCCTGTTTACCATCATTATCATCAAAAGAGAAAAAGACCCGCTCAACCGCGGTATTAACGGCGTCTGGTTGCTGATTGTAGTAGCGACGGAATCCGTTTGTGTGTTGGGAACAGAATTGGCGGAATTTCTACCCGTTTCCAAGGAAATAACTTGGTTCGTTTCACTGTTGGTTTTTCTCGTCGGCTGTATGCTTTACATTATTTTAATTACACTTATTTTCTATCGGCTTGCATTTTTCCGTGTTCGTGCCATTGACCTTGCTCCCGCATACTGGATCAATATGGGGGCTGTTGCAATTATCACGCTGGCTGGTTCTGCATTGGTGCAAAAAGCCGGAGAATGGGAATTTCTATTTTCGATTAAAAGTTTTCTGAATGGATTTACGTTGTTGTTTTGGGCAACCGGAACATGGTGGATTCCACTGCTGATAGTGTTGGGAATCTGGCGTTATGTTTTTCAGAAAGTTCCGATAATTTACCGTGCCAGAGCATGGGGCATGGTTTTCCCGTTGGGGATGTACACTGTTTGCACTTACCGATTAGCAGATGCGACCGGAATTTATTTTTTAGATTCTATTCCAAAATATTTTGTATTTATTGCACTGTTTGCGTGGACATTAACATTTTTGGGATTGAGCCTGAATTTGCTTCAGCTATTCACCGGAAAAAAAATATTCCAAAAGAAGTCCTATGATAATTTGATTTAATTTAATGATGTACAATTGCTTTGTAATTTATTCAGGCTTTGCAAATTTTAATTTCAAAAATTCAGACAAATGCTCTGTTCATTCCTCAAAATTCTTTAACCCTACGATTTCCTTCAAATATTTCTCCATAAAAAAAGTCAATAATTGTTTGTAGGCTTGTGAATTAATTGTACTTTTGCACACCCAAAAATGGGGAAACATATTTTTAATAGTATGCCAACAATACAACAATTAGTTAGAAAAGGAAGAACAAAACTGGCCAAGAAGAGTAAATCGGCTGCTTTGGATTCCAGCCCGCAACGCCGCGGCGTGTGTACCCGTGTGTACACGACTACTCCTAAGAAACCAAACTCTGCAATGCGTAAAGTTGCAAGGGTGAGACTTTCAAACGGGAAAGAAGTCAACGCATATATCGGCGGTGAGGGCCACAATCTCCAAGAGCACTCGATAGTATTGGTTAGAGGAGGAAGGGTAAAAGATTTACCCGGTGTACGTTACCACATCGTTCGTGGTGCGTTGGATACGGCAGGAGTTAACAAGAGAACTCAGCGTAGAAGTAAGTATGGTGCAAAACGGCCTAAAGATGCCAAGTAAAAAACTTTGAGAAATGAGAAAGACAAAAGCAAGAAAAAGAACGTTACTCCCTGATCCAAGGTTCAATGATCCGTTGGTAACCCGTTTTGTAAACAACATGATGTACGATGGTAAAAAAAGCATCGCTTTCACTATTTTTTATAAAGCAATGGACATCGTAGAAGAACGCAAAGAAGATGCTGAAAAATCTTCTTTAGAAGTATGGAAAGACGCTTTGACCAATGTCATGCCCCACGTGGAAGTTCGTTCCCGACGTGTGGGTGGAGCCACTTTCCAGATTCCCATGGAAATTCGTCCGGACAGAAAGATTTCAACCGCAATGAAATGGTTGATTCTTTATGCCAGAAAACGCAATGAAAAATCCATGGCTCAGAAACTGGCCGGTGAAATCCTTGCCGCTGCCAAAGAAGAAGGAGCTGCCGTAAAAAAACGTCAAGACACCCATAAAATGGCAGAAGCTAATAAAGCGTTTTCACACTTTAAATTCTAATAAATGGCAAGAGATTTAAAATACACAAGAAATATTGGTATCGCCGCGCACATCGATGCAGGAAAAACCACAACCACCGAACGTATATTGTTCTACACCGGGAAAAACCATAAAATCGGTGAAACCCATGACGGAGCATCTACAATGGACTGGATGGAACAGGAAGCAGAAAGAGGGATTACCATTCAATCTGCTGCAACCACTTGTAAATGGAAGTTCCCGACTGAACAAGGAAAACCACTTCCGGATGCGCAGGAATTTCACTTCAACATCATCGACACGCCCGGACACGTGGACTTTACCGTTGAGGTAAACCGTTCACTTCGCGTATTGGATGGATTGGTGTTTTTGTTTTCTGCCGTTGACGGGGTTGAACCGCAGTCTGAAACCAATTGGCGGTTGGCTGACAACTACAAAGTTCCGAGATTGGGATTCATCAATAAAATGGATCGTCAAGGAGCAAATTTCCTTGGCGTATGCCAGCAAATCAAAGACATGCTGAAATCCAATGCCGTTCCGGTTGTATTGCCGATTGGTGATGAAGCGGACTTCAGAGGGGTTGTGGATTTGATTAAAAACCGTGCCATCGTTTGGCATGATGAAAACTACGGAACTACTTTTGACGTGGTTGAAATCCCTGAAGACATGAAAGAAGATGTGAAAAAATACCGCGGTCAATTGATTGAAGAAGTAGCCGCTTATGATGAAAATCTTCTTGAAAAATATATGGAAGATGAAAACTCTATCACAGAAGAAGAAATCAACGCCGCTTTGCGTGCCGCGACTTTGGACATGAGTATCATCCCGATGTTCTGTGGATCTTCATTTAAAAATAAAGGAGTACAATTCATGATGGACGGTGTTTGCCGTTATCTGCCTTCTCCACTTGACAAAGAAGCCATCGAAGGAACTGACCCTGACACGGAAGAACCGATTTCAAGAAAACCATCTGTATCTGAACCTTTTTCAGCTTTGGCGTTCAAAATTGCTACAGACCCCTTCGTAGGTCGTCTGGCATTCTTTAGAACCTATTCCGGACATTTGGATGCCGGTTCTTATGTTTTGAACACCCGCTCAGGCAACAAAGAAAGAATCTCCAGAATATTCCAAATGCACTCCAACAAACAGGAGCCGGTTGAATACATCGAAGCCGGTGACATCGGTGCTGCGGTTGGATTTAAAGACATCAAAACCGGAGATACCCTTTGTGATGAGAAAAATCCAATTGTTTTGGAATCCATGAAATTCCCCGATCCTGTAATCGGTATTGCCGTGGAACCAAAAACCAAAGTGGATATGGATAAATTGGGAATCGCACTTTCTAAATTAGCGGAAGAAGACCCGACTTTCCAAGTTAAATCCGACGAAGCTTCTGGCCAAACCATCATTTCAGGAATGGGCGAACTTCACTTGGACATCATCGTTGACCGGTTGAGAAGAGAATTCAAAGTAGAAGTAAATCAGGGACAGCCGCAAGTTGAATACAAAGAAGCATTTACAGCCAACGCAAATCACAGAGAAGTTTACAAAAAACAAACCGGTGGGCGTGGTAAATTTGCAGACATCGTATTTGAAATCGGCCCTGCTGAAGAAGGTAAAACCGGATTGGAATTCATCTCTGAAATAAAAGGAGGTAACGTTCCTAAAGAATATATTCCTTCTATCGAGAAAGGCTTCAAAGCAGCTATGAAAACCGGACCATTGGCCGGATACGAAATGGATGCAATGAAAGTAACCTTGAAAGACGGATCATTCCACCCGGTTGACTCCGATCAACTTTCTTTCGAATTGGCAGCCAAAATCGGTTACCGTGAAGCGGCTCGTTCAGCCAAACCGGTTATCTTAGAACCAATTATGAAGTTGGAAGTATTGACACCCGAAGAAAACATGGGAGATGTGGTAGGGGATTTGAACCGTCGTAGAGCTACCGTTACCGGTATGGACGACAGAGCCGGTTCCAAAGTTGTTAAGGCTTTCGTTCCGCTTTCAGAAATGTTTGGATACGTAACTTCCTTGCGTACATTGACTTCAGGTCGTGCAACTTCTACCATGGAATTTGACCATTACGAAGCTGCTCCGCAGAATGTCGCTGAAGAAGTTATTGCTAAGGCTAAAGGTGCAACTGTTTAATAATTGAGAAGATGAGTCAAAAAATCAGAATAAAACTAAAATCATACGATCATAATCTGGTAGATAAATCTGCCGAAAGAATCGTTAAAACAGTAAAATCAACCGGTGCTGTAGTCAACGGGCCTATTCCCTTGCCTACCCACAAAAGAATTTTCACTGTACTGAAATCACCTCACGTAAATAAAAAAGCACGCGAGCAATTTCAAGTTAGCGCACACAAACGACTGCTGGACATCTACAGTTCTTCATCCAAGACCGTTGACGCCTTGATGAAATTGGAACTTCCAAGTGGCGTAGAAGTTGAAATTAAAGTGTAGTCAAAAACACGATTTCATATAATAAATCCGTCCTGAACAAGGGCGGATTTTTTTTTGCATTATTATTAAATTCTGACCTGTCTGTTTTTTTAAATTAAAACAAAATCCCCAAACTCCCATCCTGAAATCTAATCCCTATCTTTGCGTTTCTGAACCCTGAAAATCTTTCGATTATGCTCCAATCCAAAGCCCTGTCCATAATGAAATCGGGAAGAAATGTATTTCTGACCGGATCTGCCGGTGCCGGAAAAACCTATGTGCTCAATCAATACATTCAATACTTGAAAGCGCATCGGGTCGCAGTGGCGGTAACGGCTTCCACCGGAATTGCAGCCACGCACATGAACGGGCAGACCATTCACTCCTGGGCAGGAATCGGCATCAAAGATGAAATCTCTCCAAGCCATCTCAGAAATTTGGGTTTTAAAAAATATTTCACCAAAAAAATGGATGCCGTGCAGGTGCTGATTATTGATGAAATTTCCATGCTGCACAGAAAACAATTAGAACTCGTCAACAAGGTTTTGAAATATTTTAAAGGTAATCCAATGCCATTTGGCGGCATACAAGTGATTTTCTCCGGAGATTTCTTTCAATTGCCACCCATTGGCGTAGAAGGAGAATCATCCCGACAGAAATTCGCATTCATGTCCGATGCGTGGTTGGAGGCTGAACCTGTAATTTGCTATCTGACTGAGCAATACAGACAAACCAACAATGAATTGAATATAATTCTCAATGAAATCCGTGATGGCAAAGTATCCGCCCAATCCATAGAATTGCTCCAAACCAGATTGGAAGTGCATCCGGATGAAGGAGAAATGGAGACAAAACTCTATACACACAACGCCGATGTGGATAAAATCAACAATATGTATCTGAATCAAATCGGCAACCGCTCCAAACATTTTGTGGCCACCTACAAAGGAAATCCCAACCTGATTGAAATGCTGAAAAAATCCGCTCTGGCGTTGGAGAATCTTGAATTGAAGAAAGATGCAAGGGTCATGTTTATTCGCAATAATTACGAAACCGGATTTGTCAACGGCACGATGGGAACGGTGTACGGATTTTCTGACAAAGGTTTTCCGTTGGTCAAAACCTTTGACAATGAAACGATTGAAGCCAAATCCGAATCTTGGGCAATCGAAGATGAAAGCGGCAGCGTTTTGGCGTCTTTGACACAGGTTCCGCTGCGTTTGGCTTGGGCCATTACGGTGCACAAAAGTCAAGGAATGACTTTGGACAATGCCATGATCGATTTGAGCCGCGCCTTTGAGAAAGGGCAGGGATATGTTGCACTTTCGCGATTAAGAGATTTGAGCGGATTGAAACTCAGAGGTTTAAATCAAACTGCATTGGAAGTAGATGATTTGGCACAGAGGGCGGATTTCAGATTTCGGGAATTGTCGGCAGAATGGGATTCTGCTTTGAATGAAAAAGACCTTGCCAATGAATTTCAGGGGTTTATTCAGCGCAGTGGCGGTACAACAGATTTAAAGGAAATTGCGAAAACCAAAGAAAAATTAATCCAAAAATCCAAAGCAGAAAAAGAATCCACTTACCAAATCACCAAAAAATTAATTTCCAAAAAAATGACGATTCAAGAAATGGCGGAGAAACGCGGACTAACTGAAGGAACCATCCTGAGTCATTTGATTCACATAGCAGAATCCGACTCTGAAATAGATTTGGAATTTTACCGACCGGACAACCACCTCATTGAGGTTTTAAAAAAAGACACAGAAAATCAAAATCCGGGCGAAAAACTTTCTTTGTCCAAAATTTATGTCTCCCTGAATAAAGAATTTACATACAATGAAATCAAACAGGCTTTGATCTTCATTGACCGCTGACAATCCCATGCTAAAAAAATGAGACTTGCAAGAAATCAACCTTACAAGTCTCATAACCAACCAAATAATAAATCAATTATTTACTCTACAGTAAAATAAATTGCTTTTCTGTTAACCGTTTCATGATCCGGTGAAACATTTCTGAATTCAATCAAACATGTTCCTTTATTTTTTCCGGTGATTTCATAAATTCTGTAGCCCGCCGCACCGACCATTCCTTCGGGAGCATCCGTTTGATAATTCCCTTCTTTGATAGAGGCCACACAATCCTGCTGACCTACGGCTTCCCACGCATATCCCGTGGAAGAGTTCTCTTCGACACGAACTTTGACTGTGCTGCCTTTGTGAACTTTCACAAAATCCAGATTGGAATATTGTTCCAAAGTAATTTCATTTGGAAAATAATTCCAACTTTCTCTCATCGTTGAGCCACAACTGAATAAAAATAAACCACCTAAAGTGAGTAAAAGATATTTTTTCATCAATCTTAAATTTTGTGTGAATTTAAGTTAAAATCTTGAATCCTGCTATAAAAATTACAAAATAGATTAATTTTTCTTTTTTTCGTTGGATAATTCATAAAGATTGGCAGCCTGTATCAGCCTGTTTCTGACTTTTTCAGCCAGCGAATCAGGTGCCAAAACCCTTACAAACTCACCGAAAGAAAGCAATTCAATGATAAAATCATAAGTCGGAATCAGTTTGAGTTGAATTTTCATGATGCCGTTTTCATCCGATAAAATTCTTTGCGATTCATGAATCGGCAGGGTTCTGACATAATTTCCCTGGCTATTCGTGAATTCCAAAATGATTTTTTCCGGTTTCTTTCCATCGGGTCCGATGATGCCGAAGCTGTTCTGAAAATATCTTTTTGGATCAATCTGCTGTGGATTTTGAAATCGAATATCACTTATGCTTAGCGAATCAATCCGATCAAGTCCAAATATCCGAAAACTTTTCCGGTCAATATCATAGCCGAAAACATACCAACGCAAACGGAATTCTTTGAGCAAATAAGGTTCTATAATTCTCCTTTCCGAATGTTCAGCATTGAATTTTCGGTAATAAAACCGAATCTGAAAGCGGTTTTGAATCGCGTGAAGCAAACCCGCCAAATGTTCATTACCCTGTGGTTTACGCGTATCAAACTGGAAATATTTGGAGAAAGCATGTTTCTGTTTCAGCACCTGAAAAATATCCAAACCTTCAAACAATCTTTCGGTATATGGGTCGTGGTCATCATTGACGATTTTATACACTTTCTGCGTTCGGTCAAATTTGATTTCAATACCGTAAACATACAGTATATCCTTGATGTCACGCTGAAAAGTTCTCAATGAAATATCAAAATTCAATTCATTCAATTCAGATTCCAACCTGAGTTTTTCTTCAATTTCTGAAAAACCAGCGGGATTGCTGCGCAGCATTTGAATGATGATTCTGTGTCTTAACAATACTTCCTGTGTAGCCATAAATCAGTTGTTTTTCCAAAGATAATTGAATAGAATGACATTATATGACGTTAAAGAAGATTCTAAAAAAATAATCAGCGTTTCAATCGATTAATCCTCGCTGCTATTAGACTTACTTCCACTTTTATGGTTAGAACTTCTGATCTGAGGATGGTTATGTCTTCTGCTTTTCCTCCGTTTTCTTCTGCTCTTTTTATCTCTTTCTATTTCCTCGGGACTGAATTTATATTCGGGAATGAGGAAAATAATGAGGAAAATTCCGGTAATAGCAATTAAATTGATGACGAATTTACTTCCGCCCCATCTTAATTTTTCCCAGAAATCAAACCAATGGGTTCCATAAAAAATAAAGCCGGTGAACCACAGCAAAATCGCCAGAATATATGCATAAAAACCCAACCTCTTATACTTTGAATATTCATAAGCTGATACCCTGAAATTCAACAGCATTTTAAGTACGGAAAACCACCCCAACAAAGCGATGAGCAATTCCAAAAATCCGATAATCAAAAATGCAGAAACTCTTACGAATTCTGAACTGATGCTCGTCTCGCCAGAACCATTTTCATGTACGGGATTCTTAGCAAGGATTTCACCGACCAATTCAATTTTCGATTGATGATTCATCAGATTTTCAAAAAAATCCGTTGTAAAAAACAAAGCAAAAACCGCTGTCAAAAGAATTTGAATCAATCGAATTTCTTTGGTATTCATATGATTTAAAATTTTTTCAAATTACGAACAATAGAATTATAAAAGCAAATTTGATGAAAAATTGAACATTGAATTTCTCCAAATTCTTAAATTTCAAAAATTTGTAATTTTGCAAATCAGGCTGATTCAATGAAACATCAACCCGGACAATGAGATTTTTAAATCAGATTTTTTCCGGTTTACGAAGGATTTGACTAATTAAAATCATACAGCCGAAAGCATTAAAACATGAGGAATTTCCTGCTATTTTTTTTGTTACTGAATTTCCTGACTGCCTGCCAACCGGAAAAGAATTCGCATCCTATACAGTTTTATTACTGGAAATCCAATGTGAATTTTGGGGAAACCGAACGAACTTATTTTGAAGCATTGAATTCAGAAAAACTATATGTCCGACTTTTTGATGTGGTTATAAAAGAAGGCAGAATTGAACCGACTGCACTTGTGCAAAAATTCGACACCCAAAAATTGAAGGCAGATTTTGTTCCCGTTGTTTACATCATCAATGAAGTCTTTCAGGGAATTTCAAAGAATGAAATCAAAAAATTGGCCAAGGATGTGCAGGGACTTGTTCAAAGCATTGCAAATGAAAATGGTTTTGACGGATTTGTCGAAATTCAAATCGATTGCGACTGGACGGCTTCTACCAGAGACAATTATTTCCTATTCCTAAATGAGCTAAGAAACATTGCCCAAAAAAACATCAGCAGCACCCTGCGGTTGCACCAGGTGAAATTCAAAACCAAAACCGGAATTCCGCCTGCCGACAAGGTTTATCTGATGTGTTATGCAACTTCTAATCCGATAGAGGAAGTGGAAAAAAATTCAATTCTGGATTTGGAACTGCTCAAAGATTATCTGAAAGACATTGACCAATATCCGTTGAAAATCGATGTGGCACTGCCGATTTATTCTTGGGCGATTGCAACCAACCATTTGGGAAAAAAGAAGCTGATCAACGGAGTGACAGAATCGGATGTGAAAAATGAAAATTTCAGGGAAATCAATGAAGGATTGTACGAAGTCACGACCGACACTTTTCTGCGAGGAGTCTATCTGAATCAAGGTTTTACAGTGAAACCCGAAAACATTTCCTCAGAATTATTGACTGAGAGCCGACGATTTTTGGATGCAAAAATCCAGTCTGATTTTGACATCGTTTATTATCATTTGGACAGTCTATTTTTGTCCAACTACAATATTCAGGACTTGCAATAGATTGTAGATTGTTTTAATAATGACCATTAAAATCATTGGGCCGATGAAGGTGAATTCAAAATTTAGAACCATTGTGAAACATATTTCATTAATTTTGTTCAAAAGCTGAGTATCCATGAAAAAATCTTTTATCACCTTGTTGCTTTCATTGGCGTTTTCTCAGGCTTATGCATGTGCCTGGTGGGATCCCGAATACGAATATTTTAATCTATTTGCCCAAACCACCATCAACTCGCCGATGTACGAACCTTTTCTTCGCGTCATGGATGTGGCTTATTTTGGTTCGGAAGCTTATGAAAATCAACGAAATGAAAACATTGAGGATTGGCAACGCTATTTTGGGATTCCATATGAGCAGGCGCATTATTTGGTTTTTGTGGCCAGTCGTGAAGAAGTGCAAAAATTGGCCAAAGGAAATTCGTCAGTCGATAAGAATTTAGGTTTTGCGGATGCCCGATTCAGGAAGAAATTCAAACAAGCATTGCTCTATCTGGCTTATGCCAAATATCTTGAACCCTATATGGCCTTTAAGCGCAGCGACAACACCGATTATTATTGGGGCTATTTGCCCGAAAAAACGGTGGCTGAACTCGATTATTCAAAAGTCGTAGGCGTATTGACCAAAAGTTGGAATGCCGAATCTGACCCGGATTTGAAGCTGAGATACGGCTATCAATTGGTTCGCTTTGCACATTACAGCCATCGTTACCAAGCCGCCATTCAGTTTTTCAATCAGTATGTTGAAAGCCTGAATTACAAAACCATTATGTATTATTATGCCTTGGATCAAAAGGGTGGAGCCGAAAGGGCCTTGGGCAATTTCATGCAAGCGAATTACGATTTTTTTCAGTTTTTCACCCATACCAAAAACCGAAAAACCGATGCCTATACTTCGATGAAAATCACGCAAGACCTCGATTTTGAAAACATGTTGATACAGGTGAAAACCGACAATGAAAAGTTTGATTTGTACATGCTGCTCGGTTATCGGAGTTTTAATGACCCCATGGCCGAATTGAAAAAAATCATCGCCATTTCACCCGATGCCGTTCAAGCCAAAGTGCTGATGGCCAGGGAAATCAACAGTTTGGAAAGGGAAATCCTACCGATTCATTATTATTGTCCTTATAATTACGACACCGGAAATCATGAGAAAAATTGCCTGAGTCATTTGAAAGACAAACGATTGCCGGTATTGTTGGACGAAAAAATTCAGGAAAGACTCAACAGCTCCATTGCGGTTTCGGCAGCGCAAGCCAAAAACACCAAAGAGAAAGATTTTTGGAACCTGACGACTGCTTATCTGTATTTTCTAAAAAAGGATTATGACAAATCTTCTGAATTTTTAGACAAAGTCAAGGCTACTGACCCGATTTACAAAAACGAAAAATCGCTTTTCGGAATGTTGCTCGAAATTACTTCACAACAAAAAATAGATGCTGATTTCGAAAAACAATTGATGCAGAAATACGGGGATTTCTTTCATTCCCAACCGACAGAACAAGCTCATTATGAAGCGAATACCACCCAAGATTTTGTGATGGACATTCTGGCCAATCGCTATTTCCTGCAAAAGGATTATGCGAAATCGTTTTTGTTGCAAAATTTCGTCAGCGATTTGGAAGCAAATCCGGATGTGTCGTTGCTGCAAGACATTCAATCATTTTATTACAAAAAGGATAAAAATGAATTTGAGCAATGGCTGAAATCAGCGGTGGACGCATCATTTTATGTGTCGGAGAAAATGAAAAACCGGGTGGTTTATGATTTTGAATCTTTCGTAGCCAATATGGAAGGGACGATGGCGTTGACCGAAGGAGATTTTCGGAAAGCACTGCGATTTTTCGAAAAAGTAGATCCCAAATTCTCATTGCGCGGTGGGGTGGTTGCCTATGATGAAAATTGGAATCCGACCTTCAGCTATGAGGTTTACAACGGATTTTCAAACATTTCGGAGGCGGTTTTTGGTTACAACCGGATGGAGTGTTTTGAATGCCCAGAAGAATTGGTGATGAATACCGAATTCACCGAAGATTTTTCGTTCATCAAAAAGAAAATGAACAAAAAGGAACTTGCTGAAGCACTGATTCAATTGGATGAAATTTCAAAAATGAAGGGAGAAAAAGCGGCCAAAGCCGGTTATTTGCTTGGTAATTTCTACTTCAATACCACTACTTTGGGATATTTCAGAGAACTGTTGACTTTTGATATCAACAATTCCTATGGGCCTAAATTCCATGACAATTATTTTTCACCGGAAGCCAATGTGTTCTATTTCAAGGGTTATGGTTACAATCCCAATTATCAGAATCATTTTGAATTGCCTTTGACTTATTTGGAATCGGCTTTGTCCAAAACAGATTTGCCCGAAATGAAAGCCCGAATTCTTTTTGCGCTTTCCAAATGTGAGCAAGGCACTTTTTATAAGGCCATGCACACCGATCCGGCCTTGAAAAACATAGAATACGATTGGAACAATTATGCCGCTTATGAACAAAAAATGTTGGCTGTCAAAACCAGTAAATACCGCAAATATTTCAAGGAATTAAAGAAATATCATTCCACCGGATTTTACAAAGAAGTGACTTCCCATTGCAAGTATTTTGATTATTATTCGAGTCATTATTGATTCCACAAATTTTGAAATCAGTAGGCTGATAGAGTTCTCACCAATGTGCAATCCATTCATCGACATTTGCTTTGCCATCTAATCTTCCAAAACAGCTGTCAAAGTTTTTGTGAAAATATTTTCATTATCATAATTGTAAAAAGGAACAGCAGTCAGTAAATATTTATCCGAATGTATTTCAAAAACCGCTTTGTTTTCGGCAATTTCATTTAAAAATTCTGCTTTCCATTGGTCGTGAGCGATGAGGTGTTTGCCTTTAGGTTCTATGAAAACTTGATACGTTATACTTTCTTCTTTTTGTTTGCAAAACAGCAAAAAATCAGGTTCAAATCTTCTTCCTAACTTATCATAAATTGCTAACTCTCGTTCGTTTCTAAGAATGTAAATATTTTCATATTTTTGTTGTAAACTCTCAAATTTTCGGGCGAATAATTCTATAAAGCTTTTCTCTTCACTTGTGCCGTAATTTGCATTGTAAGCGTACCAAGGTTCATTAGCAAGTAAAGATTCTTGTCCATTTTCGCGCTCGTCATATTTACGAACTCTAATTTCTTTGTCTTTAAAAACTTGATGAATAGGTTTTTTAATAAATTCTGAACCTTCATAATCGGTTGAATTACCTTTAATTTCAGTTTCAATCGTTTGTAAAAGTCCATTTATCGCTTGTAAATAATCAAAATGAGTGATATTTTGAAATCTTTGGGACGTTCCTTTTAATGTTATTTTTAATGCACCCAAATAATCGTTGCTCTGAATAAATTCATTCAGCGAAGAAAGATGAGGAAAGTACCTTTGTAAGTTATTAAAATAAAAAAATGGATGCTGACTTAATGCAAAGCGAGTAATATGCGTAGGTATTTCTGAAAGTGGAATATCTTTTCCTTTGATAACCTCTTCATTTGAAACAGGATTTTCTAATTCAAAAAACGCACTTGATACTCTCCCAACTCCTGACGAAAGCGTATGACGATAATTGGTTCCTTTAACACCTAAATCTGCAAATGATTTAATCGTTTCAAAATCTTTTGGCACTTTTTTATTGAAAAAAACGTACTCTTTTTGGTAATGTTCTGACTTTTTATATTCTAATTTCAGTTGTAATTGTTTTACAACCATATTATCTTCATCCTCATAAATACCAGAGTCAACCAATGCTTTTTTCAATTCTGAAATATAACGACTGTCTTCTTTCGTATGATAATATAATTCTTCCAAAACCTTTAAATCATTGGAAATATCATCATCGTACTTTCGTGTATATTTATCCTGTCCGACTTCCAACGCAAACGGAAAGTAGCGTGCTCCTCGACCGATTAGCTGAGCTTCTGAAAGTGTTGTTTTTCCAGGTTTATTTCCTTTACTATCTCTTCCTTCATACAAACGAACAATATCAAACAAATTCAATACATCCCAGCCTTCATTCAATTTTTGCACCGCAAAAACCGCTCGAATTGGATTGTTTTCATCTTCTAAAGTGTTCAATAATATTTGATTTTTCTCGGCTTCTTTGTCATTGTTCGCACTCAAACAGTTTTCTTCTTTAAAATTGTTTTGTATGCGTTGTACGATTTGTTGGTCGGATATGCCTTTCGATTGAAAGAAATCAAATGCTTTTTGAACGATTGAAACAGTAGAGGTATTTTTAATTTTCTCAATCATTCTTACAGAAAAATCTTCAATTAATCGATGAAAATTCTCTTTATTCTGTTCCGATTCTTTAATGGTTCTCTTGGCTTTAAAAAGAATTACAGGTTTTAAATTGATGTGATGAGATGTCGCCAATTCTTGTCGGTATAAATTTAAAACCAAAGCCTGTATGATGCGTTCTTGCTCATCATAATGCGAACGAATGAGGTTGATTTCTTTTGAATATTTATCCAATCGGAATTCAGAAAGATCATATTTATACAATACTTTATCTTTGTATTTCTCTACGATTTTTTGGCTTTCATAATCCAAGGTGGCTGTAAATTCCAACAGAATATTTTCAAAGTTCATTTGATGGATTCGCTGAACTAAATCGCCCCAGACATCAGCATTATTATGATGTGCTTCATCACCAATTAATACCAATTTTCTATTTTCAAAATCTTCAAAACTCAATCCGTTTTCCCGAACGTTAAGCAATAATCCCGAAGTAAGCATCTGAATTGACACAAATTTGATGTTGATATTTTGCTCATCAGCCTCATCGAAATTATCAATCTCTTTAATGAGTACAGTTTGTCCGTTAATAACAATTTTGTCTTTAAACAAATACTTGGAAGATTGGGCATTCAAGAAATTATCTTTTGTTTTTTGAATGATGTTATTACTGTTCACAAAAAATAAAAAATTACGATGTCCTTTTTCGTACAAATGCAGGATTAAACCCGCCATTACTAATGTTTTTCCACTTCCTGTTGCCATATTATACAACAAGTGCATCGGTTTGTTGGGTTTGCCTTCAAAATTTTCTTGCTCTAAATAAAGGTATCGCTTAAAAGCTTCTTCCTGATATTTACGAATACTAAAACTAAGATTATCCGTAATATGATTAGGTAAATCCACAGTTTCCAATGCTTTTCTGGCAAATGGATTATTGAATATTTCGTGTAAAAACGACATTTTTTTAATTTTTAAGTTGATAAAAATCTTGGGTAACTTTCTTTTCTTCTTCAGTGCAAGCAAAATCTTTGTCATCCAAGGCTGAAAGATTTACATACAACTGATTTTTATCTAAAATCTCAACCAAATGCTGTTTTTGCTCTGCCAAAGTCAAGGTTTTAAATTCTTCGATATGCTCTTCTTGTTTTTGGATATCTACATTGTAATTTAAGAACGATTTCACTTTCATTTGCTCCCAAATGTTTAGCAATTCCTCTGTGTTTTTTGCTTCTTGGATTTGTTCGATAAAAGTTTGATTGTATTTTTTGAGTTCTAAGTAAACGAAAGAGCCTCCTCCTTGCCAATTGTAGGCTTTTGAAACCCCTGATTGATCTCCGTTAATTACATTCGCAAGCCTTTTAACACTATCATTCTCTCCATAATCTAACTGTTCAACTCCAATATATTGTCTTTTCATTTTATGAGCAACTGAACATGTAGTTCCACTTCCAAGATGATAATCTAAAACAATGTCGTTTTCATCTGAAGCCATTTCAATTATTCTTGAAAGCAATAACTCAGGTTTCTTTGCTGTAGGAAAACTCACTCCACCCTCATTTTGAGTGTTTTGAAAATCTATATCCCACCAAAAATCGCACAACAACATTCCTAGGTCTTCAATAAATTTCTGATTTTGATAAACCTTTTTGATACCTTGTTTTAAAGGAGTAATAACTTGTCCATTATAAAACAATCCTTGTGAAACTTCATTTTTAAAATGTTCATAAACAATATCCTTTTTAGTTCTTGATATTTTTTCTGCTTCTTTGTTTTTATGTGATTGCAAGCGACAAATTTTATCAGAGTTTTCAAGATAAAACTTCTTAAAATGTTGATTATTTATATCTATTTGGTTGTTGCTTATTTTTTCTTCTATTACTCCTTCTTTCAAAAGAATATCCGTTAAGTTTTCCAACCCATATGAATCTTTATTTTTGGTTAAGTATTTCGAATAATGAGTATCCCATCTCTCTCTGATTGTATATTGTGGATTAAAAGTTGCTTGAGCTGATTTTCTATAAACTAAAATCAAGTCTTTTTGTTTTATTATAGTTTTTTCTTTGTGTGCTGTTTTAGTTCCACTTGGTGTCGAAGATTTAACAGTAATGACATTTATGAAGTTATTAACACCAAAAATCTCATCTGTTAAAACTCGAGCATAAGCTTCTTCTATATCGTCTAAATTAATAAAAATTAACCCATCGTCTTTCAACAATTCCTTAGAGATTGCCAGTCTATTTTCCATAAACGTCAACCAAGTCGAATGATTAAAATTGTCGTTGTATTTAAAACCGTCATTTCCTGTATTATACGGCGGATCGATATAAATGAGTTTTACCTTTCCCGTAAATTCCTTTTTTAAGGAATGTAAAGCCAATAAATTATTCCCTTTGATAATTAAGTTATCAGTAATCGTATCTTCTGGCAATCCACGATTTTTGTTTAATTCGGCATCTCGATTTAATTTACTCAACGAGATTTCACCCTCTTTATCAATATGTTTAGCGTTGGTTATAACCTTTGGCTCTAAAAGCTGAGTAATTTCGTCCTGTGCCAAAATTTCATTAAAGAAAATCTCTTCCCGTTTGTCTTCTTCTCTGCTTTGACCGCCTTCTAAAACACAATCTTTAAAAGGCCAAACCAAAGCAACTTCATTGCGCTGTTTGAGGTATTTACCATCGATGGTTAAACCTATTTTATTTTTAAATTGTGTATAACTGTCATTTAAAAAATTCTTTTGCTCTAAAAATTGCAAAAACAAAGACTGATTAAAAACTGTAACCCCTGCAATTTCTTTAAAAAAGGATGATTTAACGATAGGTTCTTTTAATAAAAGTTCAATTAATTCTTCATCAAAGTTTTGCGCTTTATCGATGACTACCCATTTTTTAAGTTCGCCATTATCGGAAACATAATTGGGTTCTTTTTTGAGTTGAGATTCTAATGTTTGGTATAATTTCATTTGCCTGTATATTAAAAAAAGAAGCGTGCCTTTGCATTTACATCTTCTCTTCCTCATCGGTATCGCCAAACACCTGTACAGAATTGAAAAACAGCAAAGAACACGCCCATACAGGCGCATTCCCTTCGCTTTTTTCTCTCTGTACTCTAAAATTGGCGATTTTATGAGGAAAGAAATTAGCTAGTAACGCTAATATTTTATATGTTTAGTTTTTTTTCTTATATGTTTTTAGTTTTTGTTGTTGCTAAGATAATTTTATTTTGTTTAATACGAGTACAATCTTATTTGAAAAGTTTATTCATTCCACCCCCTAAATCATCGACTGAACTTCTCGAATGGCATATAGCGGAATGTTGATTAATCAATCATCTGTTTTTCGTTTATTACCAATGATTTAATTTTGTTAAAATTGCTCTTTTCATTCCACAAAACACGATAAACAGAACAATAATCACATTTTTCAATGGACTTTTGTGCAATCTATCACATTTTTCAAAGGACTTTTGTGTAATTCATCACATTTATCAAAGGACTTTTGTGGTTCCAAACAGCGGAATGCAGCTTTTATGGCTAAAGATTGTTTGAACTGCTTACAATTCCAAATGCTTCAACAATTCTCTAACGGCCACTCTTCCGGCCCTGTTTGCACCGATTGTTGAAGCAGAAGGGCCGTAACCGGTGAGATGTATTCTTGGGTCTTTCGCTACTTGTGTGGCGAGTTTTCCTGTCATGACAATGCCGCCTTTTTCGTTCATTAATTCCAAAGGTTTTAAATGGTCTAAAGAATGTTTAAATCCTGTATTCCAAAAAATTACATCGGCTTGTAACTCTGTGCCGTCTTCCCAGCGCACCCCATTTTTGGTGATTTCTTGAAACATCGGTAAGCGTTGGAGTATTCCTTTGTCTTTTAGATGCCGGATGGCGGGTGTCAATGGCAAGCCCGTTACGGAAACCACGGATTTGGGTGGCAAACCTTCTCGCACTCTTTCTTCTACCATTGCTACGGCTTGCCTTCCTTTTTCTTCATCAAATTCGTAGTCCCGAAAGTCGGGTTCCTTCCTCGTCACCCATGTCGTTTTGGTCACCTCCGAAATTTCACCCAACAACTGTAAAGCTGAAATTCCTCCTCCAACAATAATGACGCGTTTTCCAATAAATTCTTCGGCGTTTTTATATTCTCCTGTGTGCAATTGTCTGCCGACAAAAGTTTCCCAACCGGGATATTTGGGGCAATGTGGCGTTTTCCAAGTTCCGGTAGCATTGATAATTCCTCTCGCAGAAAATTGAACACCATTGGTTCTCACAAAAAATCGTTCGTTTTTCTCATTCACTTCCTCTACGCGCACCGGCCGAATAATAGGCAACTCAAAATGCTTTTCATATTGCTCATAATAGGCCGGAATCGCAATATTTGCTTGTAATTCTTTGTCCTCTACATTCACTGCATCAGAAAAATGCATGCCCGGCAAATCATTAATTCCGTTTACTGTGCTAAGCGTCAAAGAATCCCATCGATGTTGCCAAGCACCGCCGGCTTCGAATTCATCATCCAACACCACAAAACCTTTCCCGGCTTCAATGCCTGCTCGTTTTAAATAATAAGCAGCCGACAAACCCGCTTGACCCGCACCTATGACAACAATGTCGGTTTTGTAAAAAATGGTTGACACTTGATTCATGATTGTAATTTAAGGTTTTGTGTAAACGAATTTAGTAAAATAAAGGGGTTGTTTTTAGTTTTATTGTTGATAGTTAATTATGTCCCTATTTTTTTGATTTGAATCATCGTTTTGGATATTGTATCGTTGTTCGGAATTCGGATGTTATTTGGTGTTCAGTTTCTTGTAAAAGCCTTTCCTGCTGTCATTAGTAATTTAGTATTTTCCGTCGTTCAATTTTTTATTTGTCAGTTCAAAAGTTTGTTCTAAATTTGTAACCAATGTCTAATGTTGTACAATTTGGTTATGAGTGAGTATTTAACTATTTCAGAAGCGGCAAAATTGCTGAATAAAAGTACGAAAACGCTTCGTCGTTGGGATGATGAAGGAAAATTAACAGCTGTTCGTGAGCCGATAAGTAATTATCGGGTTTACAGAAAAGATGAAGTGGAAACTTTGTTTGCAGAGTTTTTAAATACCGATATTGAAGAAACGGTTTCCAACTATGTTGAGCCCAATCACGAGTATAAAGTTTTAGAGCTTTTTGCAGGTGCAGGAGGTCTGGCTGTTGGAATGGAAAAGGCTGGTTTGAAATGTGTTGCGCTCAACGAAATTGATAAATTTGCTTGTCAAACCTTGCGAAAAAATCGTCCGAATTGGAATGTTTTGGAAGGCGATATTAAAGATTTTGATTTCTCGGAATACAACGGAAAAGTAGATGTTGTTACTGGCGGATTTCCTTGTCAGGCATTCAGTTATGCAGGTAAAAAATTAGGTTTGGCAGATGCGAGAGGAACACTTTTTTATGAATTTGCAAGGGTTGTGAAAGAAGTGAATCCACCGATTTGTATAGGCGAAAATGTTCGAGGTTTGTTGAGTCACGACAACGGAAAAACTTTACAGGGAATGATTTCTATTTTAGATGAAATTGGTTACAATGTTGTGCCTGTCGAAGTTTTGAAAGCCATACATTATAAAGTTCCACAAAAGCGTGAACGCTTGATTTTGGTTGGAATAAGAAAAGACATTGATGTAAAATACGAATATCCAAAACCTTACAAGAAAATTTACAACTTAAAAGATGCCTTAAAAAAAGGCGAGTTGTACGATTGTAATGTTCCAAAATCAGAGGGTGCGAAATATCCGGAGAGTAAAAAGAAAGTTTTGGATTTGGTACCGCCAAAAGGTTATTGGCGAGATTTACCGTTGGAAATTCAAAAGGAATTTATGGGCGGAAGCTTTTATTTAGGAGGTGGAAAAACCGGAATGGCAAGAAGAATTGGTTGGGACGAACCTTGCCTGACTTTGACTTGCAGTCCTGCCCAAAAACAAACCGAACGATGTCATCCTGACGAAACCCGACCGTTTACAGTTCGTGAATATGCAAGAATACAGACTTTCCCTGATGAATGGGAATTTTCGGGTTCATTGGCCCAACAGTATAAACAAATTGGAAATGCCGTTCCTGTCAATTTAGGTCGTGAAATAGGTTACTCGATTGTAAAGTTTTTGAATGAAATGTATAATCTAAAAAATATATAAAATGAGAAAACAATTTATGGGATTGATAAAACTTGGTCAGCTTAAAAGAATACAGCGCGTTTTATTCCCTCAATATTGTACAAATCCGGAAGTTTTAAAAGACGAAATAGGCTATATCTTAAAAGGTAAAGGTCAATATTTGCCTGTGTGGATTGACGAAGATTTTTCATTCAAGGAGCTTTCAGAAAATGAAACCAATCCGATTATACTTCGGCAATTGAAAGAAATGGATTTGAAAAAATCTATTGCTGAAATGAATCGTTACAATTTGTCAAAACCCAAATAATAGCTGTAATTCTCAAATGTAATTTGGTCGAGAATAGAGCGTTTTGATTTTTCGGTTTCGGAAGTAATTTCTTCCAAAGCCGAACTTTCTTCTATGTTATCTACTTTTTCAACGGATTTCAAATAATCTTTAATAGCCTCTGGCAATGCTTTGTATAGTTGAAAAAGTGCATCATCTTGTCCAGAAAGCAAAGCATAAAACTGGTCTCCTGAAATTTTGAAAACTCTTGAATGGCTGTATTCTTTTCCATTGATTTCGCCTTTCCAATGTTCGTTAAAACTTCCTTTCGCTAAAATTTGTACCCAATAACATTTTGCTTTTTTGTAGTCATCCGCATAACGAGCCAATTTTTGAAACAGGGCTTCAGCCGAACTGCTGTTCATTGTATTATGCTTGTTTTTGATGTCAGCAAAAAGCGTATCATCATTTGCTTTGATGTCAAAACCACTTAAATTCCCAACTTCAAAGCCTTTTATTCCACCTAAAATTTGCTCGTGAAAAGTTCCGATTGAATTATTGATGGATTTGTCAATTTGACGAAGAATTTCAGATTCTATCAAATCGTCTTCGTTGATATCGTTGAATTTAGCGTCAAAAGTCAGTTTGATGGTATCGACTTTGTTTTTATAGAATTGTTTTTTTGAAACATTGTTTTTGGCCCGTAAATAGGATTTGTGCAAATTTTCAATGCAGTTCAATAAATGTTCGTCCGAGATAAAGTTTACATATTTGTTTGTCATTGCGTTTCTACATAAAAATTCAGATGTGAAATTACGACATTTTATTTATCTATTCAGCTCGTAGATTTTTGCAGTTCTTTTATAAAATTTTCATAAACCACCCAAAGTTTTGGCATATCGGTTTTATGTTGGTTAGCTTTGCAATTAAATTTATAAATCATGATTTTGACCCTATCCACCACTCACAGCAAAGTCTATGATTGGTTGTATGACATTTTGCTGAATTTGGGTTTTTCAGACCAATTAACACATACCATCAATGCGCTCATTCTGTTGATTTTATTGGTGATGGTTTTGTATGCATTGGATTATTTGTCACGGAGGATATTTTTGATTTCAGTCATGGGATTAATCAAAAAAAGCAAAACGCTTTTTGACGATTATTTGCTCAAACACAGAGTGCTGAAATATTTTACGCACATCATTTCCATTATCATTATCAGGCTATTCATTCCACTTATTTTTATTGGTTTTCCCAAATGGATAAACACCACGCTACAAATTGCCGATGTTGTTTTGGTTTTGATCATAGGAATTTTACTCAATAGTGTTACCAAGGCGGTACGGGATTATCTGAAAACAAAAAAAGCCTTCGAAGACAAGCCATTGGACAGTTATGCGCAGGTGGTTTCCATATTTATTTTCTTTGTGTGTGGCATCATTATATTCACAACGCTTACCGGGAAATCTCCTTATGCGTTCCTCATTTCGTTGGGAGCTGCCTCGGCCATTTTGATGTTGATTTTTAAGGACACCATTTTGGGATTTGTGGCGAGCGTTCAGGTTTCAGCCAATGACATGGTCAGAGTAGGAGATTGGGTAGAAATGCCCAAATACGGCGCAGACGGTTCGGTGCTTTCCATCAATTTGAACACGGTCAAAGTTCAAAATTGGGACAAAACCATCACGACGGTTCCCACTTATGCATTCATTTCTGATTCCTTCAAAAATTGGCGAGGAATGCAGGAATCGGGCGGAAGAAGAATAAAAAGAGCGATTTATCTAAAAATGAGCAGCTTCAAATTTCTAAATCAAGAGGATTTGGAAAAATTCAAAAAATATAGATTGATTAAGGATTATATAATCGAAAAAGAAAAGGAAATTGAAGAATACAACCAAGCAATCGACGCTGAATTCATTCCGGCAAACACAAGAAGACTTAGCAATGTAGGCGTGTTTAGAATCTATGCCAACAAATATTTGAGAGAAAACAAAGGAGTGAACCAAGATATGGCCATCATGGTCAGGCAGTTGGCTCCGACTCCGCATGGATTGCCGATGGAAATTTATTGTTTTTCAAAAGACATAAGATGGGTGTATTACGAAGGAATTGTAGCCGATATTTTTGACCACTTACTGACCATCGTTAAGGAGTTTGACCTCGAGATATTTGAAGAGCCTTCCGGAGCAGACTTCACCAATTATTTGCCCAAATGAATTGGTTGATTTCAAGTAATTTGCCCTGTGATTTTATGACAATTGTTTTCCAAAAAGACGCTTGAATGTCGTACATTTGTAACTCAAATTTCAAAAAACATTTAAAAAATCATAACCATGCCAAAAGGAATTTATCAGATACCATTTGCGATGAATGAGCCGGTCTTGTCTTATGCACCGGGTACACCTGAACGCGAGGAACTACTCGCTACTTACAAAAAAATGTACAATCAGGTGATTGAAATTCCGCAATATATCGGAAGCAAAGCAATAAAAAGCGGCAACAAAGTGGCGATTCATCCGCCGCACGATCACCAACACACAGTGGGCCATTACCACAAAGGAACCGGCGACGATGTGAAAGCAGCCATCAATGCAGCTCTGAAAGCCCGAAAAGACTGGGCGGCCATGCCCTGGGAACAAAGAGCTTCAATTTTCTTGAAAGCAGCAGATTTATTGGCAGGACCTTATAGAGCCAAATTGAATGCCGCCACCATGATTGGACAATCTAAAAACGCATTCCAAGCCGAAATCGATTCGGCCTGCGAACTGATTGACTTTTTCAGATTCAATGTGGAATACATGACCCAGATTTATTCAGATCAGCCCATATCTTCTGAAGGAATTTGGAACAGAGTTGAATACAGACCATTGGAAGGTTTTACTTTTGCAATTACTCCTTTTAATTTCACATCTATTGCAGGAAATTTACCAGCATCCATGGCACTGATGGGCAATGTGGTGGTTTGGAAACCTTCCACAACTCAGATTTATTCAGCCCAAGTCCTGATGGAAATTTTCAAAGAAGCCGGATTGCCGGATGGGGTTATCAATATGGTACTGACTGGCGGAGCCGAAACTGCAAAAATATGTATAGAACACCCCGATTTTGCAGGTGTTCACTTTACTGGTTCGACATCGGTGTTCAAATCAATATGGAAACAAATCGGTGAAAATATCACCACCCATAAAACCTATCCGAGAATCGTAGGCGAAACCGGCGGAAAGGATTTTGTGATAGCACATAAATCTGCCGATGCCAAAGAGGTAGCCGTAGGATTGGTTCGTGGTGCTTTTGAATTCCAAGGACAGAAATGTTCGGCGGCTTCCAGAGCCTATATCCCCAAAAGTCTTTGGCCGAAAGTTGAAAAAGAAATGGGCAAAATGCTCAGCGAAATCAAAATGGGCGCACCCGACGATTTTACCAATTTTGTGAATGCCGTTATCGATGAAGCTTCATTCAAAAAATGCAAAGGATACATAGACAGAGCCAATAAATCAAAAGAAGCAGAAGTGATTTTCGGTGGGAAATGCGACAACAAAGTAGGTTATTTTGTTCAACCAACCGTCATCAAAACCACCAATCCGAAATATGAAAGTATGGTGGAAGAAATCTTTGGCCCAATACTGACCCTTTATGTGTATGAGGACAAAGACTGGGAAAAAACACTTGAGTTGCTTGACCAGACTTCTGAATATGCACTGACCGGTGCTGTGTTTGGAAAAGACAGATACGAGCTTGTAAAAGCCACCCGAATGTTAGAAAATTCTGCCGGGAACTTTTATATCAACGACAAACCGACCGGTGCGGTTGTCGGACAGCAACCGTTTGGTGGTGCCAGAGCTTCCGGAACCAATGACAAAGCCGGTTCAGCCATGAATTTGATGCGTTGGGTTTCTGTGAGAACCATCAAAGAAAATTTTGTTCCGCCAAAGGATTACAGATATCCTTTTATGGGTGAAGATTAAGCGATATATTATTATTTCAACACATCCTGCCAGGCCGTTTGGTTCTGGCAGGATTTTTTAAAAATAGATGGATTCCCATAAAGCAATAAGAACTTCGGTTTACAGCATTTTACTTAATTTAACGATGGCTGTAATCAAATGGATTGCAGGGGTTTTCGGGAATTCTTATGCGCTGATAGCCGATGCAATTGAATCCACCGCCGATGTCTTTTCATCACTTTTGGTTTTGATTGGATTGAAGGCTTCGACCAAACCTCCCGACGACAATCATCCCTACGGACATGGTCGGGTGGAAGTACTTTCCACCTTTTCGGTCGTTGGGTTTCTGTTGATTTCGGCCACGGTCATTGCCTACGAAAGCATTCAAAACATCCGAACACCCCATGAAGCACCCAAGGAATTTACGCTGATTGTGCTGACCGGGATTATCATTTTCAAAGAATTGTCTTTCCAGTATGTCAAAAGAAAAAGCAAGGAAACCAACAGCCAGTCGCTGTTAGCCGATGCTTGGCACCACCGCAGCGACGCAATTACTTCTGTCTTGGCTTTTATCGGAATTTCAATTGCTTTGATTTTTGGCAAAGGTTTTGAATCCGCCGATGACTGGGCTGCGCTTTTCGCTTCATTCATTATTGCCTACAATGCTTACAGGATTTTCAGACCGGTTTGGGGAGAGATTTCGGATGAACAGTTGTATGATGATTTGATTGAAGAAATTCGTCAAATCGCCCTGAAAGTTCCCGGTGTCATTGACACCGAAAAATGCCATGTCAGAAAAATGGGGATGGTCTATTATGTAGATTTACACATGATTGTAAAAGGAGACATTTCGGTGATGGAAGGACACAGAATTGCACACGAACTAAAAGATGAAATTCAACGGCAACTCCCAGAAGTTGCTGATGTATTGGTGCATACTGAGCCTGACATCTTAGAGGTGTTTTGAAAACGAACCACCTTTTGGATGCTTTTTGTCCGAGATAACTTTTCCAAAGTTCAAAACTTTGGAAAAGTTGATTTAGATGAAATCTTCAAAAAATATTGAAAGTTTTGGAATTATTCAGCCCTGTTTTTCAAGATTTCTCTTCCTCTATATTGTCATTGTTTTTATTAAAATCCGCATCTTTGAGTTCATCAACTACGGATTTATCCCAAAGCTTAACACCTGTTTTATAAGCTGTATTTGAAATCATGAAAGCCGCTACCGGAGAAGTGATGTACAGGAAGAAGATGATGGCGAGGATTTTGGTGGAAATTGAAAATTCAAAGAAATAAATCATGGCTGCCAACAAGATAAAACCGACCCCCATGGTACTGGCTTTGACCGTCACCGAAAGCCTGGTATAAAAATCGGGCATTCGGGTAACACCCAATGCAGCAATCAGGATGAAAACCGCACCTATTGTACACATAACCATTATAACAATATCCAGCAGTATCATTTTCTTGTAATATCTTCTTTATCCAAATAATAAGCAAATGCGATGGTACTCAAAAAGCCGATTACGGCCATCACCGTCGCTACATCCAAAAAGACAGAATCATTGTAATAAATACTGAAAACCCCGATCAAACCTAAGCCGGAAGTGATGAGCAAATCCATAGCCACAATCCGGTCGTACATCCTCGGCCCCTTCAGAAACCGCAGGAGAATGATGATGAATGCCAGAGAAATAATCGGCGTTACTACATACAATAAATAATTCTCAACTGTCATAATTATCTCATTACTTCTATTAAACGTCTTTCCAATCCATTTTTCATTCGTTCCTTGAATCTTTCTTGGTCTTGTAGGTACAAGGCGTGAATATAAACGATTTTTTTGTCGGGACTGACCCGTAGCACCATAGTTCCCGGTGTCAATGCAATAAAATTGGAAAACATGGTGATTTCAAAATCCGATTTCAAATCGTGTTTGTATTCCACGATCCCGGGTTTCATCTTGAATTTGGGCAATATGATTTCACGGGTAACTTCAATATTGGCTTTGAGCATTTCATAAAGGAAAAAAAAGAAGAATGAAAAAATTCTTGGAACTTTGTAAAAATACCTCTTTTCAATATTGCTTCTCGTATTTCGGGTCAACAACCACAAAATTGCAAATCCCAGAAAAAATCCAAACAGAAAATTGGCGTAATTGAGTTGTCCGCTCAGGGCTATCCACACCAGAGAAAGTAAAATATTGAGTAAAAAATACTTAATCATCTTTCAAAATTTCCATTTAATACCGCATCAATATAATGATTCGGATTCATTAGTTCTTCAGCCGTTCTTTGTGCCAAATCATAAATTTGTCCCGCATTAAACCCGATAAACAAAGATACGAATGCCAAGAATGCTATGGGTGCAATCAATGCAAATTTATTTTCAAATTTCAAGGGCGCAAAGCGGTCAATGTCCTCCGTCAATCGCTTGGGTGAATCCTTCCAAAAAACCTCTGACCACATTTTCAACATCACATAAAGCGTCACGAAACTGGCAAATATAATGGCAGCTAACAACACATAATTACCTGCCCTCAAGGATTCTCCGAAAAACTGAATCTTGGGCCAAAACCCGGATAAAGGCGGCACACCAATCAAAGAAAACACCGCAATTGCAATCAGAAATGAAATTTTTGGATAATCTTTACCGAATCCGCCCAATCGGGTCATGTCAATCGTATTTCTGATTTTATGCAGAATTCCTGTAATCATCAGCAAATTGCTTTTCACAATCACATCATGTATCAGATAAAAAATCATTCCCACAAAAGCAATTTCCGTAAATAAACCCATACAAGCTATCAGATAACCTATATGACAAACAATCAGATAGGATATCAGTCGCCTGACACTTCTTTTGTTAATGGTACCCAAAGCACCGGTCACAAGAGTCAAAATCGCAATGACAATAAATACCCATTTGATGAAATCGTCCGGCAGAAATATCAATGTAAAAGTGCGAATCAATGCGTAAACCCCCATCTTAGTAAGTAATCCACCAAAAATTGCGGCAATTGCCGAAGGTGGTGTATGGTAAGACGACGGCAGCCAGAAATACATCGGGAAAATCGCGGATTTAATTCCGAATCCGGCAAAAAACAACAAGGCAGTTACCGAAACCAAACCTTCATTCTCCACCTCTCCAATCTTCACCGCCAAATCAGCCATATTCAAAGTTCCTGTTATCCCATATAAAATTCCGATGGCTGTTAAAAAAACCACGGAGGCCAACATATTTAAACTCACGTACTTGATGGCACCTTCCATCTGCATTTTCTTGCCCCCTAAAGTCAGTAAAACAAATGAAGAAATAATGACAATCTCAAACCATACATACAAATTGAAGATATCTCCGGTCAAAAACACACCCAACAACCCCATAATCAGAAAATGGAAATTCATGAAATATCCAAACCGGATTCTGCTGGGATTAATCGCTGCCGTAGAATAAATCCCCACGCTCAGACTCACTATGGCGGTCAGCAAAACCATAATGGCACTCAGCGTATCCGACACAAAAATAATCCCGAAAGGAGCCTGCCAGTTTCCCACCTGAACGATCAGATAATCATGTTCCAATGTAGCCATGAACAACCTGATACACAAAACAAAAGCAACGAAATTCCCTGTTATACTGATGATTCTTTGAAGCCGTAAATATCTCATTGTGAACAGCAGTAGAATGGCTGTAAACAAGTGCATCAGAATCGGAGCCAGTATAAAGTTTGTTATCATATATCTAAATCCTCAATGTTCAATGAATCCAAATCGTCTGTTCCTGTTGTGGAATAAACTTTTTTCAATAAAATAATCGCAAAAGCCGTCAAAGCGAAACTGATGACAATCGCCGTCAAAATCAATGCCTGCGGAACGGGATCCGCATAGATATCTACAAATGTGGTTTGTGAGTTTTTGATAATCGGCGGTTTCCCACGGGTTAATCCACCGGTCAGAAAAATCAGAATATTGGCACCATTGCCTATCAAAATTAAACCCAATAAAAGTTTCACCATACTTCGACGAAGCATCAGAAAAATTCCCGCCGAATATAAAACTCCTACTAATAATAACAACAACAACTCCATGATCAAACATTTTCTTTTATGGACAACAATATCGTCAATGTTACTCCGATTACTACCAAATAAACCCCTAAATCAAAAAACAAAGCCGTACCGATAGAGCCAATGACCGCTACCGGTTCACTCGACCATAATCCCGTGAAAAAGGGCTTTCCCTTCAACACCGGTAAAAATGCACTCAAAAATGATATTGACAAACCTATGGGTATCAGGAATTTAGGTGAAGTCCTAAACAACATCAAAGTCCTTCTTGTAGAATGCGCGAATGAATGCAAAACAAAAGCGATGGATGCAATCAGTCCGCCCACGAATCCACCACCCGACAAGTTATGTCCCCGCAGCATCACAAAAATGGATGCCATCAACAACAACGGAATCAGGTAATTGGTTGCGGTTCTCAAAATGATTAAATCAAACTCTTTGAAAGTCTGATTCTGTCGTTTATCTTTTTTAGTCTGCTTCTTCATTGACTGCTTTATATTTTAATAATCCGTAAACACCCAAAGCGGCAATCGTCAAAACAATGGATTCTATCATGGTGTCAAATCCTCTGAAATCCACTAAAATCACATTTACAACATTTTTTCCTTTGGCCAACACATACGCATTTTCCGCATAAAATCGGCTCAATGTTTTATCCGCAGGAAACAAAAGGGACTCCATGGCAATCAACATAATCAATCCACCAAAACAAACTGAAACCAACACATCGCGCCCTATAACTTTCTTGTTTTTGATGGTCAGAAAATGTGGAAGTTTATACAAAACCAATACAAACAAAACCACGGTCAAAATATCAATTGAAAACTGGGTCATCGCCAAATCCGGCGCACCGTACAAAACAAATATCAAACACATCGCAAATCCGATAACCCCCAGACTGGCCACGGCAATCAGCTTTGAATTGGTTCTCAATGTGAATCCAATTGCGGTAACCATCAGTAAAAACAAGGTCAATTCATAGAAATTGAACATCGAAATGTTTTTCATTTCCAAAGCAAACGGAATGGAAGTGAAAAAACGATAGCCTACCAAACACGTAATGAACACTATGATAACCAATACATAATTTCTCAAATAACCATTGTGCATCAAGCGGGTATAAAAGAAAGCAAAACGCTTCACACCGAGTGCCGAAGTTTCAATGATATTTTGCGGTGAAAGGAATTCTAATTGCTCAATATTTCTTAATAAATCTCTGTAATAACGATTGAAAACAAACAGAAGAATCGCAAATCCGATGGTAATCAAACTCAGCACAAACACCTGATTGAATCCATGCCAGAGCTTCAAATAAATTTCAGTTTCTCCTTGATAAACAGCCTGAAACGCATATTTCAAAATGTTTTTATCCGCAATGCCCGGCAAAACCCCAAACAGGATACTCAAGAAACTCAAAATCACCAACGGCAACCACAAAATAAAATTCGGAACTTCCACCGGCTTTTCATATTCCGGCAGCTTACCCAAAAATGGCTTCACACCCGCCAAAAAACCTGCTGCACCTACCAACACATTGGTAACCAACGCCAAGGCTGTCAGTAGCAAAGCCCATTTGGGAAGTTGCAAAGTGGTTTCATAAATCAAATCCTTGCCGATAAAACCGAAAGTCAACGGAATCCCTGCACCCGACAAAGCAGCGACCAAAGCTGCAATTGCCACAACAGGCATGAATTTCCATAAACCCGCAATTTTACGGATATCCCTAATGTGTACCGCATGCTGAATGATGCCCGCCGTCAAAAACAAAGCCGCCTTATAAAGTGCGTGAATCAAAATAAAAGTGACCGCCGCATAAACCGCCAACTCCGTACCAATGCCTAATAAAAACACGATAATCCCCAATGCCGAAATGGTTGTATAAGCCAAAATTGATTTCAAATCCACCCTGAAAATGCTGTGTACCGCACCATAAATCATAGTGATTCCACCAACCCACATCAGCATCTGATTCCAATACAATCCGTCGTGCAATATCGGCCAAAAACGCGCCAGTATATAAATTCCGGCTTTGACCATCGTGGCGGAATGAAGATATGCTGAAACCGGTGTGGGAGCTGCCATTGCAGAGGGAAGCCAGAAGTGAAACGGAAATTGAGCTGATTTGGTGAAGGCACCCAGAAAAATGAAAATTAAAATCAACACAAAATAATTGTGTTCCTGTATGAATGCCGCTGAATTCAACATTTCATGAATGGAATAAGTTCCGGTAACATTTGCCAATAACATGAATCCTGCTAACAGAAAAAATCCACCCAAACCAGTAACCAAAAATGCACGGTTGGCACTGATTCTCGATTCTTCTTCCTCATTATTAAAACCAATCAAAAAGAAAGAAGAAAGACTGGTCAGTTCCCAAAAAACAAAAATCGTAATCAAATTATCCGACAGCACCATTCCCAACATGGAACCCATAAACATTCCTAAGTAACAGAAAAAGCGGTTGATATACGGTGAATGTTTTAAATATTCCGAAGCATAAAAATAAATCAAAGCCCCAATGCCCGAAATAAGTAAGCTGAAGAGCAATGACAATCCGTCCAATTTGAAATTTAAATCAATCCCCAACAGCGGAATCCATTTATGAATCAAAAGTAAATCACCGCGGCTCTGGAGTTCAAAAAGGTAATACAGAAAATAAAAAAACAACGCTAACGGCAATATGGTAAATAACTTGTAAAACTTAGACGGTATCGCCCTACCCGACCATAATATCAAAAATGACAGAACAAAAACAAATACAATAAAGATGACCATACGCGCTTTGCAAAGTAGTGGCGTAAATTACAAAAGTATTTTATAACAAAGCCAATATTTATTTCAAAAATTTTAATTCTTTCTGCATCAAATCTGATTTTAGAAATGATGAAAAAATAAATTCAGATGGAATCACAAATCCAATAATTCATAGTGTACAAAATTCTCTCCAACCTAAGGGCAATTACTCAGAGAAAACTTAATTTTGCAAGCAAACCGAAGCTATGTACGATAAATATCAAAATCCGCTTGAATCCAGATACAGCAGCAAGGAAATGCTGTACAATTTTTCCCCGCAAATGAAATTTTCTACTTGGCGAAAATTGTGGTTGACACTGGCTGAAGTCGAAAAAGAATTGGGATTGAATATCACCGATGAACAATTGGAGGAAATTCGACTGCATCTTGAAGACATCGATTATGAAAAAGCGGCACAATACGAAAAACAATTCCGTCATGATGTCATGGCGCATATACACACCTTGTCTGATGTAGCTCCTAAAGCTGCACCCATTCTGCATTTGGGAGTGACTTCCGCATTTGTTCAGGACAATACGGTTCTAATTCAGCTTCGCGAAGGTTTGTTGCTTGTCAAAAAAAGAATTGTCAATGTACTGAATGGTTTGAGCAGTTTCGCAATGGCGAATAAATCACTTCCTACTTTGGGTTTTACCCATTATCAGCCTGCGCAGCTGACTACCGTTGGAAAGCGGGCAACGCTTTGGATGCAATCCCTGCTGTTGGATTTGGAAGATTTGGAATACCGGCTGAATACCTTGCAATTTCGCGGGGTTAAAGGGACAACCGGCACCGCAGCCAGTTTCAAGGAATTGTTTGACGGAAACTATGAGAAAGTGAAAATTCTGGATCAAAAAATTTCAGAAAAATTCGGATTCAAGAAAATTTTAGCCGTTACGGGACAAACTTACGACCGCAAAATTGATGCACAAATCTTAGATTTACTTTCCGGCATCGCCCAATCTGCCCATAAATTCACCAATGATTTAAGGCTGTTACAAAATCTGAAAGAAATGGAAGAACCCTTTGAGAAATCTCAAATCGGTTCGTCCGCTATGGCCTACAAGCGAAATCCGATGCGCAGTGAGCGAATTGCTTCCTTGGCCAAATATGTAATGTCACTGGCCGCCAATCCGGCGATGGTTGCTTCGACGCAATGGTTTGAACGGACTTTGGACGATTCGGCCAACCGCAGATTGAGCATTCCACAAGCCTTTTTGGCGATTGATGCCATTTTGATGATTTGGGACAATGTGGTCAATGGCTTGGTGGTTTACCCCAAAGTCATTGAAAAACATATCATGGCCGAATTGCCGTTTATGGCAACCGAAAATATCATCATGGAAGGCGTGAAAAACGGTGGTGACCGACAGGAATTACATGAACTGATTCGGCAACACAGCATGGAGGCCGGCAAGCAGGTGAAAGAACTTGGAAAACCCAATGATTTGATTGAAAGAATCCTTTCGGATTCAAGATTCAATGTCAACAAAGAAAGATTGTTAAATCTTCTTGATCCAAAGAACTTTACAGGTTTTGCCGAGATTCAGACTGAAGAATTTATTGCAGAAAAAATTCGCCCTATTATAGAAATCAACAAAGATTTATTGGGAGAAATTGAGGAGCTAAAAGTCTGATTGAATAAGGAATTTTTGAAAATATTTCAAGCCCCTCAACCAATACAATTATAATGCGCATGCTCACTCACTCACACGCTCTCCAAAAACAACCAATGGATGCGAATTGTAAGGGTTTTTGAAAATATGACAAGGAAAATCAAAGGCAGCCGAAATAAATTCCGGTCTAAAAATCTTACGGGTTTCACCTTGTGCCACCACCTTCCCTTTTTTGAGAAGCAGCATTTTATCGGCAAATTCAGCTGCCAAACTCAAATCGTGCAACACCAATACTGCCGAATTTCCTTGTTGAACAAATTCACGAATCAATTCAAGTATCCTCCGTTGATGCTTCACATCCAGATTGTTGAGTGGTTCGTCTAAGAAAATTAGTTTTTCAGAAAAATCATTTTGAAGCTGCGACAATACACGCGCCAGATGCACCCTTTGTTTCTCGCCACCCGACAATGAATTGTAAGTTCGATTTTTCAATGAAAAAATATCGGTCAACTTCATGGTATTTTCCACAACCTCAAAATCTTTAGCTTTTGGTTTTGAGTCAAAATAAGGATACCTGCCCATCAGCACAATTTCGCTGACCGACAAACCGATGTCAGCGTTGAATTCCTGCGAAAATTTGGCTTTGTAATGTGCCAATTCTCTTCCGTTCCACCGCTCGAATTTTTTGCCTTTGAACAAAATTTCACCCTCAGCTGACTGTTCGTTTGCCAACATGCTCAGGAGCGAAGATTTTCCGGCACCGTTCGGCCCAATGATGGCGAGGATTTCCCCCTGCCCTACCTGAACATCCACTTGGTCAAGGATTTTGAAATTTCGTTTCTGCAATGAAATATTTTTTCCGCTGAGCATATCTAAAGTGATTTTTTGTAACGAATGAGTATGGCAACAAACACCGGTGCCCCCAAAAATGCAGTGATGACTCCAATGGGCATTTCGGAAGGTGCCACTATCGTCCTGCTGAAAGTGTCGGCACTCAACAGCAAAATGGAACCGGCCACTGCCGACAAAGGCAGAATCATATAATAATTGGAACCGAAAATTAACCTCAAAATATAGGGAATAATCAGTCCAACAAATCCAATGGCGCCTGCAAATGCCACACAAGTTCCAACCATCAGTGCGGTCAATACAACGATTTGTTTTTTGACTTTCTCCACCGGAATCCCCAGATGTGCGGCATCTTGTTCACCTAACATCATCGCATTCAACGCCTTGCCTTTGTTGATTAAGAACAAATATGAAAAACCAATCACCAAGGCCAAAATCAGGTTTTTGACCCAAGTTGCACCACCGAGGCTTCCCAAAGTCCAAAAAGTGAGATTTCTGAGTTCTTCTTCGTCGGTCAGATAAATCAAAAATCCGGTAATCGCGCCTGCCATGGCCGAAATCGCGACTCCGGCAAGCAACATGACGACCACATTGGTTTTGCGTTGTGTAGTGGACATCCTATAAACAAAAGTCATCGTCAGAATTGCACCTATGAAAGCCATCAAACTGATGAGTAGCTCATGCAGAAAATCGGGCAGCAACTGTAGCATATAATTGCCAAGTACAATGGCAATCGCAGCAAAAAGAGAAGCACCGGAAGTTACGCCAATCAGACTTGGCGTGGCGAGTGGATTTTTGAACATTCCCTGCATGGCAGCACCCGAAACCGCAAGCGCACTGCCCATCAGCATCGCCATGACCACCCTCGGCAGCCTGATTTGAGAAAACACATACCAATCGCTGTTGTCTCCAGTATCTTCACCGATGATTCCGTTTTTGACCATACCTATAAATGATTCACTCTCAAATTGATAAACTCCAATCAATAAAGACAGCAAGCCTAAGAAAAAGAGGGTGATAAAACCGCCAATGATATAAATCCCCGGCTTATTGTGCATAAGCTTTTAATAATTGATTCAGCTGATAAGCCGCCTCTCCAAGTCGAGGCCCCATCCCTGAAAGCAAGGAACTGTCCATGGTGAGTAACGCCCTATTTTTGAAAGCATTGGTTTCTTTCATTCCCGGCACCGAACCCAATCCATCCACACCGCCAAGGCTGTTCATGCCTGAATCAAACATCAAAATCACATCCGGGTTGCTCTGCACCAGACTTTCGGGTGTCAGTTCTTTCATGTCATCGAATTCGGCCGCAGCATTTTCGGCTCCCGCGAGTTCAATGACTTCAGCCATGGGCGTTCCGTTTCCGGCCACCTGCATCAGTCCTGTTCCCCTGGCGTACACAAACAAAACTTTGGGTTTGTTGGTGAAGGCTTCGACCTTTGCCAAATCGGCATCAATTTTATCAATCAGCGGCTGATAATCCTGATTTTTGGTGTATGCTGAGACTTGTTTGATGATTGATTTGGCTTCTTCCAAGTTGGTGGTTTTGTCAAATACCACAACCTTGACACCCGCATCTTTCAGCGTGTTCACTTTGTCTGAATTTAAATCACTTCCCACCGCAAACACAATGTCTGGTTTAACGGAAAGCAAAGCTTCTGCACCAATCAACCAGGGCGGTCCGAAATTTTGTACTGAATCCTTGATCCACTGTGGATAGACACTTGTGGCGTCTCGCCCGACCAGTTCACCGTTCATGCCCAATTCGGCAAGTACTTCAGAAACTGTAGCATTCAGCGAAACGATTCTTTGCTGTTCGGTTTGAGGTTCTGATTCCGGATTTTCAGCAGGTGCATTGCTGCTTTTACAATTCAGCATCATCAGTGATGCCATTAATATTCCGGTTGTTACTATCAATTTTTTCATCAATTC
Source organism: Weeksellaceae bacterium (assembly GCA_041656055.1). GTDB lineage: Bacteria > Bacteroidota > Bacteroidia > Flavobacteriales > Weeksellaceae > Moheibacter. The sequence continues at coordinate 73,060 of JBBAEI010000006.1, forward strand.
AATTGTATTTAAATGAATAAAATCACAGTTGTATATATCCTGTGATTTCCGCTAGTTTCAATCTAATGATCAGGCCGTAAAACCTTCCACATGCTGTGCCAATAATTCTCGGATTGCTTTGGTTGCAGCTGCTTCCTTAAACTGTTCGCCTACAAATTGTTCGGCCAATTTGAATTGGTCTGTGTATAATTTTTCGTCTTCTGTAATGACAATTCGTTGGTTGGAAGCGATGAAATCCAACCAGATGTTCTGTACTGTCATCCAATAATCTTTCCGCTGTTGCCACCAGCCTTCGGCATAGGAAGCGTCATAATCCTGTGTGGTAAAAGTTTCAAGTCCTCTTTCCAAACAAATCAGTTTTTCTGTACCATCTTCTTTTCTCAGGATTTTCTGATTGTCCTGTTCGATGACCCAATCGCCATTGTCGAAAATCTCGATGTGCGAGAATCTTCTCAGGATGTTGTAATCGTTTCTTGTGGTAATTTCTCGGCGTGGCAAAGCGGCATCGGCTTCACTTTCCCAGAAATGACGGCCGTCCACATGCACCCAGGTACCATAACCTTCGTAGCGCGGACAATCATCGACTTGATACACTTTCTGTGTCCAAGTTCCTTTTGCTTTTTCTTCGCTGATTTGTGTTTTTTTCCATTCGTGGTCTTTGACCAAACTCAGGAATTCACGGTTTTCATAAATCCAATCCTGACGCCAGTGTTTGATGACCACATTGTCTGCCACATACAAAAGGTGCAAGAGTGAAATCTTGTTTTCAGAATTTTCGAGCAGCAAAACCACTTCCTTGGCTTCTGAAAAATACCTGTCCGGATATTGGTAATCCTCAATGGCGGCAAAAGTGTCCACAAATTTGAACGACACCTTGTAATTCCCTGCCAATGAGCTAATTAATTTTCTTTCTAATTCTTTTTTTCTGATATTCACGATATCATCCACGAGTATTTCCATAATTTGATGTTTTTGTAATAATTAGTTTATTTTAATTCATGCAATGAACTGTTATTCAATATTTTATTTCAATTTAATTTATTCTCTACTCTTTCTGAATTGAGAGGGTGTGAGTCCGAATTTTCTTTTGAAGGCAGTACTGAAATGCTGTGGGTTTTTGTAGCCTATGATTTCAGAGATTTCTTTGATATCCGCATTGGTTTCCGCCAAAATTTTGCGTGCGTTGTCCATTTTGGCATCGCCCCAAAAGCCAAAAACCGTGGTTCCGAAGAGTTCCTTGAATTCTTTTTTCAGTGTATATTCATTGGTGCCAACGATTTGCGCCAGTTCGGAGAGGCTGTGATTTTCGTTCAGGTGCTTGAGGATGAAATTCTTCACCTCGTACATTTTTTCTACATCTTCTGGTCTGACCAAGGGGAGTGGCTGACAAATCGTACAGAGTTCATTGAGTTGAATTGAGAGCAATTCTATTACCTTGGCAATGATGTATATTGGTTTGATGGATTGCAGGCTGTCGGGGTGGCAGATATCTTCGATTACCTTTATGATTTTGTGATTGAGTACACCATGTTCGTTTCTGAGCAAAGAAAAATCGCTTTGTTCCATCTGTCTTTTGAATTTTTCAAAAACATCTTCGTCTCTCGGGAAATAATTTTTGAACATATCGGGCGACATGCTGATGTAGAAAACTTCGTATTTGCCCGGGGTACACTGTATGTTTCCAAGAGATGGCTCTGTGTATATAATGTTGTGCGAACTGGCTTTGAGGCTCAAGTTGCTGATGTAATCGGTGTTGAGCAAGGAGTCTCCCTGCATACTGAAAAACAAAATGACCTTGGGTGATTTTGTCATGAAGGGGATGCTTGTGGTCTGGTGGATTTGAAGACTGATGCGCATGATATGCACATCTTTGAATTTTATTTCCCTGACACAGCCGTTGCTTTTGGCGTCTTTGAAATCCAGTTCTCTTTCTGCATACTGCTGCTTTTCATGCGATGGAATTGTCAATTGACCTTGGTCCTGACTTGAGTTTTTACAATCATTATCGTCTCGCATAATATATTTTTCTATATCCTGACTCCGTTTTCCGTAGTTTTGACTCCGTTTTGCGTAAACTTCAAGCAATCAATCATTTCCTATGATTTGATGCAAATATAAAATTATTTTTAATAAGTCTAAATAAAAGAGTTTGGAATCTAAAATGTTAAAGATTTGATTTGTAATAAAATAAAAATAGAAGGCTCAAAAAATATGACAACAATCACATGGAATATAATCGTAAAAGGACAAAATTCCCCCTCCCCAACACAATACCTATTTCTTGACGAAAAATGAAAAATGAAGTTAGTAGCAAGAATTAAAAAAACAAATTAGTAAATTTGAACTGATTAAGGAAGAATTGGAATCTGTAAACAACTGATTACAAATGAATAGTATAAAAGTTATTCAGAATGCTTTCCAAACACTATGACAATGAAAGAATCAACTGATATTAAAGTTTTAATTCCAGATGAAAATTATCAAATAATGGAATTTAATCAAGAAGAAAAATATGGAATTGCCGTTATAAATACAGCATTGCAAGATGATGATTTAAAAGAAGTTTTTTCTTGGAATTGTTCAATTATGTTAGAACTTGAAAATACCACAAAAAATGGAATGCCAATAGAAGATGAATTTTCAATTCTCGAGGATTTTGAGAAATATTTAGATGATAATATTAAAGGTGAAAATAAAGAAAAACCAAATGCATTATTTTTCGGAAGAGTAACTTGGAATTCAACAAGACAATTAATTTGGAAAGTTTACGAACCTAAAATTTCAAATGATTTTTTACAAGAGCTAATTGAATCTGAAAATTATCCTTTTGAATTTGATTATCGAATTGAAGAAGATGATAAGTGGGAATTAACAAAATGGTATTCTGAAAAAATAAAAAAATAGCACTAAAGCTAACATCGGTAACCGTTACGCAACCCCTATTTTCACAATCTAATTTTCCGGTATCATAAAAAGGAAACAAAGAAATCCCTCATAAACTCACAAAATGATTGGCTATATGTTTGTGAGTTTTTTTCACAGACTGAGGTTAATCAGAATTTTTAGCGACCTTGTGGCAATAATAATGACCTTCAAAGAGTTTAGAGAATAACAGATTGACACCAAACATTAATATCATAAAAAAGACCGCTTCCTTTACGGCTGTAATTTTGAAAGGGTTTGGACAAATCATGCTTCAGGAAAATCAGATTAGTGGTTTTCTCTTTTTGCTTGGTATTTTTTATGGCTCATTCACAATGGGTTTGGCCGCACTTTTAGCAACAATTTGTGGAACTGCAACTGCATACGTTCTTAAATACGACAAATCAGAAATTGACAAAGGATTGTATGGATTCAGTGCGGCTTTAGTAGGTGTAGCCATCATCTTATTTTTAAAACCAGTCATTTTAAGTTGGCTATTAATCATCCTTGGTTCTTCATTGGCAACTATAATACAGCACTTTTTTATAAAAAGAAAAATACCTGTATTTACGCTTCCTTTTGTTTTGGTTACTTGGGCAATGCTTTATTTTGTCCACACTTATTTTACGGAAATAATCCATGTTTCGTCAATTATTAATGTCGCTACCTTCGACTATTTCACTATTGGTTTTAGAGGCTTTGGGCAGGTCATATTTCAAGACAATTTGGTATCTGGATTGTTGTTTTTTATCGCCGTATTTATCAGTTCTCCAATTTCAGCATTGTATGGGTTTGCAGGGGCAATACTGTCTGCTATTATTGCATTCAAATTATCAGCCCCAATCCATGATATAAGCATTGGATTATTTAGTTTTAATGCCGTATTGTGTGCAATTGTATTTGCGGGCAATCAAATTAAAGATGGCATTTGGGTTTTGCTATCTGTATTGCTATCTCTTTTCGTTAGTATATTTATGGTGAAATTTAATTTTATTCAACTCACATTTCCTTTTGTTTTAGCCTCTTGTGTTGTACTATTTTTTAAAAAACTTTTTGTAAACCAGAAACAAATGGGATACTAATAATCAAGTTTTTAAATTGGAAAAGGTAATTTATAAAACACCCCCTAACATAACCCCCTCTTAACCCCAATTTTTTCCAACTGATTTTAAAATCAAAACAAAATGATTGCTTATATTTGAAAGGTTTGTGAGGATTTTTCGCAGACAGCCGTTACCAGCAATGTTAATGACACGACGCATACCAATCATACTGACACTAATCTGTTTGACATTTTCAATTCAGTCAAAGGCTGACTCTTGGGTTGACCCATCTTGGAAAGAAATGTTAGACAGTTCAAATGTTATTGCTCTAATTCAATACACTTCAAATGGTGACTTCAGAGCAAGTGCTAAGATTCTTAATATTTACAAAGGTCAATTAAAAATTGGTGATGAAATTTGGGTTTCAGGTTTTAGTAATCGGTATGGCCCAATTGACAAGATGAGTAAAGGTGACAAATATTTGGTTTTCCTTAATTTATCTGAACCCTCTAAAGAAAGAATTGAATATTGGAATAAAGCACTTTTAAAAAATCCGGAGTTCAAAGAATATGTAGAAGCTTTGAAAAATAAAAAAGCATTTTATGTATGGTCCCCGACATCTGGGGATTTAAAGGTCAAAGGGAAGAAAGTACAATATGACCTCATCCAAACTACATTCTACAAAAAGCAAAAGTTTTATTCATTGACTGACTTTGAATCTTTTCTATATGCTCAAAATAATATTTTACAAAGGAACAAACTAATCAAGGAACTTTTGTCTAAAATCAAACCAGTATCTGAAAGTGACGCAAGTTCTCAAAACTTAATGAAGCTATATCTGTTGGGATATAGGGGTTATGACGATGTCTTTGATAAGTATTCGAAAATAAAAAATCCGTCCACAAAGTTTGCATTAGCACTTCTAATGGGCAACATCAATAATGAACAATCAAAACAAGTTTTACTGACCTTACTAAAAGACAAACATAGCTTAGTTCAGGGCGAAGCAGTTCGACAACTTTCCAAAAATGCTTCAAATGAAGTTGGTGCTGTTTTGCTGCAACAACTTAAAGATGCCAATCCGTACAATTCTGGTTCAAACAATATTATGAATCCGGTAATGAACCGAATTGATGGTGGAAAATCACAAATAATAAAAGCACTCGGTGAAATTGGTTACAAACCTGCAATTCCGGAATTGCTAACATTGCTGGAAACAAAAGACGATGATGAATTCACACTTATTGTAGAGACATTAAGGAAATTGGAAACAAGAGAATATGCAGCATATATCAATAAACATCTTGAGAACTTAGAAGACAAAATGCTTAGTGGGCTTTGTTTCATAATCAGTGATGACAGCCTTACAGAGTGTATTCCTTCTTTAATGAATTATATTAAAAAACACGATAGAACAGTTTGGCCAACAAAAGAAATTTCAATTTCAAAATACTTTGGTTTAGCTCATTTCAAAACTGACACTGTTAAACAATTTTTGTATTCAGACTTCATTGAACTAATGAAGATGCCAAACACAAATAGAGAATCCATTGACACTAAAAAGCAATGGGTCAATCAATACATGATAAGCTTCATTGAATTGGGAATTGATAAACCTAAAGAAAATCTATACGATTATATGTATGACTATTATGGTTTCAATTCAAATTTTAAAACAAACCCAAAATACTTCCAAAGGAAAAGTGAAATCGAAGATTCTTTAGTAAAAACAGTTGAAAGGGTATTAAAGCCATTGGAACCTAATGTACGGGTTACGGCTTTCGCAATGTTAGACAAAGATTTTAATTTAGTGAATTACTCCGTTAAGTATCAAATTGAAAAACCTGAGAAGTTTGATATGTGGGGTGACAACAGACTTGACTCGCTAAACCAAATTGTTTATACTAAAACTTCAATCGATAAGCAACATTTAATTTGGTCAACAGAAGGCTATACTGCGATGGACGGTGCAATCAAATTTGAAAGATTTGGCGACAACCTTATGAACACTTTCCTTGATTATATTTCAACATTTGCAGACAAAGAAGATGTTATATTTATTGAAAACCTAAAAAAATACAATTACGCAAAGACCGATTACGAAAAGAAAAAGCTTGACAAATATTTACAAAAAGCGATAACAAACTATGAACAATAAAAACACTTTTTGTAACATCGGTAACCCATACTCAACCCCTACTTTCACAATCTAATTTTCCGGAATCATAAAAATCCAAGCTCTTTTTCAGTTGATTTAAATGAGTTTTTTTTAGCTGTAGCTCAAAACCCTAAAATTCGGGTGGTTAGAAATCGACAAAATTAAAATTGATGCTTTATACGATATTATTGCCCTCCCCTATTCAACGGAAGTAAATCAATGAAAGTTTTCTCCGAGATATCTTTCTGCATCCAAGGCAGCCATACACCCTGTTCCGGCGGCTGTCACCGCCTGTCTGTAAACGCTGTCCTGCACATCGCCCGCCGCAAATACTCCGGGCAAATTGGTTTTTGAAGTTTTGCCTTTGGTAATCAGATAACCCGTTTCATCCATATCCAACTGCCCATGAAAAATCTCCGTATTGGGCTTGTGCCCAATGGCGATAAACACGCCGTCCACTTCCAATTCCGACTTTTCATTGGTTTGATTATTAATGATATGCGCTTTCTCAACAACCATTTGTCCACTCATGCCAATCAGTTCGTGGTTGAACATCACTTCTATTTTCGGATTGTTCATCACCCTGTCCTGCATTACTTTTGAAGCCCGCATTTCATTTTTTCTGATTAGCAAATAAACTTTTGAACAAATATTGGCAAGATAGGTAGCTTCTTCCGCTGCCGTGTCCCCACCACCTACAACCACAACCGGTCGGTTTTTATAAAAGAAACCATCACAAGTGGCACAAGCGGAAACTCCGCTTCCGAGATATTTGTCTTCGTCTTCCAATCCGAGATATTTGGCCGTGGCTCCTGTCGAAATAATCACAGTCCGGGTTTGAATTTCCCGACCGGAACCGGTTTTGAGCGTATGGATTTCTCCGGGATTTTTCGCCAGTTTCACTTCCGTTACATAATCCATGTGTACTTTGGTGCCGAAGCGTTCGGCCTGCTGCTGAAACTGAACCATCATGTCCGGCCCCATAATTCCATCAGGATAACCCGGAAAATTTTCCACATCGGTTGTGGTTGTCAATTGTCCGCCGGGTTGCATCCCGGTAAACATTTCCGGATTCATATTGGCTCTTGCCGCATAAATCGCAGCGGTATATCCTGCTGGACCGGAACCTATAATTACGGTGTCTCTGATGGTATTGTCAGTCATTTGAATAAATTTTGAGGTACAAAAATACCAATCTTTTTTGTTGTAATGAAGTAATTTTTATGTGCTTTTCTGATGAACGGATAAACAGAATTGATTTACATATACTGCGTTTCCGGTTTGTTGTTCAGCCGAATGATTCTCAATTTATCTAATAAAATAATGAACGGATACATCGGGTCGAATTCATACCATTTTACTTTGAAATTGGGTCTGCCACCAAATTTGTGGTGATTGTTGTGAAGACATTCACCCCACATCAGCAAATCTACCGGAATCAAATTGGTAGATGTATCTTTAACATCAAAATTTCTGTAACCGTATTTATGTGAAAACCAATTGACAATGACTCCGTGTACTGGCGACATCAACACATGAATCGGAATCAATACATATAGCCACCAAGGAGAATCAAACAGAAAATAAATCAGAATATACACCCCAATCCAAACCAATCGGGTAATTCTGGATTCCGCAAATTTGTCAAATTTCCGCCATTTCGGAACCCCCTTTTTGAATTTCTCCCCTACCACCGCAATTTCCTGATCGATTTCATTGTAAATCTTTCGGGTTCGCCACATCATGTGAAAAAGGTCTTTGTCAAAAACCGGAGAATGCGGATCTTTCTCAGTATCAGCAAATGCATGGTGAAGTCTGTGCAAAACGCCGTATGCATAAGGACTTAGATAGGATGCGCCTTGGGTCAGAAACGAACCGATATGAAAAGCCTTTTCCCAGAAGTTGGACATTCTGAACATGCCGTGCGCTGCGTACCTGTGGTGAAACAGCGATTGAAAAAACAATGAACTGTACCAATGAAGAATAAAAAAGCCGATAAGAATAATAACAATTGTTTTGGTTTCCATTTTAAATTACAATTTTGACAAATATAAAAGATATATCCATCTTAAAATTATGACCAAAGTCTTATTTATGATGAAATCTTACCGCTTTATCAACAATCTTTCCAAAATTAAGCCGACTACCTGAAGTTCAAGGAATCTAATCCAGATGCATTCATTCAATTTTAATCCAATTAAAAATCGAATAAATTGAACAAAATATTTTCATTCAGTTAAGAAAGTAGCCGAAGCCGTTTCATTTAAATCAGTTTTTTCGCGCCTTTTGCTTTTTGTTTGAGCAGGGCAATGTCCAACACTTCGATCATATCATTTACGTAATGAAATTTCAAACCTTTGATATAATCCGGCTTGATATCTTCGATGTCTTTTCGGTTTTCTTCACAAAGTATGATTTCCCTGATATTGGCGCGTTTTGCAGCCAGAATTTTTTCCTTGATTCCTCCAACGGGCAACACTTTTCCGCGCAGGGTGATTTCACCGGTCATGGCGAGATAAGCTTTGACTTTTCTTTGGGTAAATGAGGAAACCACAGAAGTCAGCATGGCGACTCCGGCCGAAGGACCGTCCTTGGGTGTGGCTCCTTCCGGAACATGAATATGAATATTGTATTTCTCAAAAATCTCATCATTCAATCCCAATCTTTCCGCATGTGCTTTTGTAAATTCCAATGCAATTCTGGCGGATTCTTTCATCACATTTCCGAGGTTTCCGGTCATGGTCAGATTCCCTTTGCCCTTGGAAAGAATTGACTCAATGAAAAGGATATCTCCGCCGACTCTCGTCCACGCCAAACCGGTCACAACACCGGGTACTTCATTGTTTTCGTATTTATCGGAATTTCGACCAACGCCTAATATTTTTTGAATTTGTGCCTGTGTCATTTTGGCTTCAAATGGCGTTTCCATCGCAATTTCTTTGGCAGCGTTCCGAACCAACTTCGCAATTTGCTGCTCCAACTTTCGAACACCGGATTCTCGGGTATAATTTTCTACGACAAATTCAATGTCCTTTTTGGTCAGTTTGAGCTGCCCTTCCTTTAGTCCATGTTCTTCCAATTGTTTAGGCAGCAAATATTTGTAACCGATTTCAACTTTTTCTTCGATGGTATAACCTGCTATGTTAATCATTTCCATCCGGTCGCGCAGGGCAAGCGGAATATCTGAAATGTTGTTGGCTGTAGCTATAAAGAAAACTTTGGAAAGGTCATAGCCTTTTTCTAAATAATTGTCGTAAAAAGAATTATTTTGCTCAGGATCCAACACTTCTAACATTGCGGAGGAAGGGTCTCCAAACGGACTGTTGGCCATTTTGTCGATTTCATCCAAAATGAAAACCGGATTAGAACTTCCGGATTTTTTGATAGATTGCAAAATCCTTCCGGGCATAGCACCGATATAGGTTTTTCGGTGTCCGCGGATTTCGGATTCATCGCGAAGTCCACCCAATGACATCCGGATGTATTTTCTGTTCAAAGCTTCAGCAACGGATTTTCCCAAAGAAGTCTTCCCTACTCCCGGAGGACCATAAAGACATATAATCGGGGATTTCATATCGCCTTTCAATTTCAATACCGCAAGATATTCGATGATTCTTTCTTTAATATCTTCTAAACCAAAGTGATCCCGATCCAAGATTTTGCGAGTTCTTTTTAAGTCAAAATTATCTTTGGTGTAATGTTCCCATGGCAAATCCAAAATGAACTCCAAATAATTTCGCTGAATGCTGTGTTCCGGCATCTGCGGATTCAGCCTAAGCAATCGACTCAATTCCTTCTCAAAATGCGCTTTGGTATCTTTGTCCCATTTCTTTTTCATGCCGCGCTGCCGCATCTCTTCGGTTTCCACTTCTGATGATACGCCACCCAATTCTTCCTGAATGGTTTTCATCTGCTGATAGAGAAAATATTCACGTTGCTGTTTGTCCATATCCTGACGGACTTTGGATTGAATATCGTTTTTCAATTCCAATTTCTGATATTCTATGTTCATCAGCCTGAGGGCTTCCGTCGCCCGTTGTTGCAAATCATCTAATTCCAGTAATTCCTGTTTCTCCTTGTTGGACAGATTCAGATTGGAACTGATGAAATTCACAAGAAATGAAGGGCTTTCAATATTTTCGATGGCCATGCCAGCTTCCGGCGGCATAGACGGATTGATGTCGATAATCTGCAAAGCCATATCCCGAACAGAATCAATGACCGCACGGTATTCTTTGTTGTTGCTTTTATGCTTTTTTTCTTCCAAAGCCGAAATCAATGCTTTGAAATAAGGTTCGGTTTGCACCATTTCCAACCACTGAAATCGTTTGATTCCCTGCAAAATCACCGTACTGTTGCCATCGGGCATTTTCAGCATTTTGATGATTCTTGCCACAGTTCCGGTTTTGTGTAGGTCTTTGACTTGCGGAACATCGATTTTATCATTTATTTGTGCTACCACGCCAATCAATTGTTTTTCGCGATAAGCATCTTCCAACAATTTGATGGAACGGCTTCTACCGGCGGTGATTGGTATCACAACTCCCGGAAAAAGCACCGTATTTTTCAACGATAAAATCGGCAGTGATTCAGGGATGGACAATTTGTTGAATTTCTTTTCGTCCTCTTCGTTTACCAATGGTATCAATTCTATTTCTTCTCCCATAATTTGGTCTAATGACAATTTGTCTAATTTCATCATCTGTTTTACTGTAAATCTGACAGTGAAAGTTGTTTTTAAGTTTTTTTAATTCAACTTTCAACTAAATTAATTTCAATTATCTCGGTCAATCTGTTGAAAATCAATTTCAAATTACACTTTCATTCAGATGAACGGTATTTGAATTTGTCAAAGGATATGCCAATCTGTAATTGGAATAAAACCCGAAATGAAAATAAAAAAATCATTGAAAATTCTGGTTGTCAACTTTAATTTTTTCCGACTTCAAAATCCAATTTCATGGATTTTTTTTGATAAAACCAAACGAACATCACAATAAAAACTAAGCTGATTTGCCCTACAATGGTTTCAACCGTCGGATAAATCCCTAACCAGTCTATTTGTATCCATCCCGGCAGGGAATGCACAGACAGCCAGCCACTTTCCTGTAAAGAATGCAGTCCTTTGCCCATCAAAATAAACGCCAACAGCACAATGAGCCAAGAAGAATAAAGGAACAATTGTTTGATGGGAATTTTTTTGGAATATTTCATAAAGAAATAAGCCATGATGAACAAGAGCAAAACCGCAGCGAGGGAACCCAATCCAATCGCAGATTGATTGTTGGCATTGGCTTCGAGACTGATGACTTTCAAAAACAAAATCACTTCAAAAACTTCCCGGAAAACCACCATAAATGAAAAGGCCGCCAACCCGATCATCCGGTCTTTTTCCAAATATGCACCGATTTTGTTTTTTACAAATTCCTGCCATTTTCGGGCACTGGTCTTGCTGTGCAACCAGAATCCCGCCCAAAGTAGAATGGCTACCGCAACCAAGGAAATCACCCCTTCCATGATCTCGCGGTTTTTTCCGCCAAAACGAATGATGTAATCCGTCAGAAACCATCCTGCGATTCCCATCAGCACGGCCGTAATCCATCCACCGTGAATCCAATATGTCGCTTTGTTTGCTCCTAAATTTCTGGCGATGACCAAAATAATAAACAATACTAAAAACGCTTCTAAGCCTTCTCTGAGCATGATGGAAGCAGCGAGTACAAATGTCAGCCAATAGTTCAACTGTTGACTGCTCAACATTTGCTCACTTCGGTCAATCATTTGAAGTGCTTTTTCAACTTCGTTGCTGACCTGAGCGGCATCTCCGCCTTTGCTGACCAACTGACGGACTTTCATCATTTGACTTTCTAAATTCACGGTAAAAGTCGGGTTGATGGAACGAAGTCGGGTTTCCACCGGCTCAATTCCTTCCAAATAGGCTGTTAAAGCATTACTTTTTGCGGAAGAGAAATCGCCAACTTTATAAAATTCCAATGCGGAACTGAGTTTCTCTTTAGCCAAAGTCAGACTGACATAATTCTCCTGAAGTGGTTTCAATTGCCTCAAAGCTTTCAGTGCTGTGGAATTATCGTTTTTTAACCCCAAAAGCTTATTCAATTCTGTGTCTGAGGAAACAGCGATGGTTTTCAAATCGGTTTGGGGAAGAATTTCAGCAAAAATTTTTCGCAATTCTACAGAATCCGTGTCATCATCAAGAAAACGCAATGATTTCACATAGAATGCCACATCCCAAAAATCACTTTCCTTGAAATTGGTAAATGGCAACATACTCGTTCCGGGAACTCCTAATTTCACGGTGTTGTATGCCTGATAAGGAGAAACTTCGCGCATGCCTTCCGCATCCAAAAAATCGGTCGGCAACGGATCGAGACCAACGGCACCGGGGCCATTCCCGTCCCCTTTAATTCCGTGACAAACCGAACAATGCCGCGTGTAAAGCAAAGCTCCCGTTTTTAAATCCGGCCAAGAATCCGGAAAAGTTTTCATGCCGGTGAGCTGGATGATTTCATCTTTCAGCTGCGTAGCATAATTATTTACCGTTTCAGCATCTCCTTTATTATCAATTACTTCCATCAATTTATGGATATTGGAAATGATATTCGGGCTTTTTTGTTTCAATGATTCGGATTCATCCACTAATTTCAGCACCTGACTTGAGAATTCAAGCATTTCGTCATATTCTAATTCGCTGATGATTTTCCCGTCCTGCACTGCATTGGGATAATCCCGGCCAAGATATCCGAGCAGATGTATGATGGTTCCCATATTTTTTTCATCGGCATCTTCAGGTGCGGCTGTTTGTCCGAAAGCCGTTGATAAGGAGAGCAAAACAGTAAAAATAAAAAGCAGAGGTTTTGTCCGAAACATTGGATAATTTATTTAGAATAAATAAAAATTAATAGCTGTGGGACAAATGTAAAAATTTAAATTAAAAATCGTTAAAAAAAATCAACCTTGAAAATTTGTTCGGTAACTGAAAGAAATGAATGTGAGAAAACAGGAATTACAACTCAAATCCGGCTTCACTTTTGACTTCATTGATAACAAAAATACTGTGTGTGCTGCCAATTCCCGGGATGGAAGTCAATTTGGTTACAATAAAATCCCGATATTCATCCATATCCCGGAAAGTCATTTTCAGGATGTAATCCGAATCCCCGCTGACATGGTTGCATTCATGGACTTCATTCAATTGTAATATTCGAGATTCAAAATCTTCAATATTCTGTTTGGTATGCCTTTCGAGTTTGACCTGAGAAAAAACCATTAGTTCGCGACCTAATAATTTCCTGTCCAAAATAGCGGCATACCGCTTGATGATTCCGGATTTTTCTAATTTTTTAGTTCGTTCATAAATTGCTGTAACAGAAAGGTTCAACTTTGATGAGAGCTGTTTATTGGTCATCTTGGAATCCTGCTGCAACAGCTTCAAAATCCTGAAATCTGTTTTATCCAAATTCATACATGAAAACTTTTATATTATTTATTATAAATTTCGTGAAATTTAGAAAATATTTTTATTCAAAGATGAATTAATAGAATTTTTATCTATATTTTGATTATATAATTGATTATTCTCATGGTTTTTATTTACTTCGTCCGATAAAATCAGTTAAAAATGAAAAAATTCAATCCCGCAGACAAAATACAGGACTTACAATATTTTGGAGAATTTGGTGGTGTCAATCCGTCAATTTCAGATTCATCTACCTATACTTTTCTTTCCGCCAAATCCATGTTCGACACCTTTGAAGGAAATACGGATGGATGCTATCTATATTCAAGACATTCATCGCCGAGCAACCTTTATTTGGGAGAAGCTTTGGCCGCCATGGAAAATACCGAAGCCGCCAATGTTACCGCTTCCGGCATGGGTGCCATCACTTCAGTATTGTTGCAGCTTTGCAAAAGCGGAGATGAAATCATTTCCAGCCGAACAATTTACGGGGGAACTTATGCTTTCCTGAAAAATTTCCTGCCGGGATTTCAGATTAAAACCCATTTTGTTGATATCACGAATCTCCAAAAAGTTGAACAAGCTATTACCGCCAACACCAAAGTCATTTATTGTGAATCACTGAGCAATCCACTTTTGGAAGTGGCTGATATTGAAAGTCTTTCCAAAATCGCTAAAAAATATGATATCAAGTTGGTGGTGGACAATACTTTTTCACCGATGATAATTTCTCCATCCCATTTAGGGGCAGACGTAACCATTCACAGTTTGACGAAATTCATCAACGGCTCCAGTGATACCGTAGGCGGTGTGATTTGTGGAAGTCAGGATTTCATCAATGCATTGAGAAATGTCAACGACGGTGCCTGTATGCTGCTCGGCCCAACGATGGACAGCCTGCGCGCAGCCAGTATCCTGAAAAATTTGCGAACCCTGCATATTCGCATGAAACAGCACAGCAAAAACACACTTTATCTGGCTGAAAAATTTGAAAATGCCGGACTCAGAGTTGCTTATCCGGGACTGAAAAGTCATCCACACCATGAATTAATAAGTAAAATCTACAATGCTGAATACGGCTTTGGCGGCATGATGGCTTTGGATGCCGGAAGCCTTGAACAAGCCAATAGGTTGATGGAACAAATGCAGGAAGAAAACTTAGGCTATCTGGCGGTAAGTCTCGGTTTCTACAAAACCCTATTCAGCGCACCCGGCACTTCAACTTCCAGTGAAATTCCTATCGAAGAACAAAAAGAAATGGGCCTTTCGGAAGGGCTGATTCGGTTTTCAATCGGATTGGATGATGACATCGAAAGAACTTATCAGAAAATGATGGGCTGCATCCGAAAATTAGGAATAATTTAGTTGCTATCCAGATTTCACAACGCCACAACTTTAATCAACTCTTAATTAGGACTGTATGTTTTTAGGATAAAAATCTTTTGAATTATCCTATAAAACGCCTTAATTTTGCAGTCAAATTTATCGGAGGAAGGATTTGTCTGCTTGCAACCTCATTAAAAATTGCTAAAAACAGGAACTGCAACGGCACTTATCTCCGGTACAAAACACTAAATTATGCCCTATTTATTTACTTCGGAATCCGTTTCCGAAGGCCATCCGGATAAAGTTGCCGACCAAATTTCTGATGCATTGGTGGATCATTTTTTAGCTTTTGACCCTCAATCAAAAGTGGCTTGTGAAACCTTGTTGACAACCGGTCAGGTTATTTTGGCAGGTGAAGTTAAATCGGAAGTTTATCTCGATGTGCAGCATATCGCCCGAAATGTTATCAACCGAATCGGATACACCAAAGGAGAATACATGTTTAACGGGAGTTCCTGCGGGGTGTTGTCAGCCATTCACGAACAATCCCCGGATATTAACCAAGGTGTTGACCGGTTGAAGGAAGAGGCGGACTTTGAAACCAAAGCCCAAAATCAAGGAGCCGGCGATCAGGGAATGATGTTCGGTTATGCCACCAACGAAACCGAGAATTACATTCCGATATCATTGGATTTGTCGCACAACATCATGAAAGAACTGGCTGCCATCCGAAGAGAAAATGACCAAATCACTTACCTGAGACCGGATTCAAAATCTCAGGTAACCATCGAATATTCGGATGACCATAAACCATTGAGAATTGATACCATCGTAATTTCCACCCAGCATGATGAATTTGACAGCGAAGCCAAAATGCTGAAAAAAATAGAGGAAGACATGATTCAGATTCTCATGCCAAGAGTCATCGCAAAACAAAATCCTGAAATCCAAAAATTATTCGACCATCCGATTGAATACAAAATCAATCCGACAGGAAAATTTGTGATTGGCGGACCACATGGCGATACCGGACTTACCGGGCGTAAAATAATCGTAGATACTTACGGTGGCAAAGGGGCGCACGGCGGAGGTGCATTTAGCGGAAAAGACCCTTCGAAAGTGGACAGAAGTGCTGCATACGCCGTTCGGCATATAGCAAAAAACATGGTGGCGGCCGGGATTGCGGATGAAGTTCTCGTTCAGGTTTCTTATGCCATCGGCATTGCAGAACCTTGTGGTTTGTATGTCAATACTTATAATACTTCAAAAGTAAAGTTGACAGACGGGGAAATCGCAGAAAAAATTTCAAAAATATTTGATCTCCGGCCTTATGCCATTGCAGAAAATCTGAAATTAAAAAATCCAATTTATGAAGAAACAGCTGCTTACGGTCACATGGGAAGAACGCCATACGTAGCAGACAAAACTTTCAACAGAGGAACTTCAGATGAAATAACCATCAAAAATTTATCATTTTTCACTTGGGAAAAATTGGATTATGTGGATAGGTTGAAAAAGGAATTCGGAATGAATTGAATTTCCTAAAAATAATAACCGGCTGTTAAAACTCAGTCGGTTTTTTATTTGAAGATGAAGAATTCAAAGGTTTTTCCGTAATTTGCAAAGAATAATTTCTCTTGAAAAAGACGTTGCTCATATTGTCCATTTTTCTTTTGGGTAAAACTTATTCTCAAATTACAGTTGCACCCACGCAGGATTATCATATCTGCGATTTGGATGGCGACGGATTGGTGACCATACCCTTCAGTGAATTTCAAAATTATGCGTTGGACATCCTCAGCCAGTTCGATGAATCGCCGGAAATTTACGTTTCCAAGGCACACCGCGGAATTGAAAAAATCACAAATCTGTACAACAATCCACAGATTATGCCGGTTTGTGGGGATGTTGACGGTGAAGGCGGTTATTATGACATTGCATTCAACAGCCAAAAAGAATTGTACATCGCCAGAAGATATGGGCTACTTCAAAAATGGAATATCGAAAATTGCACTTATGAAAATATCGGACAGATTCATCCCAATGGACAATCTGTACTGGCGCTGTCCTTTGATCATCAGGATTATTTGTACGAAGGCGGCTGGACGAGCAAAGTTTATCGCGCCAATCCGGAGAATTTAGGACAATTTTATCTATGGCATGATTTCGGAATCGGCAACGCAAGCGGGGATTTCGTGCAAATCGGTGACTTTTTATACATTGCTTGGACCATGCCCGACGGGAAAGATCATCTCTTTAAAGTAACATTGGGGCCTAACAATGAATATGTCAGTCATGTGGATTTGGGACAAATCAAAACCGGAACTTTCGGCCTGGCAGCAGAATATGGCAGATTGTATGGCAATACGGTGGATTTGCTGTATGAAATTGACCTGAATACCCTGCAAATGACCGACATCAAACAAAACACAAGTTCCGGATCTGCTTTCAATTGGTGGGGTGCCGCAGGATATCACGAAGGGCAGCATATTGAAATCAGTTATCACGACACCATGTCGGAAGCAGAAACCGGAAGCAATCCACTGAATGACCCTTATCAAAATCAAATTCCGTTTCAGGATGATTTCATTTATATCAGAATTCATGAATCCACACAGCATATCACTTACATCATTCCGATTCATATATTCATAACCATTCCGCCGGCTGCCGCAAACACCAACTTAAAAGAATGCAGAAATTTGGAAACCGGAACCGCTTCCTTTACATTGAATGATGCTGAGATTCAAATCAATCCAAATTCAGGCTTAAATTTTAGTTACTTCAATAATTTACAAGATTTAGCGACGAATACCAATCAACTGCCATCAACCATTGTGATAGCCGAAAACAAAAGTATTTACGTAAAAGTGACGGACGATGCTGAAAATTGTTATGGCGTTGCAAAATTGGATTTGATTATTCGCGAAGCAAATGTGAATTACAATCAGCATGTTGCATTTTGTTACGGAACAAGCGTTGTACTCAGCGTACCCGATGAATTCATTGCTTATCAATGGAATGGAATACAAGATGCAGATGCCGACCAGCCGTTGAATTCCAATGAAGTATCCGTTACCTTACCGGGAGAATATTCCGTTACGGTCATCAGTACAGATGGCTGTACTTATGTTTTGCCGTTTGAAGTGGTTCTTGGAGGTGCGCCTATCATTACGGATGTAATGCTTAACAGTGACAATTCTATCGTTGTAAGTGTTTCGCCTCCGGGAGATTACGAATATTCCTTGGATAATATTTTTTGGCAGAATTCACCGGTATTTTACAATATCACCGAACAGGATTACAATATTTATGTACGCGATATGGAGGGCTGCCGGAGCGATGTGTATAAATTCGCTTATTTCAAAATTCCGAATTTCATTTCTCCAAACGGCGACGGCATCAACGATTTCTGGGAAATCAGAGGGATGGCGCAATATCCTGAAGCGGAAATAAAAATTTTTGACCGTTATGGAAAAATATTTATGCACCGCAAAATCAATGGACAGGATAAAGTCTGGAACGGAAAATACATGGGAAACCCTGTTCCTTCGGGAACTTATTGGTACATTCTGACTTTCTCTACAGAACATCGGGTCATTGGAAATATTACAGTCAGAAATTAATTTAAATTACTTATAATGAAAAAATCAATTTTTATATTTTGCAGTTTATTCTTCTTGGGCGGATGCGCGGAATTACAGCAAATCACAACGCAATTACCCGGTACAATGGGACAAAGTGAAGGCATGGATGGGATATCTGCCGTTCAGATTTCCAATGGATTGAAACAGGCTTTGGAACTCGGGGTACAGGATGGTATCCAGAATCTTGGAAAAAAAGACGGATTCTTTGGCAACAGTTTGGTGAAAGTCCTTTTACCGGAAGAATTGCAAGCCGTTGACAAAACATTGAGAAATATCGGCATGGGTAGTTTGGCCGATGAAGGTTTAAAATTATTGAACCGCGCCGCCGAAGATGCCGTTACCGAAGCCACGCCCATCTTTGCAAATGCAATTACCGGCATGTCTTTCAATGATGCCAAAGGAATTCTTTTTGGGGGAAACAATGCCGCTACAAATTATTTTCAAAACCGGACTTCCGACCAGTTGTTCAACGCTTTTAAACCCAAAGTTCAAAATTCGCTCGGAAAAGTTGGAGCTGATAAAATCTGGACACAAATCATTACCCAATACAATAATTTTACCGGCAATAACATAACCACGGATTTGAACAATTATGTAACGCAGGAAACCATCAACGGGGTCTTCAAAATGGTGGCTCAAAAAGAAAACGGCATCCGCAACAATCTCGGAATGAGAACCACTCCCCTGCTTCTGGAAGTTTTTGCATTACAAGACAGAAAATAAATTCTGATTCAGAAATACAAAATGCCGGCTGAAAACCGGCATTTTTTGCTGTTAATTATTTCCCTTTTTATAGTCGGCCAGAAACTTCTCCAAACCTAAGTCAGTCAGCGGATGTTTCAACAAGGCGAGTATCGATGAAAGCGGTGATGTAATCACATCTGCACCAATTTTCGCACAATCTACGATGTGCATCGGATGCCGAATGGAAGCCGCAAGAATTTCAGTATCAAACAAATAATTGTCATAAATCGTTCTAATTTCTTCAATCAAATGAAGTCCGTCCGTGGAAATATCATCCAACCTTCCCAGAAACGGCGAAACATAAGTCGCACCGGCTTTGGCTGCAAGCAAAGCTTGTCCGGCGGAAAAAACCAAAGTTACATTGGTTTTAATTCCATGGGATGAAAAATATTTGCAGGCCTTGATTCCATCTTTGATCATCGGAATTTTGACCGTGATTTTATCGTCGAGTTTGGCGAGTTCCTTGCCTTCTTTTATCATTCCGTCAAAATCGGTTGAAATCACTTCCGCACTGACATCCCCATCTACAATTTCACAAATTTCACGATAGTGATTCAGGATATTTTCCTTTCCGGTAATGCCTTCTTTGGCCATCAAAGAAGGGTTGGTTGTCACGCCGTCAAGCACACCCAAATCATGTGCTTCACGTATTTCATTCAGATTCGCTGTATCAATAAAAAATTTCATGCTAAGATTTTTAATGGTTGTAAAATTAAGCCGAAAATCAACCAATCAAAAATTAAAAGCCAATGATTTTTGGAAAATGTTGTTTGAAGTTGACCTCGGAAATGTTTCAATAAAAAAACTGTTTGTCAATTTAAATCAAGAAAATAGGATAGGTTTTTCATCATTATAATTTGTTATCAGTTAATAAATTTTTTGGTCAATTCCGGAGTGGGCAGCCAGCAACTGTCTTGTTTTCCAAACCATTTGTAGCGGTTTTTGGAAATGATGTCGTAAACAAAATCACGAATGAATTTCGGAACGATTAGCATCAAAATTGAGAGCCGATAGATTCCTTTCAGCTCTTTTCCAATTCTCAATGCGGCGGTGGATTTTGTGTAATATCGGTTGCCGTCAATCAGGATGATTGATTTGAATTCAGTGGATTCCAAACTGTTTTCTTTTAAGAATTTTTGTCCGTAATCAGATTGCAATGAAGCGAATTTGAAGATGTTCTTGGAATCATTTCTGATGATTCTTTGAACAAAAGAATTGCACAGATTGCAAACGCCGTCAAACAATATGATTTTGTGAGATTCCATTGTTATGAACCAGTTGTATCATTGAATATCATATCATCTGAAGTCCTATTAAAATTCTTCATTCTAAATGATTTTTTTCTGCATTTACCTTCAATTCATTTTCATCGAATAAACATAAAAATTCCTGTCTATTCTGAAATTTCTGAGTATTTCTTCATCCACGGCATCGTTTCTCCAAGCGGTTGTAGGATGCAGCCAGACATCTGTTCCTGAAATTCTAACCGGCATCGCAAATTCGTCCACCACATTGTTCCATCGATACAAAATCTGATTGCCTTCTATGCTGTATTCCAGAATCGGAACCATGGTCGTCCTCAAATATTGGTCAAAAAACGCATCTAAATGGAGTTTGCTTTTTTGGGCTATATAATTTTCAATCTGCTGTGTAGTTACTGTCAAATGATAATAATCAGAATTTAAACCTCTCAGAATTTCTCTGAACAAATCATCATCATTGATCCACTGTCGTAGAGTGTGAATCATATTGGCACCTTTGTAATACATATCTCCGCTTCCTTCTTGTTGTACGCCATAAACTCCGATAATTGGAATATCGTTCTGAATTCTTTTTCTCGTTCCGATGACATAATCATTGCCGGCATTTTGCCCGAACATCTGTTCTGTAAACAAAGTTTCGGAATAAGAAGTAAAACTTTCATGCACCCACATATCGGCCACATCTTGTGTGGTGATGCTGTTGCCGAACCATTCATGTCCGGATTCGTGCACCAAGATGAAATCCCACTTCAGTCCCCAACCGGATTCTGACAAATCGGTACTGAGGTAGCCGTTCTTGAATCCATTCCCATAAGCCACTCCCGACTGGTGTTCCATGCCCAGATGCGGTGCTTCCACCAATTTGTAACTGTCTTCATAAAATGGATATGGCCCAAACCAATGTTCCAAACTTCTCAGCATGTCTTTGGCTTGTACAAATTGATTTTCAGCCTTTTCCACATTATAATCCAACACCCAATAAGCCAAATCGAGTTTCCCTTTTTCGCCCTGATAGCTGTCTTTGATTTCTGTATAATGACCTATATAGGGTATGAGGTTATAATTGTTGATAGGGCTTTTCACTTCCCATTTGTATGCAATTTTGTTGTCGGATTCTCTCTTTTCAATCAATCGTCCGTTAGAAACACCCACCAAATCTTTGTCGGTAATGACAGTCAGGCTTGCGCCCTGATCGGGTTCATCGCCCTGATAATCTTTGTTTGGGAACCAGACGCTCGCTCCCAATCCCTGACAGGCCACGGTCATCCATGGTCTGCCTTTGTTGTCTTTGGTAAAAATCCAACCGCCGTCCCAAGGTGCTCTGAGGGCGATTCTGGGGTTTCCGGAATAATGAATTTCCAACAAATTGGCTTCTTCATCTTTGATGATTTGTTTTTTTAAATTCAGGAAATACACATTTCCATCTCTGTTGTAATCCTTAAATTCTTTGTTGTTGAATAAGATTTTATCGATTCTCATTGGTTCCTGCAAATCGATTTGGAGGATTGAATTGTGGTGTTTTTGTGTAATCATAAATTGAATTTTACTGATTCCTTTGATGGATTTAGAAGTAAAATCAGGTTCCACTGTCACATCATAGCGAATGACATTCCACCAGTTCCGAAATTCATTGTTACTGCCCCTGAGCGAATCTTGTCGGGTAAAATCTTTTTTATGGTGAAGCACTTGTGCATAAGAATGAACAAAAAACAGCAATGAAATGAGAATAAATAAATTTCGCATGATTAAAATTATTGACAAATATAATCTATTTAAGCGTGTGTTTTTTGAACACAAAATTGCCCTAAAAATGTTAATTGATTAAAAAAACACTTTTCTATCTTATTTTTAACATATTATTCATCGGAAAGTTTTGTTTAGGTGGAGACCTTTCTTAAATTTGCAAATGAAAATAGAATCTTACTATTTTCGTTAGGTTTAAGTTGGTTAGGGGGATTCCCCTGCTCGCCCGAGTGGGGGTCTCTTCCTTTATAAGAAATAACCAATTTGTAACAAACAGTGTAAAATTCATACTAATTTTGCGGAAACAAGTAATTTGGAATCAAGAGAAAAGGAATTTACGTCTTTAATTGAAACCAATCAAGGGATTGTGCATAAGATTTGTCGTATTTATACTGACGATGAAGACAGCCATGCGGATTTGTTTCAGGAGATTGTGTTGCAACTTTGGAAGTCTTTTGATTCATTCAAGGGGAACTCAAAATTCAGTACTTGGATGTACAGAGTGGGACTGAATACAGCCATTACCCTGATTCGAAAAAAACAGCGTACAATTTACACGACTTCTATTGACAGTCAAAGTTTTTTTGACGTGAGAGCTGCTGAAGCCGATGATGAAAAAGAAGAACGTATCAAAAAGCTTTATGCGAGCATCAAAAAATTGAGCGACATTGACCGTGCATTGGTGTTGCTCTATCTCGAAGATGTTTCCTACAAGGAAATATCTACTACACTGGGAATCACAGAAGTAAACGCACGGGTAAAAATGAACAGGGTAAAAGTGAAATTAAAAGAATTGATGAGTCAGAATCATGATTGAAAGCGAAAACATACATGAGGAGAACGGTTTCAATGAATTGAAATCGTTGTGGAAAAACCAACCGGAAGAAGAAAAATACAATAAGTCGGAAATCTTTGGGATGATTCACCGTAAGTCCATCAATTCCGTGCAATGGCTATTTATTATCAGCATTTTGGAAATGCTATTTGGGTTAATTATCTGGTTGTGGTCTTATTTTTCAGGTGGACATTATTATTCCGATAAAGTCATTCAGAAAATGGGGGAAGAAAATGTGTATAAACTTGAATATTTTTCCAATTTCGGTATCGTGTTTTCGTTGATACTGATGGGTATTATTTTTTATTATTACCGCCGGATTTCTTCAGATATGGCAGTCGGTACGCTGATACGGAATATCATTCAATTCCGAAAGGCAGTGATTATCTGCCTGATAGCTGTTGTTATCCTCGTCCTGATTTTCATGTTGCCGATTTATTATGATATCGGAAAGCATATCGCAATGGAAAATTATTCCAGCACCAACAATGAACTCAATGAGAAAGCAGAATTAGCAGGCAATATGTCCGGCTGGATCATGGCGGCAACTTCCACATTCGTCATTGCCGTTTTCTTCTTCATTTATTATTATCTGATTTATGGGTTTTTCCTCAGAAGGCTGAACAGGAATCTGAAAGAACTAAGAGAAATTAATAAATAGGATGATCGGCAAATTGACAAATCTTATTTGCAGAAGTGTATTCATTGAATTAATTTAGCAGACCTTTAAAAATCTTAATGCACACAGCCGATGATAGCTATAGCCGACAGTGGATCCACCAAAACAGACTGGGTAATTCTGAATGATGATTTGACTGAAAATTTCAGAACCAACACCATTGGATTAAATCCCTACCATATTAATTCAGAAGGAATTAAAGAAGAATTATTTAAAAACAATGAATTAAAAATGGTTGCCGAAAAGGTGTCTGACATTTATTTCTACGGTGCCGGCTGCTCTGCTGATTTTCTGAAAGAAACGGTGAAGAAAGGAATCAATCCATTGTTCAACCATGCGAGAATCATGGTTGACCATGATTTACTGGCTGCTTGCTACGCCACATACCGCGGAAAACCGACCACGGTCTGCATAATCGGAACCGGTTCCAATGCCTGTTTTTTTGACGGCAAAAATTTAAAGGATGCCACTCCTTCACTGGCTTATATTTTGGGCGATGAAGGCAGCGGCAGCTACATGGGGAAAAAATTATTGCATGCTTATTTTTCCAATAAAATGACCATGGAACTTGCGCAAGCTTTTCATGAAACTTATCATCTGACCATCAGCACTTTGAATGTAAATGTCTATCAAAAACCTTTGGCCAATGCATACCTTGCGTCATTCAGCAAATTCGTTTATGAACACCGTGAAGACCCGTTTATTCAAAATCTGATTTATACTTCCATGGAAGCTTTTTTCAGAAACCAAGTGATGCCGATTCCTGAAGCAAGGGATTCTGAAATCAATTTCATTGGCTCCGTTGCCTTTTATTATGAAAAAATCATCCGTTCGGTAGCGGCTACATTTCATCTTGAATTTGGGCATGTAGTAAGGAAGCCCATTGATAATTTAGTGGAATATCATAAAAAATACATTATTCCGCATGTCAATTAATTTCCCCAAGATCAATTAAATCAAATAATTAAATAGAAAATTGAACTAAACAATAAGAAAATATGAGTGATTTTTTTGCACACGAAACAGCAGTCATTGATGAAGGCTGCATCATAGGAAAAGGAACCAAAATCTGGCATTTTTCACACATTATGCCCAATTGTAAAATCGGTGAAGATTGCAATATCGGTCAAAATGTGGTCGTATCCCCGGAAGTGGTTTTGGGAAATAATGTAAAGATTCAGAACAATGTTTCCATCTATACCGGAGTCATTTGTGAAGATGATGTTTTTCTCGGGCCCTCCATGGTTTTCACCAATGTCATCAACCCCAGAAGTGCCGTCAATCGAAAAAGTGAATACGCCAAAACGATTGTAAAAAAAGGTGCTTCCATCGGTGCCAATGCCACCATCGTTTGCGGACATGACATCGGAGAATTTGCGTTTATCGGTGCGGGTGCAGTTGTCACAAAAACAGTTCCGGCTTATGCCTTAGTGGTGGGAAATCCTGCCCGCCGAATCGGATGGATGAGTGAACAAGGACATCGTTTGGAATTTGATGAGAATGGCATTGCGGTTTGTCCCGGCAACGGTGAAAAATATCAGCTCAAAGACGGAGTGGTCTCAAAACTTTGATGCGCTAGGAAATAAAAGAATTTTTTAAATCACCAATGAATCCGGTTTGGCGCCCAAACTGATTAAATGCCGGGTGATATCTTCTGTAAATCCCTTTGGACCACAGACATAGAACATACCGTTGAAATAACTGATGTTCTGAATCAAAAAATTCTTGTCAATCCTTCTTTCTTTGAATCCGATAACGCCTTGTCGCGTAAACACATTCATGTAAGCAGGCCCGAGCATGTGCTGAAGTTCATCGTGCAAGATCACATCATCCTGTCCGCGGTTTGAATAAATCAGCCCGATGTTTTTCAAATTATTGGTGAGATAAAGCGCACGAAAAATCGCCAAAAATGGTGTGATACCTGTTCCGCCTGCAATGAAAATTCCCGGACCGCGGTATTTAATCGTTCCAAAAACATCATGCAACAAAAATTCTGCACCGGCATTGAGCTTCCCCATTTGATAAGTGACGGCATCGGGTTTGTCCCAAATTTTCACAATGAATTCTAAATACGGCCAGTCATTGAGGGATGTAAATGAAAACATACGGATTTTACTTTCCCAGCCCGGAATATTCAAGGAAATATGCGCCGATTGCCCCGGACGATAAATCAAATCTTTAGGCCTTTCAAGGATGAAGCGTTTGACATTATGATTGATGAAATTGGAGTTTAGAATTTTTAATTTGTGCATCCTGAATGAAATTCTTTATAAATTATAATA
This sequence comes from Weeksellaceae bacterium, assembly GCA_041656055.1. Lineage (GTDB taxonomy): Bacteria > Bacteroidota > Bacteroidia > Flavobacteriales > Weeksellaceae > Moheibacter. The sequence continues at coordinate 99,178 of JBBAEI010000006.1, forward strand.
GTTAAAATTAGTGAGAATTTAAGAATAAAAAAGAAAAATAACGGGAATTATTCCAAATAGCGTTTTAGCCCTCCTCCACACGAAAAAGGCTGGCCGCGATTCCATCCGCAAGAAATAATCCGGATGCCGTTATGTGGATGTGTGCGTCTTCCAAAGTAACCGTTTGATTATCAAGATGAGGCTGTAAATCTTGGAGCAATTGAGTCAAAAAATTTTCGGGAAATTTTTCCTGCACTTCATGAAGCGACAAACCTTCCATCGTTCGCAAACGAATCATGACCATCTCATTGAACCGCTCATTTTCAGACAAATGTTCAGTTTCAGAAGGGATGATTCCCTGATTGATTTTTTGGAGATAAATCTGATTGTTTCTCACATTCCAACTTCTGTTTTGTCCATCATAGGAATGCGCCGACGGCCCGATTCCCAAATAAGGAATTCCTCTCCAGTAACTGCTGTTGTGTTTGGAAAGATATCCGGGTTTCCCGAAATTGGAAATTTCATAATGCAAAAATCCGTTTTCAATCAAGGTTTTGACTAACATTTGAAATTGTTCTTCCTGCTTTTCTTCATCGATATCATCCACTTTTTGGTTTTTAATCCAATGATTTAAAGCTGTTTTGGGTTCAACTGTCAATGCATAAGAAGAAATATGCGGAACGCGAAGTGCAAGGGCTTTTTCCAAATTTTTCTGCCACATTTCCCGGGTCGTGGTCGGGCTGCCGTAAATCAGATCGATGGTGATATTATCAAATCCCGCATCCTGCGCAGTTTGAATTGAACGCAGGGCTTCTATCTCATTGTGGGCGCGATGCATCAGCCGCAAATCCTCATCAAAAAAAGATTGCACCCCGATGCTCAAACGATTGATTGGCGTGGATTTCAGAATGGATATTTTTTCATGGCTCAAATCATCCGGATTGGCTTCCAATGTGATTTCAGGATTTTCAACAATTTCAAAATGCTGATACAGCACATCAAAAATCCGTTGAATTTCATCCCCATTCAATAAAGAAGGGGTGCCGCCACCCCAATAAATGGTTTCCACCGATTCCTTGATTTCATTTTTTCTCAGACTGATTTCCCGGCAAATCGCAGCTGTTATCTGTGTTTTGGATTTCAAATCCGTGGAAAAATGAAAATTACAATAACTGCATTTCTGTTTGCAATAAGGAATATGGATATAAATTCCGGCCAATTATTTTTTTGTAAAGATAATCAATTGACAAAGTTATGCAGCGTACTTTGTCCATTCAATTTTCTATGAAGACCATGCAATTGCGCTATTTTTTCGATTAATTTTTCAAGCATTTGAGGTTATTTCGGGCAACAAAAAATTAATCTTTAATGCGAAATAAACTATCTTCGCTCAAAATAAATGCATCATGTCAATCAATAAAGAAATCAAAAGAATTACCACGGAAACCATTAGGAATATGAAGGGAAAGGAGAAAATTTCCATGCTGACTTCCTATGATTTTACCATCGCTCAGATGGTCGATGCGGGTGGCGTCGATGCCATTCTGGTCGGGGATTCCGCTTCCAATGTGATGGCCGGCCACGAAACCACGTTGCCCATTACATTGGACAACATGATTTATCACGCCCAATCAGTGGTCAGAGGCGTGAAAAGAGCTTTGGTAATCGTGGATTTGCCTTTCGGTACCTATCAATCCGACCCGCAGAGAGCATTGGATTCAGCAGTCAGAATCATGAAAGAATCGGGAGCGCACGGTGTGAAAGTAGAAGGCGGATTAGAAGTAGAAAAATCCATCCGAAGAATCATCAATGCCGGTATTCCCGTGATGGGACATTTGGGATTGACCCCGCAGTCGATTTATCAGTTCGGTACCTATAAAGTTCGCGCCAAAGAAGATGCCGAAGCGCAAAAACTCTTGGATGATGCCAAATTATTAGAATCTTTGGGCGTTTTTTCTTTGGTTATGGAAAAAATTCCGGCAGAGCTGGCCAAAAAAGTAACAGACAGTATTTCCATTCCAACCATTGGCATCGGTGCGGGACATAACTGCGACGGACAAGTTCTGGTAGTACATGATATGCTCGGGATGACCCATGAATTCAAACCCAAATTCCTGCGCCAATATCTGAATCTCTATGATGACATTACCAATGCCGTGGCGCGCTATGTGGGCGATGTCAAAAATATGAATTTCCCCAATGAAAATGAGCAATATTAATTTTTTTGGGAGGTTGATATTTACGGAAAAAAAATCGGAATGACGGTATCGACAAACAGAATTCTATATGAAGACAACCATCTGATTGCAGTCAACAAAACGGTTGGTGAATTGGTTCAAGGCGATAAAACAGAAGATATTTCTTTGTTGGAATCCTTGAAAACCTTCATTAAAAATCGTGATAAAAAGCCCGGAAATGTTTTTCTGGGACTGATTCACCGGCTCGACCGGCCAACCAGCGGTGTCATTATTTACGCCAAAACCAGCAAAGCCCTTGTTCGGATGAATGAGCGTTTCAAAACCCGGGAAGTGAAAAAAACTTATTGGGCGATTGTGGAAGGAAAACCTGAAATTCAGGCAACAAAATTAGAACATTATTTGAAAAAAAACCCGCAAAAGAATAAAGTTACCGTTTTCCGGAATCCTACACCCAATGCCAAGTCCGCAATTTTGGAATACAGGGTTTTGGGCAATTTAGATAATTATTCTTTACTGGAAATCAACTTATTAACCGGACGCTCTCATCAGATTCGCGCGCAATTGAGTTTTATCGGACATCCGATTAAAGGCGATTTAAAATACCATTCCAAAAGATCCCATCCCAATGGTGGAATTTCTTTGCATGCCCGTGAAATTGAATTTATGCATCCCGTAACCAAAGAAAAAATTACAATTACCGCACCGCCTCCGGAGGATTTGCTTTGGAAAGAATGTCTTAAATTTGCACCTAAAATCTAAGATTTGAAGTCTTTACTCTATCGTTTTTTATTTTCTGTACTGTATTTAATTTCCATGATTCCGTTGAAATTGCTATACGGGTTTTCTGAAGTTTTATATTTCGTCATTTATTACATCGTCGGATACAGAAAACAAATCGTATATGAAAATTTAAGAAAATCATTTCCCGAAAAACCGGAAGAAGATATTTTGAAAATCCGCAAGAAGTTTTACAGAAATTTTGCGGATTATTTGGTGGAAACCTTGAAAAGTTTTTCCATTAGCCAGCAGGAACTCGACCGGCGGCATACTTACAGTAATTTAGAAGTTTTTGATGAATGTAAAAAAGAAGGCAAAAATGTGATTATGATAACCGGTCATGTTTTTAACTGGGAATGGTATATTGGTTTGGTGAAATATCTGCCGACCCAAAAAACTTATGCACTCTATCACAAGGTGAAAAATGAATTTTGGAATGACCGGGTTTCGGCGATTCGTGAAAAATTCGGAACAAATACATTGGATATGCACAAATCCGTTCGGTTCATGTTGGTTGCCCCACAAGACGGGGAACAGACCTATTTATTCGTTGCCGACCAAAGTCCGCAGAGGGATGAGATTCGACACAGCATTCGTTTTCTGAATCAGGAAACACCTGTCTATTTAGGATTTGACAAGATAGCCGCCAAGAAAAACATGGCTGTCGTTTTTTGTAAAACCGTGAAAAAAAGCCAAGGTCATTATCACACGGAATTTGAAAGAATCCGACCGAAAAATCGGAATTTTGAACCTCATGAAGTATTGAATGAATTCTTTTCCCGATTAGAAAATCAGATTATAGAACATCCCGACAATTGGCTGTGGAGCCACAGGCGATGGAAAAACGCAAAAGGTGAGCACTATTGAAAACGGCGGTCGTCATACTGAATTGGAACGGCAGAAAGCTGATGGAGGAATTTCTTCCGTCAGTGGTCGAGCATTCAGCAGCAGCAGCCATCGTGGTGATTGACAATGCTTCCACGGATGACTCTGTGGATTGGTTAAAAAATCATTATCCTGAAATTCAGATTGTTATCAATTCCGGGAATTTCGGTTATGCCAGAGGTTATAATGAGGGGCTTCGGGAATTGTTGAAAAAAGAATCCTTTGATTTATTGTGCTTGCTGAATTCGGATGTGCAGGTGACAAAAAACTGGCTACAACCCATTCTGGAGATCTTTGTGCATCAACCGAAAGTTGCGGCAGTTCAACCCAAAATTCTGGACTATAAAAATCCTGAATATTTTGAATATGCCGGTGCGGGCGGAGGTTTTATCGATAATTTCGGGTATCCGTTTTGCCGTGGAAGGGTTTTTTGGACTTTGGAAAAAGACCTTGGACAATTTGATGATAGCATTCCGGTTTTTTGGGCGAGTGGTGCTTGTTTTTTTATCAGAACCGGAGATTTTTTGGATTCCGGTGGATTTGACGAAGCCTTTTTTGCACACATGGAAGAAATTGATTTATGCTGGCGTTTGAAAAACAAGGGAAGGGAAATTTATTATTGTGGAGCTTCCACTGTTTATCATCTTGGAGGCGGAACATTGAAAGCCAACAGCCCTGAAAAAACCTATCTGAATTTCCGCAACAACCTCAGTATGCTTGTGAAAAACTTACCGCAATGGAAGGTTTTTCCGATTATATTTTTAAGATTGATTTTAGACGGAATCACGGGAATCGTCTTTTTATTTTATGAAGGATTTTCGCATTGTTTTGCGGTTGTGAGAGCGCATTTCGGATTTTATGTGAGACTTCCCGGTAATCTAAAACTAAGAAAACCGGGGATTTCAAATTATTATAAAGGTAAGTTTGTTCCGTTGAAATATTTTCTCGCCAAGAAAAAATGTTTTTCTGAATTGGATACAATTGATGCTGAATAATTTGATGAGGCAAAAGCTATTGATTTTTTTCCTACCCACACATCTGATACACGACATTCTATTTTGTTCCATTCTATGCGTTTTAAAGAACTGAAAATAATGAAGACGAAACAAAGCCCGTCTTCTAATAATTTATTTTAACTACTCTATATTTTGACTATCAGTAATATACATTTTTATTTTTCATCACCCACGCTCCCGAAAGCTTTCGGGATGGAACAGCACCGCCACAGTGCCATTATTAAAAGTTTTTCAAAATATCTAAATTAACAGAATCCCGTTTATTAAATATAGAATCAATATAAATGGTCTCTTCCACATTGGTCTAGCCCCCTATTAATCGGACTATTTACTTTTCTTATTTGCTAATATACACTTTTTCATTTTATTTTTGCATTGCAAGGAACAACCGACGGCGATTTTTTATACCGTAAGTTGTGTGAGGCTCTCAGCGCTGATCCTCTTTTTATAGATTTCGATTTTTTCAAAATCGTGCAAGGAACTGCCCTCGGGCTCTATTTTACCCGTAAGTTTTCTTACGTTTTGATAGGGAACATTGAGCTTAAACTTTATTTTTCTGTTTTTTAAATCCACTTTTTTATCGATCAATCCACGCTTATAAAGTTTCCAAAAATTCATGGGTGATAGATTTGCCACCGAACTGTGCAAACGCTCGTAATTATATTTTTGGTAAAAAGTCTTTAAGTGGGCTTCCAGCTCGTCCAAGTCCCAGAATAAATAAGGAGCTAAGTGCTTGCTCAAAATGGCGTGAAAGCTCTCAATATGTCCATTTTCCTGGGGTGTATATGGATGTGTAAACACCTGATTGAGGTGGTTTTCTTTAAAGTAATCCTGAATAAGCTGTGCGGAAAATCGCTTGTCGTTATCATTGCGTATTTCAATTTCAAATTTGTTTTTCAAACAATCCTCAGGCTGCAAATGATGGATAATTACATAGTCCCAAAATCGCTTTACGTCCATTTTTTTGATGGAGTACTGCGTGATGCGATGCAGAACAACGCGTGTAAAAGTATCGATAAGCGTGAGCGTATAGGCGTGTTTTTTTACAGATTCTATCCAAGTCATCTTTATGTCCATTTCCAACAAATGCAAGGGCGATTCGGGCAAAACCTTTCTGTACTTGGCGTAGATTCGCTCGGATCTTGGACGCTTTTCTTGTAAAAGTTGGTGTGATTTCATCAGGCGGTAAACTTTCTTTTTGTTGATGAAAAAGCCCTCTTGTTGAAGCCATCGAGATGTTTTCTGATAGCCATATTGCGTACATTGATCTCGTTTGAGTTCCTTTATTTTCAACACGATTTCTTTATTGTCAACCTCAGTTCCATCATCTTTTGACGTTGTTGTGCTTGTTTTCATCCCTTGTTTGGTTTTCTTGGAAGTGTAATAATATTGATGTTTGGAAACACCCACGATTTGCAATGCGATATCGCGTTTAAGGCCTTGTGAGTTGTACCGCATCACGAGTTCTTTCTTTTCTCCAAGGCATACTTCTTTTTTAGCAGTTCGTCTTTTAGCTTACCTTCAAGTTCTTTTTCTGCCACAAGCTCCTTAAGCAATCTATTCTCTTTTTCAAGTTCGCGGATACGCTTTAATTGCCCGGGAGTCATACCGTGAGCAAAGCCTTCTTCGCCCATCGAGGCATATTTCTTTTTCCAAGCATAATAAGTCGCTGGATAAATCCCGTAGTGTTCAAGGGTGGTGGTTACTCCATTTTTAGAGGCTTCCTCTAAAATCTTAACCTTTTCTTCGTTTGTGAATTTTCTTCGTTTCATATCTGACAAAATTATTATATTTATTTAACTATAATCCTGTCCGACTTTTTAAGGGGCTAAAACAACATTACAAAAAATTAAACTTAAAGTATCAATTTTTTTATTGTTAAAATGAGATTCCTTGGCTTTAATATAATTCCGACCAAATGAATCTTTATAATAACAGAAAGAATAGCTATTACATTTATAAGTTTTATATAATTTATAGTTACAGAAAATCTTGTTATCATTAAAACTAAAATCCCTCAAATACCCAATTTCTATTGTATCGTTCAAAATTATTTTAAAATTCTCATTTATGATTTCAATATTTTTATCAAAAACAAAGACTTTATCATTTTGACTTTTACAACTAAAAAACATTAATAAAATACCATATATAAAAAAACACTTTTTATAGTCCTCCATTTTCTCTTTTTTTGCCCTGTATTACAGGGTCATTTCTTATTTCATCTAACCTTTGTTTATAGTTTTCAGTGTCTTGTTTTCTTTTTTCAATACTTCTTTTATCATCATAATCACTATATCTAAGGAAAAGTTTTGTGCCATTGGTTACACTCTTCGTTTTATTGTATCACTAACTTTGAAACACTACCATAAATACCCGCCTTATTTTGTTTGGTTTTATTCTAATTAAAACTGAATATCAATTATTTATATGCTTATTATTGTATAATACTCCCCAAAATTCGGACCAGTGGCTAAGTTAAAAAAAAGCATTAATTTTAACTTAATAATTATGAGACAAAAATGTAGAAAATTTAGTCCTGAGTTCAAGGCTAAAGTGGCTTTAGAAGCCATTAAAGAACAAATGACCACCTCGGAGATTGCGAAAAAGTATTCGGTTTCGCCTAACCAAGTGAGTACTTGGAAGAGAGAATTTATTGAAAATGCAGCCCAAGCTTTTTCTGGGAACAATCAACAAGAGGTTGAGAAAGTAAAGGAATCGCTGTATGCTAAAATTGGTAAATTGGAAGTTGAGCGTGACTTTTTAAAAAAAAGCTTGTGGAAAAGCGGACTATAAAAGAGCGATTGGCAGCAGTTGAGACCAGTCATCAGAAACTTAGCATTCGCAAACAATGCAAGTTATTAGACCTGAATCGAAGTGGTTTTTATTACAAACCTAAGGCAGAGAGTGGTGAGAATTTAAGGATAATGGAAATCATGGATAAAACTTATCTCGAAAACCCGACTTATGGTGCTTTGCGTATGCAAGATGAACTTCTGGAACACGGTTTAAAAGCTAATATAAAGCGCGTTAGACGCTTGATGAGACTAATGGGATTAGAAGCGATTTACCCAAAAAAGAACCTTAGTAAATTAGGTAAAGCCAAGTATATTTACCCTTATTTGTTGCGGGATGTGATCATTGATCACCCCAATCAAGTTTGGGCAATAGACATTACCTATATCCCGATGAAGCGTGGTTTTATGTACCTCACAGCGATTATAGATGTTTTTAGTAGGTATATAATTGGTTGGAAATTATCCAACACCTTGGACAAAGAAAATCAAACGGAATTGGTCAACGAATGCATTGCCAGGCATGGGACACCAAAAATAATTAATTCAGATCAAGGAAGTCAGTTCACCAGCAAACATTGGGTAGAAACCTTAAAGGAAAATCACATTCAAATCAGTATGGATGGGAAAGGCAGGGCGATAGACAACGTTTATATAGAAAGGTTTTTCAGAACAATTAAGCAGGATTATATCTATTTGAATCCGCCCAATGACGGGCTGGAATTATATGAAGGAATAAAAAAATTCATGCATAAATACAATCATAGAAGACATCAAGGAATAAACCGAGAGAAGCCTTATGAAAAGTACAAAAACGCAGCTTAAACAAAGTTTTCAACAAGCCAACATTAAAAAACCTTTTAAGGGGTTTTTTAACATTGAATCATTGAAAACTCGTGAAAATAATTTATATTTACTTAACAATTGGTCCTAAGAAGTGGGAGTACTATACTAGTGTTTTGTTAATTATAAATTGACGGATATAGTCTTCTGAGTTTTTGTCTTGCGTCGTTTGTTGTAAATTGCCAATTGATTTTACTATTTTTGTTGTTTCTGTGTTGTTGCCAAGCCTCTACC
>JBBAEI010000007.1:0-106544 GCA_041656055.1 Weeksellaceae bacterium
ACTCTTTGAAAGTTTGACAGCGAAAGTCATACTTCCTTTTCGCTTTAACTCGATTTTTTTTATCATTTAAATGCATTAATTTCCGTAAGAAAAAACCAAACGTTTGGAATAAAATTTTGTACAACGGTTTGGCGCTTGGCGCAGTGGCGGATTTCGGAGCACAAAACTGTCAATACACCACAAAAGTTGATGAGAGGTAGAATGTTCAATTAACCACGTCACCCGCCATTGAGCCAAACGCCTGTTACCAGCAGATTTTTTACTTGTATTTGTCATAGTCAGGGTCATTAAATACTTCTTCGTGATAATATTTTTCTATGTCCTTTATTTGTTCAATTCTTGAATGATTGTTAAAGAAAAAAGTCTTGTCTGCCTGAATAAAGTCCATTGCAACAATTGAAGTCCAACTAGCATAAGCTAAACAATTGCTAAGGAGTTTAATAAAATGTCCTCTATTCACAATTTGTCTTTGTTCTACTGGTCTTGACTTTCTTTCTGCAATAATATTTATTCCTGTTTCGTCACCGTGTGCAATATGACTGCACATTCTGTATTCGTGGGCTAATCCAATCATCATTTCAAAGGTTTGTCCTTTGTAGTCTTTAATCAAACTAAATAGCATTTCAGAGAATGACCATTTTTGCTCTAATGCTTTTCTGTCTTTTCTATTCCATTTGTTTTTAAGTTCTTCCTCCTCTGTGTCGGTAAGAATAACAGATAAGTGAGCCAATTGAGAAAGCTTGTCTGGAAAATGATTTAAATGTTTCTTCGAATGCTCTGAGTGTTTAAGCGAGTTGATTTCCCACAAGTCATTCCAAAATTCTTTTAATCTTTTTTGCTTTTCCTCGTCAGTTGGGGCATACACAATAAAATTTAATTTTATCAACGCTTCAAGAACTGAACGGTCTATTATGTCAGCATCCCAGAGTTTATCGTTCATAGTTAAAAACCACACTGCTGAAAGTCTGTCATCAATGAATTTTACTAGTTGATAAATAGATTTTGATTTTGAAATGTCATTATCAAGTCGAGAGAATAACTCACGATTATTTGCGTCAATACAATCGAAGTATTGTTTTACAATGGTGAGTTTGTCTTCTTCCCAATTCATAGTGCGATTTAAAAAAGGTTATGACCAGCATATTCTGTTCCTTTATCAAATAGATATTTGATAAATCTATCTAATGCAATTTTTTTGACAGATTTCAGAAATTCAGTAACCTTATTTGTTGAAGGCTTAACTTTTTCAACTGAATTGTTCTTCATTCTTTCAATATAATTCTCAATTATGGTGTATAATTCTTCAAATGCGAATAGAATGTTCGATTGTTCTAGCTCAACGATTTCAACATTGGTCACTTCTCTGTCAACTACGTTGAAGAATAATACAAAAGGCAGTTTTGATTTGGTCTCTATTTCAAAAGCTCCTAAAAAAATGTCATTAAAGGCTCTTATCATTTTCTTATTGTCGGAATGGATATAGAAAACCGAAAGGTCTTTTCCTGATAATCTGTCAAGTCTGGCGAAGCCGCCTTGATTTCTTAGAACTTCTTTGGTGGAGTCGTCTTGAAAGTCATAAAGTATAAAAGCAAATGATTTCGCTCTGCCATTCTCTAAATGCTCTTCACAAATCTCAATAAATCGTCTCAAAAAAGTGTCGAACGAATGTCCGATACCATTTCCTTGTCCTTGTTCAAATATTGGAACCATAGTCGTCTTTTAAATTTGCTATAACGGTTTTCAGCTTGGCGAAGACGGCATTTTTATTACATATCTTCAATCGAAGCGAAAGTTCCAAATTTAGCAAAAAACTATAAATCGGAGCGTTTCTTGCCGTTTTTGCCAAGATGTTACAGGCTGGCGTTCTTTATATGACCAATTCTAATGTATTTCTGACTTCAATCCACATTTAAAAGCTAAAAAAATAGGGTAGGAAAATAATTTTTCTTACTAAACTTTGCTTTCAAACTATCCACAATGTCATAAACCATTGGCACTAAATACACTGTTAATGCTAAGGATGAAAGTAACCCTCCGATAATTACCCACGCTAAACCATTTTTCCATTCTGCTGATGTTCCTGTACCTAATGCAATGGGCAACATTCCGATAGCCATTGATAAAGTAGTCATTAAAATTGGTCGCATTCTTCCCTTACTTGCTAAGACAATAGCTTCTTTATAGTGCTTTCCTTCTGCTTTCATTTGGTTGGTAAAATCCACAATTAAAATGGAGTTTTTGGTAACTAATCCCATTAACATAATTAAGCCAAGCAATGCAAATAGACTTAAATGGCTTAACGATAAATTGAGTGCCAAAAATGCACCAATAGCCGCAACTGGAATGGCAAATAATGCAACAAATGGATAAATATAACTGTCGTAAAGTGCCACCATTATTAAATAAATCAAGATAAATGAAATTAGCAAGACAGAACCCAATGCACCGAAACTATCATTTTGTCTTTTAACATCGCTTCCCCAAGTCATATCTATTCCGTCTGGTAAAGGATTTTTTTTTACATAAGCAACTACATCATCGGCTACCGTTCCTGACGGACGACCTAAAGCATCTGCGGTAAGCGTAACCGCTGGTTGACGGTCTTTTCTTTCTAATAGCGTGGGAGAGTTATCTTTCTCAATAGTAGCAACTTGCGATAATTCAATAGGTACACCCATTGGATTTATGATATTGAATTTCTTTATATCGTCCTCATTTTGACGACTGAATTTATCCAACCAAATACGAACAGGATATTCTACTCCGTCTTCGGTTAATGTTGCGTCATCATTTCCCGTAAATGCTGTTCGCAGATTCATTCCAAGATAGGCAGTATTTAATCCTAATCGTTGCATTTTGTCTTTATCAGGAATGATTTTAAGTTCTGGACTTCCTGCTTCTACTGATAAACGTACATTATCTGCTCCGGGTATTTTTTCAATGATGTGTTTCAAGTCATTACCTGCTTGCATTACTTGGTCTAAGTCGCTTCCACTTAATGTGATTTCAATAGGTGCTGTTCGAGGAATTAAACCTAATCCCATTATAGAAAAATTAATCCCCGAAAAATCTTTTTCTAAGTTAGTTCGTAAATCTCTCATAAAAGCTTCTGTGGAAATATTTCGAATATCTTCCTTAGACTTTAGTTGAACCGTAAATTCCGTTTTATTCGCAGAACCAACTCCTAAACTTCCCATTCCTGTACTTGGTCCACCAACATTACTAAAGACAGATTCAACTTCGGGCTGTTGTAAAATATAGTTTTCTATTTTTTCCGAAACTATATTGTTTTGTTCTAATGAAATGTTTTTGTCAAATTCTAATGCCATTCTAAACTTTCCTTGGTCTCCTGTGGCAATTAATTCTTTTCCAATAATTCCCTGTTTCATCATTACTCCTGTTCCCGCAAATAGTAACAAAACAATGCTCGTAAAGATGAGTTTATGACGTAAAACCCACTTTAAAGAATTGCCATACCAATTAATAAAACGATCCAACAGTTTTTCAAACCAAAGTAAAAAGCGGTTAAAGAAATTGGTGGGTTGTAAATTGTCTTTTTCTCCAATGCGTGAAGCTAACCAAGGAGTTAATGTAAAACCGACCAACAAACTGGTTAAAACAGTTACGATAATTACTACAGAAAACTGTTTGAGCATATCCGCTACAAAAACCTGTAAAAATAGAATAGGAACAAAAACGACCACATCCACCAAAGTAATTGAAACAGCTGAAAATCCAATCTCCATTCTGCCCTCCAAGGATGCTTTTCGCTTTTCTTTCCCCATATCCAAATGGCGTTGAATGTTTTCTAAAACTACGGTGGCATCATCTACTAAAACCCCGATTACTAATGACATTGCCAAAAGCGTCATTAAGTTTAGTGTATAACCTAAAAGCCACATTGTTCCAAATGCTGTAACCAATGAGGTCGGAATAGCTACCGCAACTATTAATGCGTTTCGGTAACTTCTTAGGAACAATAACATCACAAAAGAAACCAAGATAACAGCTAAAATTAAGTCGATAACTACTGAATTAACAGCAGAAATTGTATTATCGGTGCTATCATCAGTAACCACAAATTGGACTTCTGAATTCGCATTGTGTTTTTCAATGCTCTGAAACTTTTCTTTTATCAGTGAAGAAACATCTACTGCATTGGCATCTCCTTGTTTTTTAATCATTAATCCAATTCCTGTTTTTCCGTTAAAACGGCTATAAGAAGAAATTTCTTTAGTACCATCGATGACTTCTGCAACATCTTTTACATAAACAGGGCTATTTGGGAAAGGCATTGCAACTTGTACATTTTTAATCGCAGTAATGTCATTGTATTTCCCAACTAAACGAACAGAATTACTTTCTGTATCTGTTTGAACTTTCCCTGCTGGCAAATCTATTCCTGAGCGATTGATAGCCTCTACCACTTGAAGTAATGAAACTTTATAGAGTTTCAATTTTTCTTTATCAACCTTTACTTGAATTTCTCGTTCTTCGCCTCCAAGAATTGTAATTTCTGCTACTCCTTTAATTTGTTGAACTTGAGGAAGGAAATCATCTTTCATTTTCTGATAAAACTCCGTAGGCTCTAAATTACTTGTTGCACTAATAGACATTATCGGCAAATCATTAGGAGAAACCTTACTCATTTCAGGGCTTAGAATGTCTTTCGGCAAATCTTTTCGAATATTGTCAATATAGCGTTGAGCATCTTGCATCGTTTTGTCCAAGTCTGTTCCATACTTTAAATTGGCAATAATTACTGAAGCATTAGGTAATGATTTTGTCACCAAATAATCTACTCCTTCTAAATTGGAAAGTGCATCTTCGATTTTTCGAGAAACAGAAGTTTCCACTTCATTAGGTTCTGCCCCTGGATATATTGTTTTTATTACAACCACAGGTTGATTGAAGTCGGGCATTAATTCATAGCTCAAATTCTTAAAACCAATGATTCCCAAAAGAGCAAACACGCTAAAAAGTACAATAATCAGCGAGGGTCGTTTGATAGATATTTCTGTGATATTCATAATTCGCTGTTTTTATTTTGTAGTGATATTTGCACCATTAAAAAGATTGATAAACCCACTTGTTACAATTATATCTCCCTCTTGTAAACCTTTTTTTACTACGGTTTTATTTCCAATATTTTGAGAAGTTTCAATTGTTTTCAGCATTGCTTTTCCGTTTTCAATGGTATAGACTTGCGTTTTTTCTTCATTATTTAGAATGGCGGAAGAAGGAATTAAAAATCCTTCTTCTGTTTGGTTGTTTGAAACATTTACTTTTCCAAACATTCCTGCTTTGATATCTAATTGTTTGGTGTTTTCTACTTGAAATTGTACAGGAAAACTATTTCCCATATTTGCTTTACTACCAATCATTGTAATTTTTCCAAGTAATGAAATTTCTGGAAACACATCTGCTGAAATGGTATATTGTTCACTTGACTTAAATTGGGTTAAGTTGTTTTCAGCAACATTTACTGTAAATTTCAAGATGTTTAAATCTGTAATCTGCAACAATGGAACTCCCGGTGCTGCAAATGCACCAATCTCACTTAGCTTAGCTGTAACAACACCACTAAACGGAGCTTTAATAGTTGTTTTGTTAATTTGTTCTTGAATGGTTGCTCTTTGAACTTTTGCAGATTTTAATCCTAATTTGGCTTTTTCTAATTGTACGCCTTGCACTGCATCTGCTTCCGTTAAAATTGTATAGCGTTTTACATCGTCTTGTAATCCCTCAATTTGTACTTCTATTGTTTGTAGTTGCAATTTCAACAATGAGTTATCCAATTGAATGAGTGTTTGCCCTTGCTGAACAATATCTCCCACATCTACTAAAATTGAGTTTATTTTCCCTTGTGTTTCAGCACTTAATTTGACTTCTTTATTAGGTTCAAATGTTCCTGTAAAGCTCCCTTTTTCATTTATAAATTCTAGGTGAATAGTGTCTACATTTACCGAAATAGGTTTTTCTTTATCAAATTGATAGACTTTATTTTCAGTTATTTTTTTATTACTTGCCAATTTAAATACTACTAACCCCACAATAGCAATACCAACGATTATCCATATAAACTTCTTCATACTGTTTATTTTTAATTTTTAATTGATTGAATTGTACCTGTCAATTTTTTTAGTTCCAAATCGGCTTTCAGATAATCTACAACTGCCGACAAGTAATTTTGCTGTGCTTCACGAAGTGCATTATCAGTCAATAAGACATCGGTCAGCGTTGCCGTACCTTGTTTTTGTTGTAAAATGGTTTGCTCATAAATGGATTGAGCCAAAGCGATTTGATTTTCGGTATTGATAACCGTTTGTTGTGCCGTATGTCGCTGTCGGGTTGCATTTTCAATTTCCATTTTGTTTTTATCGCCAATCAGTTGAGCCTGTAACTCGTTATTGCTGATTTCTAATTTCTTTTGATTGATTTTTCGCTGTGTAACCGTTCCGTTGAAAAGCGGATAAGTCAGTTGTAACCCTGCAAAGCCTATGGGATAGAATTTCAGAAAATCATTGGGCGTTTTATCATAACCAAAACCTGTTGTTCCGTAGGAAGCAATCAAGTTCAGTGAGGGCAGAAATCGTGATTTGTTCAGTGTGCTTAATTCGCTATTTAACAATTTGTTTTGTGTCTGAATAATCTTCAAATCCAATATATTTTCTTTATTATTTTCAGTTAAGGCTTGTTGTTCGATTTCAGAAACAACGGTCATATTTTGCTCCAATGGAATACCGATATTCAGTTTTAGTGCATTTAGAATTGAAATGTATTTATTGTGAACGTTTTCCCTTTGGGTATTTAACTGTTCGGCTTGCAATTTCACTTTGCTCACATCTGTTCCCCTTGCCAATAACTGTTCTTTCAACAGTTCCATATTCTTTAATAACTTTTGGGTATTTATCAGATTACTTTCCAAAAAATCCAATTGGTGTTTTAGAATTTGGGCATTGTAATACAGCGTAGTTATGTCGTATAAAACCTCTTCTTCCGATTTTTGAAATTGAAGCTGTGTCAGTTCATTGGCAATTTTTGTGTTCTCAATTGCTCCATAAACCTGTGGATTATACAAAGGCATTGCCAACTGGACATTTGCATTGATGTTGTGCGGAACACCGAATTGCAAATCTCTAAATTGCCCTTCCGGTGCTTGCGGATTAAGTGCATTCATTGGCATTAATTGCGTAGGCAATTCCATAAAATATTTGTAATCGGCATTGGCTGTAACTTTCGGAATAAGATTGGCTTTTGCTTCTTTTCCCCTTTGTTTGCTAATGCTGATATGGTTTCTGTTGATTTGCAGGGTTTTGTTATAGACCTGTGCTGTATCAATACATTGTTTCAGTGTCCAAGCTTCCTGTGCCTGAACGATATTCCACCCGATAAATATCAGAGGAATAATAAATAGTTTGCGAGCGTTCACTAACATAGTTGAGCAAATTTTTTTGTTTAGTTTTTAATTATCTTAATTATTCTTGCCGTATCATTGTCAATAACATTTTAAAGCGTTCGATGGCTTTCAGGGAATGTGGAACGTTCGCAGGCATAATAATAGCCTGCCCTTTGCCCAAATGAAATAATTGTCCATTGATGGTTATTTCTGCTTCACCGTCAAGGATTTGAGCAATCGCATCATAAGAAGTTTTATGCTCCGAAAGACCTTGTTCTTTATCAAACGAGAAAAGCGTTAGATTTCCTGCTTTACTTTTTGTAACCTGCTTACTGATAACACCGCCGTCTGTGTATTCAATCGTATCTTCCAATGAGAATACGGTTTCTTTTTCAAATGCTGCCATACCTTTTCATTTTTAAAACTTGTTAGTTAGTGTTCACTCGCAAAAGTATAAATATTTTCAGAGAGAACAATACCTTTCTCTGAAAAATCACTGATTTACTTTCTTCTTTTTATCCATTTGTATATCTCAAACCACAAAACTGAAGTCGCAGCAATTAAAAATGTTATTCCTAATTCCGGGATGTTTAATCCGGTTACGTGAAAGAAACCGGCAAATATCGGTATGTACAATATGGCGAAAAGCAATATCAAAGTAGCTCCGATGATCACTGGAAATAAACGGTTCTTGTATTTGAAGCTTTCGAATATACTATAAACAAGAGAACGGTTCACCAGGCTTAAAAATATATTGGCAAAAATCAAGGTCGTAAAAACCATTGCTCTTGTCGTTTCTTCGTTACTTCCTTTTTGAACGGCAAATTGGTAGGCAAACAATACACCTGCTGTGATGGTCAAGCCCTGAATAATGCTGATACTCAATTCTTTCCAATTCAGGAAAGTTTCGGTCATTTTCCGTGGTTTCTGTTGCATGGTGCCTTTCTCCATCGGTTCATTTTCATACACAATGGAGCAGGTGGGACCCATAATCAGCTCCAGAAAAATAACATGTACCGGCGTAAAAATATGCGGATAAATCCAACCCAAAAACAAAGGCAGCGAAACGGTCAGAATAATAGGAATATGAATGGAGATAATATACTGAATGGCTTTTTTGATATTGGCATAAATTCGTCTCCCTGCTGCAATTCCTGTGATGAGTTTGTCCAAATCATCATTGGTAATCACTAATGAAGCTGCTGCTTTCGCTATTTCCGTGCCTTTGCTTCCCATTGCTACACCAATATGAGCGGCTTTCAGTGCAGGAGCATCGTTTACACCATCGCCCAACATAGCAACAACTTCTTCATCTTTTTTGAAAGCATTGACTATTTTTAATTTAGCTTCGGGAAACATTCGGGTAAACAAGGTCGTTTTTCTTGACAGCTCAATCAATTCTGGTTCAGTGTGGTGGATAATTTCTGCTCCGTTTACAGCTGGAGTTTCATTGATAATTCCCGCTTGCCGGGCAATCGCATTAGTGGTGTCGGCATTGTCGCCTGTAATTACTTTTACTTTAATTCCGGCATCGTATATTTTTTGGAAAACTTGCTGAATGTTTTTCTTTGGTGGATCGTAAAACACGGTAAATCCTAAAAATTCAAAGTTGAAATCCTGCTGTTTTTCAGGGAAATCATTTCCTTCAAAATTTGATTTGGCTACACCCAATACCCGATAGCCCTGTTTGCCAAAATCGCTGATATGCTGACGCATTGTCTCTTTTTCACCTTCTGAGAGATTGGATACGGCAAGTATGGCTTCGGGAGCGCCTTTGGCGGCAATAATTCTTTCACCCTGTTCATTTTCAAAAAGGTGTGTCATCATCGGTGGTTTTCCTTCCAAAGGATATTCGTGTATCATTTGGAAGTTCTTCCGTTGGTCATCAGCTTGAGTTTGTTCATAAACCTGATGCAGCGTTTTCTCCATCGGATCAAACGGAACAGGTTCACTACTCCACATCGCAAACGCAATGAGTTCTGAAAGTTCGGGTGAGTTAAAATCAGCTTCGTCAAAAACCTTGTTGGATTTATAATCGAACAAAGCTTTCAAGTGCATCGAGTTTTCGGTAATGGTGCCAGTCTTGTCTGCGCAGATCACCGTGGTACTCCCCAATGTTTCTACTACACTGCTTCTCTTGATGATAATCCCTTCTCGCATTAATTTCCACGCTCCCAATGCCATAAAAGTGGTAAAAGCCACAGGGATTTCTTCCGGCAAAATGGACATCGCCAAAGTCAGTCCAACCAATAAACTTTCAATAATATCTCTTGATTGCCAAAAACTGTATGCCCAAACTAATAAAAAAACAACAATGCCGATGATTGCCATCCATTTGACAAATTTTGTAATCTGAATTTGTAAGGGAGATTGCTCTCCTTTGATGTTCTGAATGGATTGTCCGATTTTTCCCAGCTTGGTTTCCGCACCGATTTTTTCCACTTTGAAAACCGCCAGTCCAGAAACGGTCAACGAACCGCTATATACTTTCCGGTCTTCGGTTTCCTGACTTTTGAACACCGAAAAGCTTTCCCCTGTTAGCGATGCTTCATTGACCGAAAAATCATTGCTGTGCACAATCTCACCATCCGCATTGATCATCTTTCCTTCTTCGGTAATGCACAAGTCGCCCACGGCAATTTCGTGGGTAGGTATTCGTATTACTTTTGAATTTCGGATAACGGTACTGAGCGGTTCGTTCAGTTTTTCCAAGGCTTCCAATGCCTTTTTACTACGATTGTCCTGATAGAACGAAATACCCGAAACGGCTATAATCGCTCCCAACATAAAAATTGCTTCGGAATAATTGCCCACAATCACATAAATAATCGCCACGGCAATGAGCAAAAGCAACATCGGCTCTTTCAGGATGTCCAATAGCATCGTGTACCAGATATTTTTTTTAATGTTGTCTGCCTGGTTGTAACCGAATTGGCTACGAGAGATTTTCAGTTCCTCTTCCGACAGTCCGGTCAGGTGTTTGGGAATGTTATAGGGTGTCATAAAACAATATTTTAATTATATTAGATGTAATAAATAGCCCGTCAAAGACCCCAGAAGTATGATAACGACGGAGCTTATTTTTCGGAAGCCAAAGGTTAGAAAAAGGCTGATGATTGCAATGGATATCGTCCGCCAGTCGCTTATTACTTCTCTTCCCATAATGATGCAGACCGAAATAATGAGTGCTACCGAAGCAATATTTACTGCATCTAAAAAGGAAGAGAAACGTGTTGATTTTCGTAAAAATTTCAAAATTGGATTCAATAATGCGACGAAAATAAAAGAAGGCAAAAAGACAGCAAATGTTGAGATAATTGCACCCCAAATTCCATTGATTTGATAACCAATAAATGTAACCGAAGACGTAACGGGGCCGGGCGTAAACTGCCCCACGGCAATGGCATCAATCAGTTCTTGGCGACTTAAAATACCTGTGGTCACGAGTTCAGAATCTAAAAATGCAAACAACACATAACCACTTCCGTACAAAACTGCTCCTATCTTTAGGAAAATCCAAAACAGTTTGAGGTTGGTAACAGAAATTGTGGTCATTAAGGGAATGGACAAGAACGGAATCGGGAAAAAACTGTTGAGTGTATGCTTCTCTTTAAGTGATTTATAAAGCATAAATAGTAAACCGAAACCAAACATTAATAAGATTTCATTTTGCACAAAAAATGAAAAAATTAAAACCAATAATCCAACAATAGCCAACTCTTTAGATTTTACAGATTGCTTGCCTAATGGATAGACTGCTGCCAAAATAATGGCAATAATTGCGGGTTTGATACCATAAACAAATGGTTCGACTTGAGGAAGTTGTCCATATATTTTGTACAAATAAGCAAAAATCCCCGTGATAAGTACGGCAGGAAGAATAAAAAGACTTCCGGCAACAAGCATTCCCTTCCAGCCGCCTTTTTCTTTACCAATATGTATGGCGAGTTCAGTACTGTTGGGACCAGGAATTAAATTTGTAGCTCCCATCAAATCAAGAAATTGCTGCTCGGATAACCAATTTCTTTTCACTACAACTTCCTCCCGCATCATAGCAGTATGACCAGCAGGACCACCAAATGCCGTAAATCCCAGTTTCAGAAAAAGTCGGGCAATTTCTTTGATGTTGTTATGTTCGCTCACTAATTATCTGTAATAAATTGTTCGCAGTATTCTTTAATTTGCTGTCTGACTTGTCTGAACTGTTCGTTGATTTCTTCGTCTGTTCCTGTTGCTTTTGATGGGTCTGAGAAGTTGTGATGAAACTTCTTTGCTTTAGTTGGAAAAAACGGACAACGTTCTTTGGCATTGTCGCAAACTGTAATGACAAAATCAAAATCAATGTCGAAATATTCATCAATGTTGTTTGACGTATGATTTGAAATATCAATTCCGTCTTCTTGCATTATTGCAATGGCTTTTGGGTTTACTCCGTGTGTTTCGACACCTGCACTGTAAACTTCTGCATTTCCGTTCGCAAAATGTCGTAAATAACCTTCAGCTATCTGACTTCTGCAACTGTTTCCTGTGCAAAGCACTAAAATTTTCTTTGTCATTGTTTATAATATTTTCGTTTTAAAAATAGACTTGCTCTGACTAATAATATCAAAACAGGAACTTCAACTAAAGGCCCGATTACACCCACAAATGCTTGAGGCGAGTGTATGCCAAATACCGCAATGGCGACCGCAATTGCCAATTCAAAGTTGTTGCCAGTAGCTGTAAATGCAATAGATGCATTTTTATCATAAGGGACTTTTAGAAATTTACTAATGAAAAAACTCACGAAAAACATTAGTACAAAATAAATGATTAATGGTATCGCTATTTTTATGACATCTAAAGGCAACTCCAATATTTTGTCGCCTTTTAAACTGAACATCAGCACAATGGTAAACAGTAAAGCATACAATGTAATAGGCGATATTTTTGGAACAAACTTTCTATTGTACCACTCGATACCTTTCGATTTTACCAAATAATAACGGCTCACGAAACCGGCAAAAAAAGGAATGCCTAAATATATCAAAACGCTTTGTGTAACTTCTTTCATTGAAACACTTACATTGAAATTAGCAATCCCTAATTTATTGGGCAATATGTTGATGAAAAGCCAAACGAAAAAACTGTAAGTCAATATCTGAAAGATACTGTTTAGGGCGACCAATAATGCCGTGTATTCTCTGTTTGCTTTTGCCAAATCACTCCACACAATAACCATTGCGATACACCTTGCCAGACCAATTAAAATTAATCCCGACATATATTCGGGTTCGTTTCGTAAAAACAGAACGGCTAAACCAAACATCAAAACGGTCCCGATAACCCAATTTAATATCAAGGAAATGGCAATTACTTTTTTGTCTTTTAGAGCTTTAGGTAACAAGCTGTAATCGACTTTTGCCAAAGGCGGATACATCATCAATATCAATCCGATAGCTAACGGCACATTGGTTGTGCCAACTGAAAGGGAGTTCGTAAAGGTTGAAATGTTTGGAAAAAAATTGCCTAAACCAATGCCAATAAGCATTGCAAGGAAAATCCAAAGCGTTAAATAACGATCGAGAAATTTTAGTTTTATCATGAGATTTTTCCGATTACTTAGCTAACTTTAATATCCTATATGCTCCACGCGCTACGATTACGAAGACAACTCCTCCAATTATTAGGTCCGGATAGCTGGATTTGAGTAAATAGACCATAATTCCCGCTATGATAACCCCCGAATTGATAATCACATCATTTGATGTAAAAA
Source organism: Weeksellaceae bacterium (assembly GCA_041656055.1). GTDB lineage: Bacteria > Bacteroidota > Bacteroidia > Flavobacteriales > Weeksellaceae > Moheibacter. The sequence goes on from JBBAEI010000007.1 coordinate 13,155, forward strand.
TCATCGAAGCCTGCATGTGGGCTTCCTTGCTTGTACTTTTTTGCAAGAGATAGAGACAAATTACATTGGCAATTAAAGCTAGGGATGAAACAATAATCATTGTTTTGAAATCAGGTGTCGCTTCTACTCCAATAAAACGTCTGATAACTTCAACAAAACCGATAACAGCGAGCAGGATTTGAAAATAACCAGCAAATTTGGCAATGTTGTTTTTGAATGCTAGACTTCCACCAACGGCAAATAATGCCAAAGCATAAACAATACTATCCGCAAGCATATCCAAGCTATCAGCTATCAACCCCATAGAACCCGAAAAAAGCCCATACAGCATTTCAATTCCAAAGAACGAGAAATTGATGATTAATACCGTCCAAAGTAATTTTTTTTGCATTTTGTCTTCTTCTTCAATATTGTCTTCGCTTTTTTCGGTAGAAATCAATGTTGTACTTAGATTTAGGTGTTCCAAAGCTTTTAAAATATGCTCCGCATTTCCAAAATGATAAACATTCAGCTTTCTGTTTGGTATATCAAATTCCAATAATTTTATATTATCGAAGTTTTGCAATTTCATACGAATGAGTTGCTCCTCACTTGGGCAATCCATTTTCGTAATTCTGAATTCCGTTTTGCTAATCATAAACATTGTTTTTTAACAACATCCACCGCCTGGTGTGCAAGAAGCATTTTGATTTACAGACAATTCGGATAAATTCTTCTTTGCTTTTTCGGACGGAATTCCACACGCATCTTGTGCTAAACAAGCAGTTGTTTTGTTTTGCAAAATGAAATTTGTTCCGTCAAAAGCCAACGCATATTTTCCAATTGTGTCACTTTGATATTCTACTTCAATTTCTGCATCTTCAATGCCTAACTTTTCTTCGGAAAGTTTAATGATGTTTAAAAGTTTAGCAGGTTTTAAACGATGTTCAAAATCATCGGCATTCCATAGCTGAAAATTTACGGTTTTTTCAGTCCGAATTACGCCTCCACAATCAATGAAGTTTTTGGTAACCATGCCAACTTCGGTTACGTGAAAATGTTCAGGTACAAAAGTTCCGTTTTCTAATTTGAATGTTACATTTTCTAAAGTTGGTAAAAGTGCTTTTACTTGTGATAGTTTCATTTTGGTATTATTTTATGTTAGCAACAATTTTTGTTTTTTAGAGTAAGTTTTGCCGAAATATTTGTAAAATATTTTTGCAGTTCTTCAATAGTATTTTCGTCAATGCAATAGCAAATCGTGTTACCTTCAATGGTTCCCTTAATTAGTTTTGCATTTTTAAGTTCTTTTAAATGCCTTGAAACAGTTGGCTGTGCTAAAGGAAGTACATCAACAATATCTCCGCAGATACAAGTGTCAACTGATAATAAATATTCTATGATAGCCACCCGGGCAGGATGTCCCAACGCTTTTATAATGTGAGCAATTTCGTGTTGGCTGTCTGTAAAATCCTTTGGTTTTGTTTGTTCTATTTCCATTTCTTTATTTCTATATTGCAATATTACGATAAAGATATTTTAATTCCTAATCTCCACTAATCATTTTTGAAACGACACCTTTTTTATTGGATAATTCAGCGATTATTATTCCTGTAAAATGCAAAAGGATAAAAATAGGAAACCAATAAACACCCCATTTGTGGACAGTTTCAATACCTTCTTTCCATTGCGGAAAAAATCCTTTTTCAATACAAATACCTGTAACGGCTGAAATAAAAACAAAAAGATAAAAATACACATAAGTAAAACCCTGTAACCGTTCTTTAAGCGGTATTTTGATTTGAAACGGATTTGGAAAACGAATGCCTTTTACCAACATATAAATTATTCTTGCAAGGAAAGAAAATATCATAATGTGGGCAAATACTTCGTGCCATTGCCACATAGGCTCAAGAATGCTTTTAGCAATTTCCATTGACTGTTCTTTGGCTAATAAATCTGTTTTACTTTCGATGATACCGATTATATGTTTTTTATTCATCCAGTTCATACGAAGAAAACCGGTGAGAAATAACACAGGCATTGCAAAAGCCATTATCCAATGCAAAATGCGATGGATAAGCGTAAAATGAATTTTAATATCTGTTTTCATAATTGAAAAATTTAGTTTTTTGTTTGAAATAATTTATTCTTCACTTTCATTTTTCAGTGCCATTAAGAGTGTGTAAGCATTTTTGACCACGATATTTTCATTATCAAACTGCTCGGCATTGATGATTTCGACAAGATTATTTTCAGCATTTCCGGTTTGCACTTCTTTCATTTCAAAAGTTTGTTTTCCTTTCTCCACAAAAACATAGTGTTTGTTTTCAAACCGAACAATCGCCTCTTCAGGAAGCACATTAGCGTTATGGGCAGAAACCTCTATTTCGGCATTCATAAACATTCCTGGAAGTAAATTTTTATCGTACTGCTCAAACTGGCAATGTACTTCAGCAGCATTCTGACCGGAGATGTTTTTGCTGATGAGAATGACTTCCAAAGGATATTTTGTCTGCGGATGGTTGTTGGAGTATGCCAACAATTTTTGCCCCACATCAAGTTTATTGATGTCTTTTTCAAAAACGGTCAATTTCAAATGAATGTCATTAGGGTTTACCAACTCAAAGAGTATATCACTTGGGTTTACATATTTCCCAATATTAACGTTTACTTCCGATACAAAACCCGATATCGGTGAATAAATATTAATGCTTTTTGAAATGGTACCGGTACTTATTCTTTGCGGATTTAAGCCTATCAATTTCAGTTTTTCTTCCAGCGATTTCAATAAAACCAACTGCGTTTGATAATTCGTTCTTGCTTGCTCAAACACTTTATCGCTCGTGGCTTTGCTTTGGTTCAGCTCTTTCTGGCGGTTGTACTCGCTTTCGGTTAAACTCAACTGGGCTTTTGTGGTTAAATAATCCTGTTGCAACTGTATATACTGTATGTCTTCCATTACTGCCAATGGGTCCCCTTTGCGGATGTGCATTCCGGGCAGTAATTTTGTTGATTTCAGATAACCACCCAACGGAACACTTACCGAAACCAAACTTTGTGGCGGTACATCAATCTTTCCGTTTAATCTGAGTACTGAAGAAATATTGGACGTGAAAATCTTAGCTGTTTCAATTGCCGCATTTTTGTACTGTTCATCCGTAAGCGTAAGGGTGTTTTCCTGCGTTGGCTGCTCATTTTCTGCATCGCTCTGTTTGTTGTCATTTCCGCAGGAAGTGAGTAACAGTGCTATATTTATGATTAAAATTATATTTTTCATTTTTCCGGGATTTTATTGATTGTTGTAAAAATTAAGTTCGGCAAGAGCATTATTCAGATTTTTTACCGCTTCGATATAATCACTTTGAATGCCGATCGCCTGATTGATTAAAAGCACCCATTCCAAATAATTGATGTCACCGTTCAGAAATTGCTTTTCGGCTGTTTCAGTAATGGTTGCTGCGTTTTTCAAGGCTGTGCTTTCAAAATAACGAACCATTTCTTCAAATTTTTGATATTCCATAAAAGCAGAATGATACGCATTTTCAAAGTTTTTCAACTTCCATTCGTATTCATTGGCAGCGATATTTTCATTGATTTTTGCTGCATTGATTTTTGCTTTTTGACTACCCGTAAAAACTGGAATACCCAAGCCAATTTGTATCGAATGGAACTGCGGTGTACTATTGTATAATTTATCGTCCGGTCCCATTCCACGCATTCCCATCAGGTTGTATCCAAAAGAAAGGTCAGGCAATAATTTTGATTGCTCTGATTTGGTAACAGCATTGGCTATCTGTTGTTGCTGTTTCAAAAACTGTATTTCAGGATGCGAAGTCAATAAAGAACTGTCATTTTCTAAAAATGGAATACCTAAATCAGCATCTTCCATTGGAACAAAATCTTTTTCCGTATTCAGCAAAAGTTGAAACTGCAACTGCACAATCTCCCAGTCTTTTTCCAACTGCAACAGTTGCAAGGCCATTTGTCCACGCTGGTTTTCGGCAGTTGTTTTTTCCAGAACATTACTTTCTCCGGCTTTAAAACGAAGGGTAGCTTTGTTCAAAAATTCTGCAAACAGCGTATCGGTTTTTTGCAACAGCTCTCTTTTGTGATGCAGGTAAACCAGCGTATAGAAAACCTGTGAAACCTGCTTTTTGAGTTGTGCTTCCTGAACGTCAGTGTTCAACAGGCTACTTTTCCACTCCTCGGTCAGCAATTCTTTTTGTCGTTTATAAACAGTTGGAAAGTTGATCGTTTGGGAAATCCCAAACCGGGTATCGTTATAAATACCATTGATTTGTCCGTATTCACCAAAAACATCCGTTACCGGAATTGCTGTTCCCGATTTTATCAGTTTTTGATGGTATTCATTTCTCAAGCGTTCTGTTTTGACCGAAAGATTATTGGCCAAAGCCGTGTCAATCGCTTGTTGTAGCGTTATGGGTGTTTGAGCGTTCATTTCCTGAAAAGAAAAAGCAAAAAGTACCACAAGCATCGCAACCAGTTTTTTATTGACAGCTATTTTTCTGTGCGTAAGCATATACAAAATGGGTAAAACAAATAAAGTTAAAAAAGTGGCAATCAATAAACCGCCAATCACTACAGTCGCTAATGGTCTTTGCACCTCAGCACCTTCGCCTGTGCTGAGTGCCATAGGCAAAAATCCAAGTGAAGCAACCGATGCGGTCATTAATACGGGACGCAAACGGGTTTTGGTTCCCATAATCACGATACGTTTCAGGTTTGTATAACCTTGATTCTTCAGTCGGTTAAACTCTGCCATCAATACAATTCCGTTGAGCACCGCCACACCAAACAAAGCGATAAAACCAATGCCGGCACTGACACTGAATGAAATATCCCTGATTGCTAACGCAAAAATTCCCCCAATGGCCGAAAGTGGAATTGTGCTGTATATGAGCAAGCCTTGTTTCACCGAACCAAAGGCAAAATACAGCAGCAGGAAAATTAGTGCCAAAGCAAGCGGAACGGCAACATATAGCCGGTCTTTTGCCGCTTCTAAATTCTCAAAAGCTCCGCCATAGGTGATGTAATACCCCGGAGGCAGTTTTATCTGTTCTTCCACCTTTTGCTGCAATTCACTTACTGTGCTTTGAATATCTCTGCCACGAACATTAAACCCTACAATAATTCTGCGTTGCGAATTATCCCGTTGGATTTGGTTGGGTCCCTCCACAATGTCCACATTGGCAACAGTACTCAACGGAATTTGTACCCCTTGTGGTGTAGTAATCAATAGTTGCTGGACATCTTCTAAATTTTTCCGTTTCTCACCCGCCAGACGCACCACCAAATCAAAGCGTCTTTCGCCTTCGTAAACCATTCCGCTGCTTTCTCCGGCAAAAGCGGCATTAACCACCCGGTTAATATCGCTGATGTTCAAACCGTATTGTGCAATAGCAGAACGATTGTATTCAATCACTATTTGGGGCATTCCGGTTACGGATTCTACATAAACCGCTTCACTGCCTTCTACTGAATTACTCAATCTCCCCAACTGAGTTGCATAAGTTGCCAGTGTGTCCAGATCCTCACCAAAGATTTTCACCACCACATCCTGCCTCGCTCCGGACATCAGTTCGTTAAAACGCATATTCACAGGATATTGAAAACCGAAGGAAACGCCCGGCAAGGCTTCCAGAGCTGCGGACATTTTAGCTTCCAGTTCGGTATAGGTTTTAGCGGAAGTCCATTCTTTGCGTGGTTTCAGAATAATCATCATATCCGATGCGTCCACCGCCATCGGATCGGTTGGTACTTCACTGCTTCCTGTTTTTCCGACTACTTTTTCCACTTCCGGGAATTTTTCGAGGATAATTTTAGATGCTTTTGAGACCGCTTCAACCGAAGTATTCAGATTACTACCCGGCAAAACCCGGGTGTCCACTGCAAAATCGCCCTCGGGCAATGCCGGTATAAATTCTCCTCCTAATCTTGTGAATATGAAAACGGCAACCGCAAACAATCCTAAAACAGTTGCCAAAACCATTTTTTGACGACGTAATATTTTGGTCAGGTATTTTTGATAAAAATGTTCCAAACGGTTCATCATCCTATCCGAAAATGTGGTTTTGTGCGAGATTTTTTTGCTCAAAACCAGGGAACTCATCATCGGAATATAAGTGAGTGAAAGCAGGAAAGCACCGAGCAAAGCAAAAACTACGGTCTGTGCCATCGGCATAAACATTTTTCCTTCAATGCCCCGCAGGGTAAAAATGGGCAGATAAACGATCAGGATGATAATCTGTCCAAAAACAGCTGCGTTCATCATTCCCGATGCAGAAGTTTTCACCTCTTCGTCCATTTCGGACTGTGTAAGTTTATTGACATTTTTAAATACTTTACTGTGGGATAGCTTGTGTAAAACCGCTTCCACGATAATCACAGCTCCATCCACAATCAATCCGAAATCCAAGGCTCCCAAGCTCATCAGGTTTCCACTCACGCCAAAGGTGTTCATCAGGATTATCGCAAACAACATAGATAACGGTATTACCGAAGCTACGAGCAATCCTGCCCTAAAATTGCCCAGAAACAACACCAACACAAAAACCACGATCAAAGCCCCCTCCAGCAGGTTAGTGGTTACGGTACTGATGGAATTGTTTACCATTTTGGTACGGTCCAGAAAAGCATCAATCATAACACCTTCGGGCAGCGTTTTCTCGATCTGGGTAATGCGTTCTTTGATGTTTTTGATGACTTCGTTGCTGTTTTCGCCTTTCAGCATCATCACTACCGCTCCAGATACTTCCTGCTCGCCATTATACGTCATTGCTCCGTATCGTGGAGCACTTCCCAGACGGACTTCGCCTACATCACGAATTAATAATGGCATTCCGTTGGGCAGATTTTTAACGACGATATTCCGAATATCTTCCATACCGCCGACTAATCCTTCGCTGCGGATAAATAAAATGGTAGGACCTTTTTCTATATAAGAGCCACCCGTATTTTGGTTGTTGGTTTCCAAAGCAGTGAATACATCGCCAATGGTAATATTGTATGCCATCAGTTTTTCGGGAATGACCGCTACTTCGTATTGCTTGAGGTACCCGCCAAAACTGCTCACTTCGGCTACGCCTTTTACATCCAACAATTGCCTCCGTACAATCCAGTCCTGAATGGTTCGTAATTCCATCACATTGTATTGGTCTTCGTAACCTTTTTTCGGGCGAATGGTGTATTGATAAATTTCGCCCAATCCTGTGGTAACGGGTGCTAAGACAGGTGTCCCAACACCTTTGGGGATTTGCTCCTGAGCCTGTTGCAATCGTTCAGAAACCTGTTGTCTTGCCCAGTAAATGTCGATATCATCTTCAAAAACAATCGTTACCACGGACAATCCAAAGCGTGAAAAACTGCGGAGTTCTATCAGTCCGGGAATGTTGTTGTTGACCTGTTCGATAGGGAAGGTAATGAGGCGTTCCACATCGGGAGCACCCAATGCAGGAGCTACCGTAATTACCTGCACCTGGTTGTTTGTTATATCGGGGACGGCATCAATTGGAAGCTTTCTAACTTCATAAATTCCAAAACCAATAAGGGCAAGTACAAACAGCCCTATGATGAGTTTGTTCTTTATTGAAAACTCAATGATTTTATTCAGCATAATTCATTTAATTAATCGTTTTGAGAAATGTACAATTGCGATAGGCATAGTAAAAAGCCTATCGTTCATTCAAAAAATGATTAACTAAAGCGTGGCGGTTGCCAGATGCTGTTCAGATATGTGTTTGAATAGTTTTGCTGGCTGTAAGCAGGTAATTTTACAACTGTCACAACTAAAGTGTTGTGAGAAATCACAAAAGGCGGCGCAACAATGGAAACAACCGACGAGAAGTGGCCATCAATAGCCTTAAACGGCAGTTGGTCGTGGTGGTTGTGGTTTTCGGGATGGTCGTGATTGATCCCTCCCGTATAATGCTGCACTAAAAAATTGAAGATGGTAACGTCTTTATCTTCATTGGTATGTTCCAAATAATGTTGTACAAGCATTGGCAATTTCAGTAGCTCTCCGAATGCCGTATTTGCACTCAGAAAGGTAAAAAGAAAAAATATTGCCAATAATCTTTTCATACTACAAAGGTATGTATTTATTTAAACGTGTTGATTGACAGCTCATAGGTTATGTTGATTTTATGAAAATTTATATTTGGTCTAATTAAAATGCTGATGTGAATATTGAAATTAACAAACAAAATCATTTGATATTTAAAATTCCGCTCAGGTCTGTTTTCCCATTTTTACCTGATAATAAAGTAAAAATCGTTACATACCAGCAACGTCTTTAAAGAGCATTTCGGTGCGTAACGATTTTTTTAGCTGTTAATGATGGTGACCGCTTTGGTGTGATAATACTGTCTCCAATGCCTCTAAAGTATGGGTGTAATCAACATAAGCAGCTACATAAGCTCTTCCTTCGGTAACGGAATTGTCTTTTACTTTTTCCAATTTCATTACTTTATCATACTTCTCTTGGACTACTGTTTTAATGTGTTTGTCCAGCGCTGTGAGTAAACGCTTTACATCTTTATTGGCAATCGAATTATCAGCCATTTGTACGATTGGAGCAGTGGAACCTGCCGGTTTTAAGCCGGTATATGGTGCACCTTCGGTTTCCCGGTGATACCGGACGAGGGTTTCCAAAAAATGCTTTTCTACGATGCTGTAAATTTTCGCATCGCCGTTTTTCAAATCAATAGTTTTACCAAAAAGTTGTTTTATCTCCGCTTCGTGTTCGGGCGCTATCCACTTCATTACATAGGTTGCATCTTTCATTTCCAAAGCTTTATATGCATCCTGAATTACCGGACCGTCATAAGAATCACAGTGCGCAAATGCAGTTGCCGAGAAGGTCATCATAACACCCAGCAAAAGGGCTATTTTTCCCAGTCTCATTTTAAATTTTTTCATTGTTTTCATATCTATTAATTTTAAATGTTATTGAATGATTTATTTGTACAAAGTTAGATTTTGAACCTGCTTTTATAAAGTACATTGGTTGACACTATTGGTATAGAAGTCGGAAGCTGTCTTTTCTTAAACCTATACAGTCAGTTGCGTTTCAGTATGTTCCTTTCGTTTTTTGGCGTTAAAATTCAGCCATTTAAACCATACCTGATACTTCGGAAATCCTACCAAGCGAACGGCGTTGAGAATGACCAGTATCACGCTTATTTCGTGGATCAACATCCCTGAAGCCAGATGAATTTTATCTGTCAAAACTCCCACCAACAACAGCGCAACAGTGATCAAAGCAAAGTAAGTGTTCTGCTTCATATTGCGGATGGTGGCTTTGGCGAGTTTGATGGCATACGGCAGTTTATCCAATTTATCCGACATCAAAATAATATCTGCTGTTTCCATTGTTACATCGGTTCCTGTTCCACCCATTGCAATTCCAACATCCGCGGTGGCAATTGCGGGTGCATCGTTAATTCCATCACCAATCATCGCCACATTTCGTCCTGAGGTTTTAAGTTCAGTAACTTTACTCACTTTGTCTTCGGGGAGTAATTCCGCATAAACTTTGTCGATTCCCAATTGATAAGCTACTTTTTGTGCAACCAATTCATTGTCGCCGGTGAGCATCATTAAATCACCAATTCCGGCATTTCGCAATTGATTCATCGTTGCAGGAGCTTCTTCCCGAACTTGGTCGGCAATAGAAATTATCCCAATCACTTCCTTGTCTCTGGCAATGAAAACCGAAGTGTTTCCATTTTTTTGTTGTTGAAGCATATATTCATTTGCTTCAATGTCAATGGCAATTCCGAGTTTTTCTGCACCTGATTTATTTCCGACATAAATCTGCTGGCCGTTTAACATTGCCCGCAGACCGTGACCTTTCATAATTTCCACGTCTGAAGGATTATGAACTAATTTAAGTCCTTTTTCTTCGGCTTTTTTAACGATGGTTTTACCGAGATGGTGTTCGGAAGTTACTTCGACTTCTGCAGTCAATTGAAGCAATTCATCCGTTGAAATTCCATACGCTTTAATGTCTGTTACCTCGGGTTTTCCTTTTGTAAGTGTTCCTGTTTTATCAAATACAAGGGTGTTTACTTTGGCAAGATCTTCCATTTTATCTCCACCTTTGATAAGGATTCCATTTTTGGCACCATTCCCGATTCCGGCAACAATGGACACCGGTACTGAAATAACCAGAGCACCTGGACAAGCGATTACCAAAAAGGTCAATGCCAAGTGAACATTCAGCGTGATGAGGCCAACTATCACCGAGAGAATAATAATTCCCGGGGTGTAATAAGCGGCAAATCGCTCCATAAATTTTTGCGTTTTGGCTTTGGTTTCTTGTGCTTCTTCAACCAATTCGATGATTTTAGCAAAAGTCGTGTCGTCGCCCACTTTTTCGGCAAGGATTTCCAAATATCCGTTGTCCGAAACCGTACTACTAAACACCTGATCTCCTTTGGTTTTGTTCACAGGAACCGATTCACCGGTAATAGCCGCTTGGTTAATTAAAGACTGTCCCGTAATCACTTTTCCGTCCACGGGAATTTTTCCTCCGGGTTGTACAATGACGTGATCGCCCACTTGCACTTCCTCCGCAGGGATGGTGATGCGCTTTCCGTTCTTTAAAATTGTAGCTTCAAGCGGTGCCATATCCATCAGCGACTTTAAGGAGGCTCTTGTTCTTTGTAAGGTATGTCCTTCTAAGTAGTGACCAAACAAAAACAGAAAGGAAACGACTGCGGCTTCTGTATATTCACCGATAATCATTGCACCAACCACGGCGATTGTTACCAGCAAATCAATACTGAAAGCTTTCATTCGCAATGCTTGAAAGGCTTTGATGGCAATGGGAACTCCCGCAAAAATCGCGGCAACAATCAAAATGATGTCTTGTGCAAGGCTTCCGGGGGTTAATAGGTACACGGCCAAAGCCGCCAACAGCAATCCGCCAGAAACCAGGGTTAATATATTTCTAGTTTTTGTGTTTATATTCATTGCTACTATAAATTATGATAAAACAGGATATCCCAGTTTCTCTATTATTGCAGAGATTTCTTCAGGATTGGTTTCTTCCTCGTTATAAGTTACTTTTACTTTACTTGAATTGAACATGACTTTTGCATCATCCACTCCGTTTTGTTTATTAAGTACCCCTTCAATTTTGTTAATACAACTCGGGCATGTAAGGGTTTCTAATTGAATTTTAATTGTTTTCATTTTCATCTTTTTTTAATGATTAATAGTTCTTTTTGAGCTCATTACAAAGATAAGAATAGCCCTATCCGATCGGAAGAGCAAAAGTAGGGGGTAATGGTATAGAAGTCGGATTTTGAAGCTTCTTAAGCCTCTCTGTATTCTTTCGGGCTTACGCCGACGTGTTTTTTGAAGAATTTACCGAAATGCGACGGGTCAGAAAAATTGAGGTCGTAAGCAATTTGGGCGATGCTTTGTTTTTGGTTTTGCAAACGGACTTTGGATTCGAGTAAAACCATTTCATTAATCCAGGCACCAGCAGTTTTTCCGCTGACTTCCCTGATGAGCGTTGAGAAATATTTAGGCGTCAAGTGCAATTTGTCGGCATAAAACGACACTTCTCTTTCTGCTATAAAATGCTCCGAAAGCAGACTTTTGAATTGCGTGAGGATATGCGCATTTTTATCCGTTTCCTGATCGGTATCCGGATTTTGTTTTTGGTGCGCATCATCAATTTCATTGAGAATAATATAAATCAAACTTCTGATAATTGCCGAAGTGTGCGGCGCATTTTCAGAAGATTTTAGTTGAATTAGTTCAAAATAAGACTTAAATTGACTAAATAATCCTTCATCCAATTTGATGACTTGCTCGCCTGTTTTTTCAAAAAAATCAAATTTGTCCAGATAATTGATGTCTGATTGTCCTTCCAAGAAGACTTCTTTTCGAAAGAACAAAATCTGTGCATCATAGGCTGACCCGAGATCTGTAAATTTCCGAATCGCCGAAGGTGCAAGGGTAAAGATGGCAGGAGCTTTGGTTTTATGCACGAACAAATCAGATTCCAGTTGTAGTTCGCCTTCACTCAGCAGACAAATGGCATAAGCTGAAGTGCGGTGGGCATCTTCGGAAGCACAGGCATTGCTGAGATGCGACATATAAAACCACTTGTCTGAACGCAGGTGTCTTGCCTCCAGCTTTGTATATTCGATATAAGGGATTGGCTTCATAAAGTTGACTTTTAAAACTCATATCACAATAAAGATTGAAAATAAACATTAAACATTTTTAAAAAACTCAAACTTGATGTCTTTGGGCATAAAATGAATCCCTTTATAATCCTTTACTGCTTTGATTTGGTGCTTGATAAGTGGTGGAATAACCACCGCCTCACCCGGTTTTAGCAAAAGTTCTTCGTCATTCATTTGCAGGATGCATTCTCCTTCATAAATAAAAAGAATGGATTCTAAATTGGCGTGATGAAGTGGCATTACTTCGTTGGCATTGGCTTGCATTTGCTTGGCTGCAAAGTCAGTACCTGTCGCCAAAACGCTTACCGTTGGGATGATAATTTTTTCCATAATTTATTTTTAATTGTGTTATTTTTTTGATTGATCGAATAGGTTGCAAATTGTGCCATCGTCTTTGATGGCACAATTACTGAACTAAATTATTTTAAAAAATCTGGCGTTTGATAAGCTGGATTCGGATAATCATATACACCTTTTCCATTAGCCGTTCCCATTCTGTCTTTATCTAAGTATTCCGACTTAATCCATGCAGCAACCTTAGCGGATAGCTCATCTCCTTGATCACCCCATGCTTTGTACAAATTATACGGCGTGTTTGGTCCGATAATATCTAAAAATGCAAATGGTCCAATTGGAGCACCTGTGGAAATCATCCAAGTCTTATCAACCACTTTTGGATCAGCAACTCCATCAGCAGCTAATTGCATAGCCGCCTTCAGGAAAGGAACCAAAAGCGTATTTAAAACATAGCCAGGCTGCTCCTTATGAAGTAGAATCGGAATCATGGCAATATCTTTAGCAAACTCAATTATAGTCTCAAACACCTCGTCTGAAGTACGTTCATGCTTCATGATTTCGGCAATATTAAGTTTCCATATTTCATTCGCAAAATGCAGATGCAAATACTTTTCAGGGCGATCTGTGAAATCTACAATCTGACTCGGTGTCATCGTAGATGAATTGGATGCAAAAATGGTTTTTTCATTCGCCACCGCTGACAATTTCGTGTAGAAATCTTGTTTTATAGGAAGCAATTCCGGTACTGCCTCAATGACCAAATCTGCATTTTCTACAGCTTTTGCTAGATCGGTGTATTGTGAAATACGATTGTAGGCATTGTCAACTTCTTCTTTCGTACCATAATTATCTTCAACATACCGCCCTTTTAAGACAATAAGTCTTTCATTTGCTTTTTCTAATGCGTCATCGTTAATGTCATAAATCGAAACATTAAATCCTTTAAATGCTGATTGAAAAGCGATTTGACTACCTAAAACTCCCGTTCCGGCAATTGTTACATTTTTAATTTTCATAAATCTACTTTTTAAAATTATTATTCTATTCTATCATTGTTGACCAATTTCATAAAATCCTGATTGCTGTGTGGCGGAATTGTAGGCGTTTTAATTTTTATGAACTCCACTTTTGTTGCTTGATGACAACTGTTGCAAGCATTTGTAAGTGTTAAATATCCTTTTTTAAATACTTCTGCATCTCGTTGTTTAATCGCATTGTTTACAGTTTCGAGGCTCGGTTCGATGATAGGCAAAGACTGTGTTTCTTCCCGATTAGGGTAAACGGTTCGGATATCTTCGATAACCTCTTCAAGCTCGTGCATTTCAAATTCTGCCAATTCCCAGTTTTCGTTCACTCCGGCAAACCACAGCTTGCTGTGGCGGGTTTGGATGCTTCCCATAAAATCTCCAAATCCGGGTTTGTAAGCATTATCTAATTCTGCTTTCAGGCTATCGATCTGATTTTGTAAAGCCTGTTCCCCACTTTTTGATTGGGTACAGGCTGTTAGTAAACTTATCAATACTAATGGTACAAATAGTCCTCTCATACCAAATGGTCTTAAATTTTATTGAAAATATTCGTGATATTCCTTGTAAGAATGTTGTAATTGAGCTACAACTTCATTTGCTTTTGTAGCATCTGTTTCATTTTCCAATGTTTTCACGATTTCAAGATGCGGGTGCAACCATTTGTGCAGTTCATCGTGGCTTTTCCCGTCCATTGTACAACTTTTTATGAGTTGGCTGTTTTGGTTTTTTAGTTGTTCAGCAAGCGTTTTATAATCCGTATTTCCGCCCTGAATATAAGTATTGACCAATTCTTCGCCTTTCAATACAAAGGGTTTCATTTCTTCATTCACAAGCCATTTTTCGCCATTGTTGAGTTCAATAGCATCTGAATTTTCATCGTGTTGATGTCCTGCGTGGTTTTCGGTTTCCTGATGTGCTGTTGATTTTTCAGTAGAATTATTACAACTCCACAAAAGCACAACACTCATTCCAAATACAATTACTTTTTTCATAATCTGATTATTTCTTTTCTATCATTTTTAAAATTCCCTCTAAAACTGCTGTGCCGTCTTTCATTAGGTTAGACTTATGCCCCGAAATTTTCCATTTCAAAACCGTCATTCTCATTCCTCCAAGTATAATGGTGGTAAGCGTAGATGCACCTATTAGTTTGTTGTATGTTCCGTCTTTTTGTCCTTTTTCAATGTTCGTTTTAACGTATTGGTACATTAAGTCCATTATTTCGGAAACTTTATTGCTAAGGCTATCGTCAAAATGAAAAATACTTTCAGCAAAGATTACACTAACAATCGCAGGTTTATCGGTAAATGTTTGTAGTTGTGAATTGAAAATGGTTCTCAATTTATCACCTTCCGTATCATTTGGTTCGAACGAAATAGACTGAATACGATTTTTCATTTCGCTTTTGAAATACGCCAATAAGCTCAACAAAATTTCATTTTTACTTTTGAAATGTCGATATAATGCGGGTTCAGATAAACCAATGTCTTCGGCAAGTGTTTTAATGGTCAAATTCTGAATTCCAAATTTTGAAATCCTGTTTGTTGCCGCTTCCATTATCTCAATTTGTCTGTCTGTAAATTCTTGCATACTTCTAAAATTAAAAGTTAGTTAGTATTCACTTGCAAAGGTACGAATACTTTTGATATGTAAATAATGATTTAAAAAAAATGGATATGATTTTTCAGGAAATTGGCTGGCTGTTTTGGATGAAGTGTTGGGTGATGTGAAAGCCAAATATAAACAAATTAAAAATTTGAAAATCTCAGACATCCAACCTTAGAGAGGTGGATTGGCGCAGGGTTTAATTGTATTATCACTTGAAAATTCAATATGCACGGCATGGGATTCAAAATTCAAAAAGAAAGCTGCTCCACTTATTATTGGCCAACAAATTCTGATTCTCTGGTTTAAAATCTAAAATACTAAATTTCCAAAATCTGCTCAAAAAACTTAACTTTGCATGCCTTATCCGGAAAAAATGGAAGAAGATAAAAAACCACTGAATTTTATTGAACAAATCGTCGAAAATGATTTGGAAAACGATTACAAACAAAGTCAATTGAGATTTCGTTTTCCGCCCGAACCCAATGGCTATCTGCATATCGGCCATGCCAAAGCGATATGCATTAATTTTGGTTTGGGTCAAAAGTACAATGCGCCCGTCTATCTTCGTTTCGACGATACCAATCCCGCCAAAGAGGAACAGGAATTCGTGGATTCCATTCGCGAAGATGTGAAATGGTTGGGTTTTCAATGGGCAGAAGAAAGGTTT
Organism: Weeksellaceae bacterium; assembly: GCA_041656055.1. Lineage (GTDB taxonomy): Bacteria > Bacteroidota > Bacteroidia > Flavobacteriales > Weeksellaceae > Moheibacter. The sequence goes on from JBBAEI010000007.1 coordinate 28,961, forward strand.
GCTTCCGATTATTTTCAGCAGTTGTATGAATGGGCGGTTCAGATGATCAAGGACGGGAAAGCTTATGTGGATGAGCAGCCTTCTGAGTTGATCAATGAACAACGAAAAAATCCGGGAGAGCCGGGCATTGAAAGTCCATACAGAAATCGTCCGGTGGAAGAAAGTTTGGCCTTGTTTGAAAAAATGAAAAATGGCGAATTCTCCGAAGGAAGTCATGTGCTACGCGCCAAAGTGGATATGAATTCACCCAATATGAACATGCGCGACCCGGTGATGTACCGCGTTTTGAACAAGGAACACCACAGGACCGGCGACCAATGGAAAATCTATCCGATGTACGATTGGGCACACGGAGAATCCGACTATATAGAAGGAATTTCACACTCGCTGTGTTCTTTGGAATTTGAGAACCACAGACCGCTTTATGAATGGTATTTGAAACAGGTGCAATTGCCCGATAAAGAATTGAAACCCAAGCAAAGAGAGTTCGCACGCGGAAATGTGAGTTATATGATAACCAGCAAAAGAAAGTTGAAAACCTTGGTGGACGATGGCGTGGTGAACGGCTGGGACGACCCGAGAATGCCCACGATTTCAGGTTTGAGAAGAAGAGGATATACGCCGGAATCCATTCGTGAATTTTGGGACAAAGCCGGTGTGGCAAAACGAGACAATCTGATTGATATCTCGCTTTTGGAATTTTCTGTTCGTGACCACCTCAACAAGATTGCGCCAAGGGTGATGGCAGTCATTGACCCGGTGAAATTGGTGATTGAAAATTATCCTGAAAATCAAACCGAAACTTTGATTTTGGAAAACAATCCCGAAGATGAAAATGCAGGCGAAAGAGAAGTTCCGTTTACAAGAGAAATCTATATAGAAAGAAATGATTTCATGGAAGAAGCACCCAAAAAATTCTTCCGATTGTCGATTGGAAATGAAGTTCGACTGAAAGGTGCCTACATCATCAAAGCCACCCGTGTTGAGAAAGATTCGGACGGAAATATCACTACCATTTTTGCAAGCTACGACCCGGATTCAAAATCGGGTTCCGGCTCCGAAGCCAGCATGAGAAAAGTCAAAGGAACGCTGCACTGGGTTTCTGCTACAGAAAATCTGCCGGTTGAAGTTCGTTTGTACGACCGCTTGTTTACGGTGGAATCGCCCGACGAAGCCGAAGACGGCAATTTCCTGCAATTCGTGAATCCGGATTCGATGAAAATCGTACATGGATTTGCCGAACCGGCATTGAAAAATGCCAAACCCGAAGACAAATTTCAGTTCCAGCGATTGGGGTATTTTACTTTGGACAGAGATTCAAAAGAAAATCACTATATTTTCAACAGAACCGTAACGCTGAGGGATACTTGGGCAAAGGTGCAGAAGAAATAATCGAATTCAATGTTCAGATACAAATCAAAAAGCCGAACTTACAAGGATAATCTGCGGATAGCTTCGCTATTGTCATTTGTGGCGGGGATGGTCAATGTGGTAGGCTTCTTGGCCGTGGCGCAATTGACCACCAATGTCACCGGACATTTTGCGTTTTTTATTGAGGAAATTTATCAATTGGATGCTTGGCGCGGTTTGGTTTATTTTCTGTTTGTGTTTTTCTTTTTGTTCGGCTCGTTTTTCTCCAGCATATTGATTGAATGGATTTCGAGGGTGAACGAACGATTTGTATATGTGATTCCGGTTTTGATTGAAGCCGCCATCCTGTCATTCATAGCTTTTTACAGTGAAGAATTGTTTGAAAAAGACCCGAACATCATCGCTTATCTCTTGCTTTTTGCCATGGGATTACAAAATGCTTTGGTGACGATTATTTCAAATTCAATTGTCAGAACAACCCATTTGACGGGCTTGTTCACCGATTTGGGAATAGAATTCTCGCAGTTGCTTTTTTATAAAACATCGAGCCACCGCAAAAAATTGATATCATCGATCAAGCTGAGATTTTTTATCATCGTGTTTTTTATATTCGGCGGCGTCATCAGTGGTTTGTTTTATTATCGTTTTGAATTGGAAATTCTTTATTTCTCGTCTTTGGTATTGATTTTCGGTTTGTTTTATGACCAAATCAGAGTCCGTTTGAATTTGTTGAGAAGAAACATCAAACATCAAGGTTTACTCAGAAGAGAATAGATTAAGAATCTGGGAATCTCAACCATGGAAATTGCACAAATCCATAGAACTACAATTTCAATAAAATTCAAAAAATTGTGTTTACCACCGAATTTTTATTTAAATTTGCTCGGCAAAAAGCAATGCCTTTATCCGACAAAATAATACAGGATGCCATCACCTTTGACGACGTCCTTTTGGTTCCCTCCTATTCCGAAATCCTTCCGAATCAGGTTTCTCTGAAAACGAGATTGACCGACAAAATTTCATTGAATATTCCTTTGGTTTCCGCTGCTATGGATACAGTTTCCGAAAGCAAATTAGCAGTGGCATTGGCGCGGGAAGGTGGTTTGTCTTTTATTCACAAAAACATGTCCATCGAGGAACAAGCCCAACAAGTGGACAGGGTCAAACGGTCTGAAAACGGGATGATTTCTGACCCGATTACCCTGAGTCGTCATCATAAACTCGGAGAAGCCGAGGAGCTGATGCGGCATTATAAAATTTCCGGACTGCCTATTATCGAAGAAGACAGAACGCTTTGTGGCATCATCACCAACCGCGACATCCGCTATCAGACCGATATGGAACAAACCGTGGACGAAGTGATGACCAAAACAAATCTGATTACCTCAGATATTCAGACGGATTTACACAAAGCCAAAGATATTTTACTGAGAAACCGGATTGAGAAACTTCCCATTGTGGACAGCGAATACAAGTTGATTGGGCTGATAACGATTAAGGACATTGACAATCTGACTGAATTTCCGAATTCGGCCAAAGACAGTCAGGGAAGATTGCGTGTGGGTGCAGGCATCGGCATCGGCAACGAAACGATGGAACGCATTCAGGCATTGGTTCATAAAGGCGTGGATATCATCGCTTTGGATTCAGCGCATGGCCACTCCAAAGGGGTAATTGAAAAAGTCCGTGAAGTAAGAAATGCTTTCCCGGATTTGGACATTGTGGGTGGCAACATCGTAACTGCCGAAGCCGCCAAAGACCTGATTGACGCCGGCGCAAATGTGCTGAAAGTAGGAGTCGGCCCGGGCTCTATCTGCACAACGAGAGTAGTAGCCGGTGTTGGTGTGCCGCAACTTTCAGCGATTTATGATGTGTACAAATATGCCGGCACAAAGAATGTCGCTGTCATCGGTGACGGAGGAATTAAATTTTCAGGTGACATCGTCAAAGCCATTGCTTCGGGAGCCAGCTGTGTGATGCTGGGCAGTCTTTTTGCCGGCACGGATGAAGCACCCGGCGAAGAAGTGATTTATCAGGGCAGAAAATTCAAAACCTATCAGGGCATGGGTTCACTTTCCGCTATGAAACGCGGAAGCAAAGACCGCTATTTTCAATCCGAAGCCAAGAAATTAGTACCCGAAGGCATCGAAGGCAGAGTGCCTTACAAAGGAAAGCTTTCGGATGTGGTTTACCAGCTCTGTGGCGGACTTCGTGCAGGAATGGGTTATTGCGGCACCCCTGATATTGAGTCCCTGATTCGAAACGGAAAATTTGTGAAAATCACCAATGCCGGACTCAATGAAAGCCATCCCCATGATGTGATTATCACCAAAGAAGCACCGAATTATTCGGTTTAAAATCACTTTTCTTTTTTTCGGAAAGTATCGGTTTTCTTGTCATAACCATAAGGACAATGCTTACAACCGCTTTTGCAACAGTAACCGCGTCGCAAATGAAATTGTTCGGTCATGACGATATAACCTTCCGGCGTTTTGTAGTAATCCCCTTCTCTGAATTTATCGGATTTCGTCATTATACTTTCTCAGCTTCTTCCGCTTTTTTATAAGCCCCCAGAATTTTACTCACCAATTTATGCCGAACCACATCTTTTTCGGTCAATTGCACCATCCCGATATCCGGCACATGCTTCAAAATATGCATGGCATCAATCAATCCCGATTTCTGTCGAGGCGGCAAATCCACCTGATCAGGATCACCGGTGATGATGAATTTCGCATTTTTTCCCATTCGGGTAAGAAACATTTTCATTTGCGCATGGGTGGTGTTCTGGGCTTCATCCAAAATCACAAAAGCTTCATCCAAAGTACGACCACGCATAAAAGCGAGCGGTGCGACTTCGATGATTCCTTTTTCATAGTAGGAATTCAGTTTTTCAAAATGAATCATATCGCGAAGTGCGTCATAGAGCGGCTGTAGATAAGGGTCTAATTTCTCTTTGAGATCACCGGGCAAAAAACCAAGGCTTTCTCCGGCTTCCACGGCTGGTCGGGTCAAAATAATTCTTCGGACTTCTTTGTTTTTCAATGCTTGAACAGCCAAAGCCACACCGGTATAAGTTTTTCCGGTTCCTGCCGGGCCTACGGCAAAAACCATGTCATTTTTATAAACGAGTTCTACCAATTTCTTTTGTCCGGGTGTATGTGCTTTGATAAGTTTTCCGCTGACGCCGTGTACCAAAATTTCATCTCCTCGACCAATTCTCCGGACTTCAGGTTGGTAGGTTTCTTCCAACAGATTATCGAGGTCTTTTTCGTTCAACCGATTGTAATCCTGTAAAAACTGAATGATTTGAGCAATTTTCGCTGAAAATTCCTTCAATTCCGTTTCCCTACCCATTGCCGTGATTTTACGACCGCGACCTACGATTTTAAGTTTTGGAAAGTGCTTTTGAATCCGTTGGAAATTTTGATTGTTTGCGCCATAAAATTCCTGTGCGCTGATTTCGTTCAATTCGAGGTTTAATTCTGTCAAATGTCTTGTGTTTAAATTTGATTGTTTACAAAATTACACAATATATTTGTTCGCAGGATTTGAATTTGATGCCAATTATAACTTTAACGACTGATTTCGGACTGAAAGACCCATATGTCTCCGTCATAAAAGGAAGAATTCATTGTGAACTCGAAAATCCGGTTATCATCGACATCTCTCATGAGATTCAACCTTTTGACGTTTGGGAAGCCGCCTTTGTGGTCAAAAATGCTTATCGGCATTTTCCAAAGGGAACGATTCATATTCTCGGCGTGGATGCTTCCGTTTCACCGGTCAACCCGCCGATAGCCACTTATATCGATGACCATTATTTCATCTGTGGCAACAACGGAATCTTGTCACTTATACAATCAGAAATTCAGCCACAGGAAATTGTTGAAATCAATATTCCGCAGGCCAAAAAAGACACGCCGTTTTCATTGAATGATATTTTTGTGCCGGCTGCCTGCCATCTGGCACGTGGTGGAAAACTATCCGTAATCGGACAGAAAATCAAGGGTTTCAAAGAACTTGCTTCGCTGCAACCCGTGGTCAAAGAAAACAACAGCATCGTGGGAACGGTTATTTATGTGGATAATTTCGGGAATGCCATTACCAATATTTCTGAAAAGCTATTTGACAAAATCGGCAAGAAAAGAAGCTTTAGAATCTGGGACAGAAACAATGAGTTCACCACCGTTTACCGAAATTATCACGATTTCATTGATGATTTCGAAAGGGAAGATCAATATATCGGAAGAGGAATGGCTTTATTTGGATCATCGGGTTATTTAGAAATTGCGATTTACAAAAGCAATCCCAGAACATTTGGCTCAGCTTCTACGCTTTACGGGTTTTCAAAAGGAAGTGAAATCAGAGTGGATTTCAATTGAGGATAAAACATTTTTCATCGATTCGATTTTCTCCAATTCGCCCATTCATCTTTCGTGATTTTATATTCCACATTGCGTTTTTCGGGTTCTCCGTAATAAGCCACCACAATTTCCCTGATTTTCTTAGCCCCTAATTTTTTCATAGCACCCTGCGAACGGAAATTTTCAGCTCCGACATGAAAAAATACTTTGTCCACATGATTGAAAATATAATCGAGCATCATTATTTTGACGGAATGATTGTAACCCTTGCCCCAATAATCCGTAGCATAAAAAGTATAACCGATAAGAATACTTTTATCAGCTTCATCGTAACCGTAAAACCGGGTGCCGCCAATGACATTTCCGGTTTTATCACAAACCATAAAAGCTCCACCGCTCGCAATGGCACCTTGAAAGAAGTTCATGAAAATCGCTCTTTCATATCGGTTTTTATTGGGATGATTTGCCCAAACCACAGGGTCGGAAGCCACTGCGTATAATTTCTCAAAATCATTTTCAGTGAGCGGGAGCAGCTCGGCAATTTCATTCTGAAGCAGGGGTTGAACAGAAAATTTCATGCGCTAAAATTAAGCATCGTTTTGAAAATTTTATAAATTATTTTTTATTTGTATCAAATGAATATGAAAAAGCAATCAGAATTTACTTGGATTATTTGCTGTGTCCGTATATGTCAAATCTACCCTTGCGGATAAATTAGAGAGATTAGTTTCCGTAAAAATGATTCACACAAAATCCTTTCCATGAGGAAATTCCCTTGTTTTTCAGAAGTAAATCCATCCTATCATCGCAAGGTTTTTTTATGTAGTTTTGCAGTTGTTGGCGTACTATTTGACTTGATTGTGCGTTTGTGAACAGAGAGCAATGATAAAAATTTTCAAGAAAGAATTATCCAATTATTTTACGGGCTATATGGCCTATGTCTGCGCATCGGCGTTCGTGCTGATTTGCACTTTGTTTTTGTGGTTTTTCGACAATGATTTCAATATTTTCAATACTGGCAATGCTTCGCTGAGCAGCTTCTTTTTCATTGCGCCCTGGATTTTGCTTTTTCTGATTCCGGCACTGACCATGCGTACTTTGGCCGAAGAAGAAAGTTCGAGTACGCTGCAATGGCTGTTCACACAACCCCTGAAAATCAGCAGCATTGTTTGGGGAAAATACCTGCCGGTTTTGGTGGTTCTGCTTTTTTCTATGCTGTTCACTTTCGGATTTATCAAAACCCTTGCGTTTTTCGTAAGTGACGGACAACAATTGGATTATGGCGTATTCTTCAGTGGTTATCTCGGCTTGTTTTTGTTGGGAAGTAGCTTTGCAGCCATCGGAATTTTCACTTCCTCGCTTACCAAAAATCAGGTCGCTGCTTATATTATGGCAATTTTTCTGTGCTTTGGTTTTTACTATGCTTTTGAAAGTCTGGCTTCCTACAATCTGCTGGGGAGTTCAGATTATTATGTACGCAAAATGGGAATGCAGATGCATTATCAACAATTGTTGAAAGGGATTATCGACACCCGGGATTTGATTTATTTCCTGTTGGTTATCGCGTTGTTTTTGGTTTTGACGAATATTAATCTTCAAAAGAAAAAATGAAAAATCACACTCGAAATAGCATAGTCATTTTCCTCATCCTTATGGGAATTGCGGTTTTGTCCGAATTTGTTTTCAAAAGATTCGACATGACCCACGATCAAAGATATACCCTGACCGAGACGTCGAAAGACATCCTAAAAAAAATAGACAAGCCACTGCATATCCACATTTTATTGGGCGGCGAATTATCCGCTGAATACCGGACTTTGAAAAATGAAATTACCTTCATGCTCGATGAATTCAGGAATATCAATCCCAATATTTCATTCTATTTTTCAGATCCGGTCAAAGATTTCACCACCGAACAATTGGAGAAAAACGGATTGGCTCCGGCACCGGTGAGAACCGACAAGGGGGTGCTGAACGTCTATCCATACGCGCAAGTCAGCTATGGAGACAAAGAAGGTTGGATGGAAACATTGATCAACGATCCAGGGATTCCTTTCAATCAACTGGCAGCGGCAAGTACGGAGAAATTAGAGTTTCTTTTCATGAATGAAATTCGGAAAATCAGTCAGGAAGAAAGGAAAAACATCGGCCTGATTGTGCATCACGATGAATTGCCCAAAATTTATATCGACGGTTTAGGGGCTGCTTTGTCTGAGAATTACAATGTGGATGTTTATCTCAACCCTATCATTGACTCCACTTATATATTGAAAACCAACGATTTGGATTCCCTCAAACGCTTTGACGCGCTGGTTGTCGCCAAACCTACGCTTCCTTTCAGTGATTCGGACAAAATGGTATTGGATCAGTACATCATGAATGGCGGCAAAATGCTGTGGCTCACAGAAACCGTAGATGCAGAAATGGACAGTATTTTCAGAAGCGGTCGGATTGTGGCTTTTCCAAGAGATTTGCAGTTGAATGATTTCTTTTTTAATTATGGAATGCGGATAATTCCTACAATCATCAAAGATTTGGAAGCCGCCAAAATCGTATTGGCCGACGGCGAAACCACCGCCGGAAATGTGAGTTACAATTCCTATACCTGGCCTTATTTTGTGCGTGGCTTCAAAGCTTCTACTTCTCCCATCACGGAAAGCATCAGTTCGGTAGCATTCCGTTTTGCCAACCCTATCGAATTGTTAGACAGTTCAGATGTGAAACCTACTGTGCTTCTGGCTACTTCACCTTATACCACCTTGCAACCCTCCATGAGTTTTATTGAACTCAGTGAAGTCAGTGAAATCAATCAGCAAGAATACCAGATGGGCAGAATTCCGCTTGCTGTTTTGGTCGAAGGAAACCTAAAATCCATGTTTGCTTCCCGCTATGAAAGAACGGAAATTCCGAATTTCAAAGCCGAAACCAACGAAGGAAAACTCATTCTCGTCGCAGATGGAGATGTGGCCAAAAATGACATTCTGATGGGGAAACCCATGCAACTTGGCGAAGACAAATATTCTTTGCGACCTGACAACCCCCGGCAGCGACCGGTAACTTACGACAATCAGAATTTCCTGTTAAATTGTATTGATTATCTCGTTGGAGAAAAAGATTTTCTGAATCTCAAAAACCGAAAATTGGAAATTCCTACTTTAAATGAAACCAAAGTCAGGCTCGAAAAATCAGAATGGCAAATTCAGAATTTGATTTTGCCGGTATTACTGATTTGGACGATGGGCATCGGATTGATTTTCTGGAGAAGAAAAAGATTCAAAAAAACCTAAAATCCTTTTGGTTAATCCACTGTAAACCTACACAAAACCCAACCATAAATCATTTACACCGCCACATTATGTGTTCTCAATGCATCATTGAGCGATGTTTTTTTGTCGGTACTTTCTTTTCGTTGTCCGATGATTAAGGCACAAGGTGTTTGGAATTCTCCGGCCGGAAATTTTTTGGGAATACTTCCCGGAATCACTACTGATCTCGGGGGTATTTCACCTCTTAATTCCACAGGATTATCACCGGTTACATCTATGATTTTGGTGGAAGCCGTCAATACCACATTGGCACCCAAAACCGCTTCTCTACCGACTTTCACACCTTCAACCACTATACAGCGCGAACCGATAAATGCGTTGTCCTCAATAATCACCGGCGAAGCCTGCAAAGGCTCTAAAACGCCGCCGATTCCCACTCCGCCACTCAAGTGAACATGTTTCCCGATTTGCGCACAACTTCCGACTGTTGCCCAAGTATCCACCATCGTTTCTTCATCCACATAAGCACCAATATTCACATAAGATGGCATCAAAATCACCCCCTTGGCAACATAGGCTCCGTAACGCGCTACCGCATGTGGCACCACGCGAACACCTTTGTCCTTATAATTGTTTTTCAATGGGATTTTATCGTGGTATTCAAAAATTCCGACTTCCATGGTTTCCATTTGTTGAATCGGAAAATACATGACCACAGCTTTTTTAATCCATTCATTCACAACCCAATTGTCATCCACTGGTTCTGCCACTCTCAATGTTCCGGAATCCAATTGTGCAATGACTTCCCGGATGGCATTTTGAATTTCATTTTCTTTCAGTAAATCTCTGTTTTCCCACGCTGATTCAATGACAGATTGTAAACTTTCCATAATTATTCATTTTTAAAGCGAACAAAATTAATCATTTTAAAATCATTTCCTTCGCATGAAATTTGAACCCTTGTTTTCCATTATCTTTGCGCTGTGCCAAGAATTATCGCCATCGACTACGGAAAAAAACGGACTGGGATTGCCGTTACCGATGAATTACAGATTATCGCGACCGGTTTAACGACGGTTGAGACCCAAGATTTGTTCGATTTTTTGGGGAAATATATTGCCGAAAATCCCATACAGGAAATCGTCGTCGGTCAACCCGTCCGGATGCACGGCGAAATCGGGCAACTCGAAACGGACATTCAATTATTCATCCAAAAATTCCAAGAAAAATTTCCCGAAATTCCAGTTTTTAGGGAAAATGAATCCCTGACTTCCAAAATGGCTTCTCAGGCGATTTTCAATTCCGGTGCCAAAAAGAAACAACGAAAAGACAAGGCATTGGTCGATAAAATCAGTGCGGTGCTGATTTTACAATCTTATATGAATTCACGCAGCATTTAACGTTTCTATGCAAATACTTCCAATTTTTCTTCACCCTGTTTTTCATTTCCAAGCCTTATCTTTGCAAAAATTTTCAGCATGATTTTACCCATCAGAGCCTACGGCGATCCCGTTTTGAGGAAAAAAGCAAAAGACATCACCCAAGATTATCCCAATCTGGACATCCTGATTGCCAATATGTTTCAAACCATGGAACATGCCTTTGGCATCGGACTTGCTGCACCGCAAATCGGATTGGACATCCGCTTGTTTCTAATCAATCTTTCACCGTTGGCTGAAGACGAAGAATATGAGGATATCAAGGATGAACTGTTGACATTCAAAAAGGTTTTCATCAATGCCAAAATCACAAAAAAAATCAATGACGAATGGAAATTCAATGAAGGCTGCCTGAGTATTCCCGGAGTCCGTGAAGACATCTCACGCCCCGAAACCATTGACATAGAATACTATGACGAAAATTGGAATTTCCACAAAGATACCTTCTCCGATGTGCGGGCACGGGTCATTCAGCATGAATATGACCACATCGAGGGCATCTTGTTCACTGATTATCTAACCCCACTGAAAAAAAGACTTATACAAAACAAATTAAAAAATATAACCAAAGGAAAAGTGAAAACGGATTATCAAATGCAATTTCCGAACCCCAAATAAATAAACTATGGATTTAACCAAAATTATTTCAATCTCCGGAAAACCCGGCTTGTTCAAACTAATCGCTCAAACCAAAGGAGGATTCATTGTAGAAGACATTGAAAAAGAGAAAAAAACTTCCATTTCATCAAGAAGCAATGTGAGTTTACTCGAAAATATCGCCATCTACGGACTCTCTGAAGAATATCCGCTAAAGGATGTTTTTATGAAAATTTATGAAAAAGAAAACGGCGGAACCGCAATCAATCATAAAGAAGCTGCCGGGGAATTGAGAAAATACATGGCTGAAGTTTTGCCGGATTATGATGAATCAAGGGTGCATGATTCTGATTTGAAAAAATTATTCCAATGGTATAATCTACTTCATTCCAAAGGATTGGCAACACCAGAACCTGAAGAAAAAGAAGAAGAAACAACGGAAGCCTCTGAAAAACCATTGAACTCCGAAACCTAAGAATTTAAATTCATCCGATGCATTCACGTGAAGAACAACTCAGTGCCTTTAGTCGTTTGTTGGACATCATGGACGACCTGCGCGCGCAATGTCCGTGGGATAAAAAACAAACATGGCAAACACTGCGTACGCTCAGCATTGAAGAAATTTATGAATTGTCGGATGCCATCCTCGATGACAATGCGGAAGAAGTAAAAAAGGAATTAGGGGATTTGTTCCTGCACCTGATTTTTTATGCCAAAATTGCTTCCGAGAAAAAAGCCTTCGATGTAGCTGATGTCCTGAATATCATTTGTGAAAAACTCATCTATCGGCATCCGCATATTTATGGCGATGTGAAAGTGGAAGATGAGGAAGAAGTCAGCCGCAACTGGGAAAAACTAAAACTCAAAGCCGGCCGTAAATCCGTTTTGGAGGGCGTACCGGTTTCACTTCCTGCGATGGTGAAAGCATACCGCATTCAGGAAAAAGTCAAAGGAGTGGGGTTCGAATTTGAAAATCCTGAAGATACTTGGGCCAAGGTGATGGAAGAAATCGAAGAATTTCTGGCGGAAAAAGATGAGGAGCGACGGGAAATTGAATTTGGAGATGTTTTATTTTCGCTGATTAATTACGCTCGTTTCACGGGCATCAATCCTGAAGACGCTTTGGAAAAAACCAACAAAAAGTTTATTTCCAGATTCCAAAAAATCGAAGAAATAGCTTTAGAGCAAGGGAAAAACATTGCGGAACTTTCACTGAAAGAACAAGATGAGCTTTGGAAACAAGCAAAGGAAAAACAATCAGGCTGACAGCACCGGAAACCGACATGAATTAAAGTTGTAAATCAAAATTTAATACAATGCTCCAAATCCAGATAATCAACGGGCCAAATTTAAATTTATTGGGTAAACGAGAACCTGAAATTTACGGCACCCAAACTTTTGAGGATTTTTTTGAAGAACTAAGAAGTGAATTTCCGGAAGTTGAATTGCATTATTTTCAATCCAATCACGAAGGTGATTTGATAGACAAGCTTCATCAATCGGGATTTTCATATCATGGCATCATCATCAATCCCGGAGCTTATGCCCATTATTCTTATGCCATTGCAGATGCCATCAAAGCCATCAGCAGCCCGGTAATTGAAGTACATATTTCCGATATTTCTCAGAGAGAAGCATTCAGGAAAAACCTGATTACCGGTGAAAATTGTCAAAAAATAATTTCAGGAAAAGGCTTAGAAGGCTACCGGATGGCAGTGAAGGAATTCATTAAAGCTTGATTTTCAACAAACTTCATTTATTGAATTGTCCTTCCAACTGTTCATTTAATCCTGCAATATAATTCAGAATATCCATCCGTCCGATTCTTCCCAAAATAGAAGTCGTAAAAATCATGGGCAAGGATTCCCATGTTTTCAGCATTTCATTCTTATATGTCTGCAATGCTTTCTGCAGTTCCGCACTACTGATTTTGTCGATTTTCGTGAAAACCATCGCAAACGGAATCTGGTTTTCACCCAACCATTTCATGAATTCCAAATCATTTTGCTGTGGCTTCAACCGACTGTCAATCAACACAAAAGTGTTGACTAAATTGGGTCTTTTGGTGAGATAATCCGAAATCAATTTTTGAAATCCGGCTCTTTGTTTTTTAGAAACCCGCGCATAACCGTAGCCCGGCAAATCGGTGAGATACCAACTTTTTTGCATCAAAAAAATATTGATTAACTGGGTTTTGCCGGGTGTCCCCGATGTTTTGGCCAAATCTTTTCTTTCCGCCAACATATTGATCAAAGATGATTTCCCAACATTGGAACGGCCGATGAAAGCATATTCCGGCATATTGGGTTCGGGACATTCCGACCATTTCGGGGCACTTTTGATAAATTCCGGATCTAAAAACATACTATTGAATGTTTTTCTCCTTCAGCCACTTCTCAAGGATTTCATTAAACAACTGAGGATGCTCCATCATGGGCGCATGACCACATTTGTCAATCCAGTAAAGTGTAGAAGTAGAAATTCCTTCATTGAATTCTTCCGCCACTTCCGGTGGCGTAACGCCGTCCTGCTTCCCCCAAATCAGACAAACCGGTGTTTGGATTTTTTTCAAATCATCTTTCAGATTGTTTTTGATTGCGCTTCTGGCTATGTACAGGGTTTTGATGGCTTTCCTTCTGTCATTGACCGTTTCAAACACATCATCCACAATTTCTTTGGTAGCTACTTGCGGGTCATAAAAAACCTCTTGGGTTTTCTTCAACACATAATCATAACTCCCTCTTTTGGGATAAGTTTCCCCAAATGATTTTTCATAAAGCCCTGAACTTCCGGTCAATACCAAAGCTCTTACGAGTTCTGGATGTTTGATAGTCGTCAGCAATCCCAAATGACCGCCCAAGGAATTCCCAACCAAAACCGCCGGCTCATTCACGACTTCTTTCAGGAATGAAGCGACAAATCGTGCGATACTGGTCACATTCGTTTTCAGAATCGGATAACTGTAAATCGGCAATTCAGGGGCGTAAACTTTGAAACCAATTTTGGAAAAATAATCGGTTAGTTGCTTGAAATTACTAAGTTCGCCCATCAGACCGTGTAAAAGCACTATCGGCGTGCCTTCGCCCTCTTCTATGTAGGAAAACTTTTTAGTCTTTTTGAGATTTAAGAGCATCTTAGGATTTGTGTTTCCTGCAAAATTAACAATTCCTGATTAATATTTAGAAAATATATAGCTTGCTTTATTCATGAATTTGTTTTGTAATGAATTCAAATATCAAATTGTGCAATCGAATTTTCATACCAAAAGACCTTGTAGCTTGTTACACAACGAAAATGAAATGAAGAAGGCAATCAAAATAATTCAAAGGACAAATCAATTTTCAACTTAAAACTTAAAAAAAGTTGTTGAACAAAATTGCGAAATCCAGTGAATAATACAAAATAATCCTTTTTGATAAGCATTTTCTTCCCAAATGATTATTCTCAACTTTTTAATTGAACCCAAATACCAAGCAAAAAACAAGCAAACGTTAAAAGTTATTAACAAAAGTGGTATTTTTAGGTAATAAGTGGTAAAATGTTTTTAATTTTGATAAAAATTTTTCAGTTTGATACCACTAACAGAATCTTATGAGTGCAAAGTTGACGCCAAAGGACGTCTTCCGATGCCTGTTGGATTAAAAAAACAGTGGGCGTCGATTTTGAACAACGGCTTTGTACTCAAGCGATCCGTTTTCTATCCTTGTTTGGAATTGCTGCCGCTTTCCGAATGGGAAAAAACCATGGCCGAGATCAATCAACTGAATGTATTTGTGAGAAAAAACAAAGATTTTATTCGGCATTATACAGCCGGCGTAAAAATGGTGGAAGTGGACGGCAACGGGCGGATTCAGATTCCGAGAGAATTGGTCGCCTTTGCAGGTATTTCCAAGAATATAGTGCTTGCACCATCTGTGAATATCATGGAAATCTGGGACAAAGACAAGTATGAATCGTCCCTACAAATCGATGAAGAAGATTTTGCGGTATTGGCAGAAGAAGTAATGGGTGGAATCAAAAAGGATGAAACGGATGTATCATGAACCTGTTTTGCTGCATGAAAGCGTTGATGCTCTGATAGACAACCCTGAAGGCATCTATGTCGATTGCACTTTTGGAGGCGGCGGACATTCCGGAGAAATCTTAAAAAGGCTTGGCAACAAAGGAAAACTTTATGCTTTTGATCAGGATACAGACGCAATTGAAAACAAAATTGAAGACGAACGATTTGAACTCATTACGCAGAATTTTAGATTTATGAAAAACAGTTTGCGATACTTAGGGATTAGAAAAGTGAACGGGGTTTTGGCTGACTTAGGGGTTTCCTCTCATCAGTTCGACACACCCGAACGCGGATTTTCTACCCGATTCGACAGCCGATTGGATATGCGGATGAATCAAAAAGCGAAGATTACCGCAGAAAGTATTCTGAACAATTACGAAGAAGAAAGAATCGCCGATGTATTATACAATTACGGCGAATTGAGAAGCGCGAGAAAACTTGCCAAAGAAATTGTAACAAGCCGAAGAAGCGGTGCCATCAAATCCGTGGAAGACCTGAAAAGCATTTTTGAATACATTCCGACCAACAAGAAAAACAAATTCTTTGCGCAACTATTTCAGGCACTGAGAATTGAAGTGAACGACGAAATGGGAGCCCTGAAAGAAATGCTGTTGCAATGCGGAGAAATCATTGAAACGAACGGGAAATTAGTGGTGATTTCCTATCATTCATTGGAAGATAGATTGACAAAAAGATATATGAAAACCGGGATGTTCGAAGGAGAACCCGAAAGAGATGTGTATGGAAACTGGACTGCGCCCTTCAAGCCGGTTCAGTCCAAAGTTATTGTACCTGATGTACAGGAAATAGAAAGAAACCCAAGAGCCAGAAGCGCGAAAATGAGAATAGCCGTTAAAAACTGATTCAAACATGGCGAAAAATAAAAAAAGCACCATCAGCCTGATAGACATCGTGAAAGGAAAATTTCTGGTGGACGACGGTTCCATGCAGAACTGGCGATTTGTGCTTTATCTCGTTGCATTGGCATTTCTGAGCATTTCAAGTTCACACTGGGTTGAAAAAAAAGTGGTCAAAATCAACAGACTCAATGAAGAGGTTTCAACGCTTAAATCACAATATACCGATGCACACCGGCTATTGCTGAAAATGCAGTTGGAACCTGAAATCATGAAACATGCCGAGGAATTGGGCGTGAAATTGACCGATGAACAACCTTATGTACTAATCCAAAAAGTCTATGAAAGAGAACCGTAAAAATATTTTGGTCAGAGGATACCTTGTTGCTTCGGTCATTTTTCTCTTAGCATTTGGCGTATTGTTTTCCATCTTCAAAATCCAATTAACCGAAGGTGATAAATTAGACGATTTTACCAAGCAGAATTTCCGGCTCCAACAGGTACCCGCCGAACGTGGAAATCTCTATGCATCTGATGGCAGCCTACTGGCAACGACCATCACAGTTCACAATGTCCATGTGGACTTGACAGTCATCAAAGAAGATTTATTTGAATCCCAAATCGGTGCGCTGTCGGATTCACTTGGTAAAATGTTTAACAGACCCGCTAATTATTTTGAAACCAAATTCAGAGATGAGCGAAAAAAAGGAAGCCGCTATATGTTGCTAAAAAAAGGGATGGATTACATGGAATATCAACGCCTCAGGGCATTTCCGATTTTCAGGGAAGGACAAATCAAAGGCGGACTGATCCATGAAAAAGAAAGCAAACGGGAATTGGTACTCGATGATATAGGAAAAAGGACCATTGGTTTTGACGACCAAAGAGGCAAAGCCGGTTTAGAAGGTGCCTACTCCAAAGATTTGGCGGGTGTGGAAGGAATGCGCTGGGAGGAATTCATGGGGCGTCAGCAATGGAAGCCCTTCAAATCTTGGGAACGCGAACCTTTGGACGGCTCCAATGTTTACACAACGATTGATGCTCCGTTGCAAATCGCAGCCTTCAACGCATTGAATGATCAACTTGTGAAATTTAACGCAGATCACGGCTGTGTGGCCATCATGGAAGTGGAAACCGGAAAAATCCGCGCCATGATTAATCTGAAAAGAATGGAGGAAGGCGTTTATTCCGATGTCTATAATTACACCGTTGGCGAAGGTGCAGAACCAGGCTCTACCTTCAAAACCGTGTCCCTGCTCGCTGGTTTGGAAAATGAAAAATTCACCCCGGAAACTACGGTGGAAACCGGCAACGGCAGCTATAAATTATACAACCGAACCATTCGCGACACCCACGGATACGGAACTTTGACCGTAGAAGAAGTCCTTAAAAAATCATCCAACATCGGAACGGCAAAACTGATTAACAACAGCTACGGAAGCAATCCCCAAGAATATTTTAACCAATTGGAAAAATGGAATTTGACCCAAAAAATGAATATTGACATTGAAGGTGAAGCCATGCCGGAATTTCACCGACCGAGCGACCCCAACTGGAGCCCGGTCACCCTGCCTGTCATGTCCTACGGCTATGGCGTGAAAATTACCCCGCTACAGTTGCTCACTTTTTACAACGGTATCGCCAACGGCGGAAAGATGCTTAAACCTCTGTTTATCGACAAATTAGAAAGAAGTGACGAAACCGAAATCGAATTCAAACCGGAAGTACTGAATCCCAAAATGGCTTCCGACAAAAATATTGAAGCCATTACCAAAGCCCTGACTTCTGTTGTGGAAGAAGGCGGAACAGCCAACAGAATCGCATCCGAAAATTACAGCATCGCCGGAAAAACCGGAACTGCCCGCGTTGAATATTGGATCAAAGACCAACCCATCAAATACCGAGCGTCTTTCGTTGGATTCTTTCCGGCAGATCATCCAAAATACACGATGATTGTTGTAATCCACAAACCTGAAAACCGATTAGGAATGTACGGTGGCACCAGTGCTGCACCTGTATTCCGACAATTGGCGGATTGGATTTACGCCAGAACGCCTAAAAAAATCCCATCGAAGCCGACACTTGTCAATGTGAAAAAAGCCATTCAGGATGTACCGGAATTCAAGCCCAATTATGAGATTAATAAAATCCCTAATCTCGTCGGAAGAAGCGGAGACGCCATAGTCCCCATCCTCGAAAACATGGGATTGGATGTGCAATACACCGGCATCGGAAGGGTAACTTATCAGTCCATCCCTCCGGGTACGCCGTTTAAAAGAGGAGAAACAATTTATTTAAATCTTGAAGGATAATTTGAAATGAATTTGAGTGCGATTTTAAATAATGTGAATGTAAAAGAATGGGTCGGAAATACCAATCAGGAAATTTCGTCCCTACATCTGAATTCGGGAAAAGTGAAAGAAAATTCGCTTTTCATTGCGCAAAAAGGAACACAAACCGACGGTCACCGGTTTATTGATGCCGCAATTGATGCTGGCGCGATTGCGATTCTTTGTGAGGAAATCCCGGAGAATAGAAAAGAAAACATTTCGTACATAAAAGTTGAAAATTCATCCGAATCCATGGGAACGGTAGCGGCTAATTTCTACGATCATCCAACAAAAAAACTGAAATTGATTGGCATCACCGGAACCAATGGGAAAACAACTACGGCCACTTTGACCTATCGCCTGCTTCAATCATTAGGTTATCCCGTAGTACTGATTTCCACCATCCGGGTTTTGGTCAATGACAAAGAACAACCGACCATCAATACCACACCCGACATTCTGACTTTGAATGAAATTTTCAGCGAAGCCGTAAAAACAGGCTGTGAATATGCAGTCATGGAAGTAAGTTCCATCGGCATTCATCAATTCCGGATAGCAGGACTTAATTTTGAAATCGGAGTCTTTACCAATATTTCCCATGACCATTTAGATTATCACAAAACATTTTCGGAATACATTAAAATTAAAAAAAGCTTTTTCGATAATTTATCCAAAGCAGCAAAATCACTTACCAATATCGATGATAAAAACGGATATGTGATGTTGCAAAATTCACCTTCCAAAAGATTTTCTTATGCCCTGAAAACCGATGCGGATTTCAAAGCGAAAATTCTTGAAAATCAATTTCAGGGAATGCTTTTATTGTTGGACGGTCACGAATTCTGGACACCACTAATCGGTGAATTCAATGCTTACAACCTGTTGGCGGTTTATGCCGTCATGCGACTTTTGGATTTTGAACAAGAAGAAGTACTGACATATTTGAGTAAATTATCCAATGTGGATGGGCGATTTCAAACTTTTATTTCCAAAAAAGGAATCATTTTCATCGTGGATTACGCGCATACTCCCGATGCTTTGGAAAACGTGCTGAACACTATTCAGGACATCCGGACACGTGACGAAAGATTATTTACTGTTGTAGGTTGTGGCGGCGATCGTGACCGCAGCAAACGCCCTGAGATGGCAGAAATTGCGTCCCGAATTGCCGACATGGCGATTTTCACTTCCGACAATCCGAGAACCGAAGATCCGGAAGTCATTTTAGCAGAAATGGAATCCGGCGTGAAAGCAGAAAACAACCACAAAACATTGAAAATCACCAATCGGCGTGAAGCAATTAAAACCGCAATCACAATAGCGGAAAAAGGTGATATCATCCTGATTGCAGGCAAGGGGCATGAAACTTACCAAGAAATTAATGGGATAAAACACCATTTTGATGACATGGAAACAGCAAAAGAATTAACTCACCAACTTAAGAAATAATTATGCTGTATTATTTTTTCGAATATCTGAACAATCATTTTGACATTCCGGGAACAGGGATGTTCAGATACACTTCCTTTCGCGCAGGAATGGCAGTGTTGACGGCACTGCTCATCGGGTTGGTTTTTGGAAAGAAAATCATCAATTACATCCGGCGGGAACAAATGGGCGAAATCGTTCGCGATCTGGGATTAGAAGGGCAAAACGAAAAATCCGGAACGCCCACCATGGGCGGGATTATCATCATTTTGGCTACGTTGGTTCCCGTTTTGCTGTTCGCAAAACTTGAAAATATTTATATCATCATTCTGATTGTATCTACCATTTGGCTCGGTGCAATTGGTTTTCTGGATGATTACATCAAAGTTTTCCGAAAAAACAAAGAAGGATTGGCCGGGAAATTTAAGATTCTGGGGCAAATCGGATTGGGGCTTTTTGTAGGTGCAATGATTTATTTCAGCCCGGATGTAACCATCAAACATCAGGTTCCGGTGGAACAGGCCCAAACCATTGGCACCCACACCGTAAAATTCGGAGAAGAAGAAAAAAGTTTAGATACCACTTTGCCTTTCTTTAAAAACAATGAATTCAATTATGGCAACCTTTTGTTTTGGATGAACAAATCCAATCAACTGAAATACGAATGGATTGTATTTCTGTTGGCCGTGATTTTTATTATTGCCGCCGTATCCAACGGAGCCAATCTCACAGACGGTATCGACGGATTAGCGGCCGGATCTTCAGTCATTATTGTCGCAGCATTAGGCTTATTTGCCTTTGTTTCGGGGAATATTATTTTCGCAGATTATCTGAATATCGTCTTTGTGCCGAGAACCGAAGAAGTTGTGATTTTTTGTTCGGCTTTTATCGGTGCTTTGATCGGATTCCTTTGGTACAATACTTATCCGGCACAGGTTTTCATGGGCGACACCGGAAGTCTGACCATCGGCGGACTGATTGCAGTCATCGCCATCATTGTCCGAAAAGAACTCTTATTGCCCCTTTTATGCGGGATATTTTTAGCTGAAAGCCTTTCGGTGATTTTACAGGTGGGATATTTCAAATTCACCAAAAGAAAATACGGTGAAGGACGCAGAATCTTTCTGATGTCCCCGCTCCACCATCATTTTCAAAAACAGGGTTACCATGAAAGTAAAATTGTCAACCGCATGCTAATCATCGGATTCATGCTGGCTGTTGTAACGATAATTACATTAAAAATAAGATAAATGGACGGGAATCTGATTGTATTGGGCGGTGGAGAAAGCGGCGTGGGCGCAGCTTTGTTGGGAAAGGAAAAAGGATTCCATGTTTTTCTTTCGGACAAAGGTGTTTTGGCCGATGCATACCGGGAGAAATTAATAAAAAACAACATTGACTTTGAAGAAGGCCAACATACAGAAAACAAAATCCTGTCAGCCGAATTGGTAATCAAAAGCCCGGGAATTCCCCAAAAAGCTGAAATCATTCAAAAAATTCACGCAGCCCGGATTCCGGTAATTTCCGAAATCGAATTTGCTTCAAGATACACCCATGCAAAAATCATCGCCATCACCGGAAGCAACGGCAAAACCACCACCACTTCCCTGATTTATGACATTCTCAGCCGGGAAGGCCTGAAAGTCGGTTTGGGCGGCAACATCGGAAAAAGTTTTGCCGAATTGGTCATCCAAGATGAATTTGATTATTATGTATTAGAAGTCAGCAGCTTCCAATTGGATGATATCACCTCCTTCAAACCTTATATCGCCATTTTGCTCAACATCACCCCAGATCATTTGGATCGGTATGATTATAAATTGGAATATTACGCACAAACAAAATTCAAAATCACTGAAAATCAATCTCATGAAGATTATTTTGTTTATGATTTTGATGATGACAACATATTAGAATTAATCAAAGATATTAACACAAAAGCAATTAAAGTTCCCTATTCAATGAATGAAGAAATGAAAAATGGCACCTATGCCACAGACGACAACATCAACGTAAACTTTCCTGACAAATTTGAATTTCCGATTGCGGATTTGTCTCTGAAAGGAAAACACAATATTTACAATTCCATGGCCGCCGCCACAACAGCCAATATACTGAAAATCAGAAAGGAAACCACGAGAAGAAGTCTTCTTGATTTTACAGCCATCGAACATCGGTTGGAGTATGTGCTGAAGGTCGGCGGTGTAGAATTTATCAATGACTCCAAAGCCACCAACGTCAATTCCGCTTATTACGCATTAGAGAGCATGACCAAACCCACCATCTGGATTGTGGGCGGAACCGACAAGGGCAATGATTATTCGGAACTCACAGAATTGGTCCGAAAAAAAGTGAAAGCCATCGTATGTCTGGGACTGGAAAATTCCAGAATTCTAAACGCTTTCGAAGGCATTGTAAGTCAGATTGTGGAAACCAAATCCATGGAAGAAGCTGTTCGTTCAGCCTATTTTTTTAGTGAAAAAGGCGATACGGTTTTGCTTTCTCCATGCTGTGCGAGTTATGATTTATTTGAAAACTACCAAGAACGTGGAAATCAGTTTAAAAATGAAGTAAAGAAATTGTAAAATATGAAGTGGCCGGCATTTTTAAAAGATTACATAAAAGGAGATAAATACCTGTGGGCATTTGTTCTCATTCTGGCTGTATTCTCTTTTTTGCCGGTTTATTCGGCTAGTTCGAATCTGGTGAATGCCGTCAATTCGGGGAGTGTTTCTTCGCACATGATCAAACACTCGGTTTTCCTCATCGCGGGTATCATCATCATCTTGGTCATTCAACGTGTGAACTACCGGTACTTTGGCGGAATCGCGATGTTGGGGCTTCCGATAATCATTTTATTGCTGATTGTCACTTTATTTCAAGGTCATACGATTCAGGGTGAAAATGCATCCCGCTGGCTGAAACTGCCCGGCACTTCTGTATCTATACAGACTTCGACTTTTGCCTCCATGTTTTTATTGATTTACATTGCAAGATATCTCACAAAAAACCGGAACAAAAAAATCACATTTTTCAATTCACTTCTGCCGCTGTTCCTTCCTATGATTACAGTCATCGCATTGATATTCCCGGCCAACGGCTCCACGGCTGTCATCCTTTTTGTGATGTGCATGATTCTACTTTTTATTGGTAGATTCCCGATTGGGATTCTATTGTCATATGTCGGGTTATGTATTGTTGCTGCGGGAGCCTTTGTTATTGTTGCCTTGATTTTTCCTGATTTAATTCCCAATTCACGGGTGCATACATGGCAATCAAGAATTGAAAATTTCGCCAATGATGATGGGTTTGAATCATATCAGGTGAAACATGCTAAAGCGGCGATTAATCATGGCGGAATCTCCGGTGTCGGTCCGGGAAAAAGCGTTTTCAAACAAACCTTGCCACAATCTTCTTCGGATTTCATTTTCGCAATTATTGTCGAAGAATACGGCATCATCGGTGCAATTTCATTGATATTCGTTTATCTGCTGATATTATTCCGGATAATGATTATAGCAACGAAAATCCATACTTTCTTTGGAAGTTTGGTTGTCTTCGCCGTGGGTTTGCCTGTGATTTTTCAGGCATTCATCAATATGGCGGTGGCGGTTCATTTGTTTCCGGTTACCGGTCAACCCTTGCCGATGATCAGTTACGGCGGAACATCTATTTGGGTCACTTGCTTGGCCTTTGGAATTATTTTGAGTGTTAGCAGGGCAATCATTTCGCCCGAAGAAATAAAGTTAGAAGAAAGAAAAAACACAGATGAAGTCATCCAAGACATCGCATAGAATCATTATCAGCGGCGGCGGCACGGGTGGACATATATATCCAGCCATTGCGATTGCAGACGAAATCAAAAATCGTTTGCCGGACGCACAGATTCTATTTGTCGGTGCTTTGGGGAAAATGGAAATGGAAAAAGTTCCGAAAGCAGGCTATCCTATCGAAGGACTTCCGGTTGCCGGATTCGACAGAGGAAGAATGCTTTCCAATGTCGATTTCCCGATAAAACTTCTGAAAAGTCTGCGATTGGCTAGAAAAATCATCAAAGATTTCCAACCCAATGTAGCTGTCGGAACCGGTGGATTCGCAAGCGGCCCGCTGTTGTGGCAAGCTGCAAAAGCAGGAATCCCTTTTGTCATTCAGGAACAAAACTCCATTGCAGGAGTAACCAATAAATTATTGAAAAACAAAGCTACAGCCATTTGCATCGCTTATGAAAACGTGAAAGGATTTCCGAAAGAGAAAACCCATTATACAGGAAACCCGATTCGGTCAGAAATCTTTACAAATCTTCCGGACAGAGCAACTGCAATAGAATCGTTTGGATTGAATCCCGACAAGAAAGTAATCCTTTCAATCGGTGGCAGTCAGGGTTCGCGAACGCTCAACAATGCATGGAAGGCAGGAGTTGAAAAATTGCTGCAAAATGATGTGCAACTGCTCTGGCAAACCGGGAAACAGGATTTCGAATACCTCAAAAGAGAATTAAAAAATGATTTGTCTGGAATTCATCTGACCGAATTCATTTATGAAATGAAAACCGCCTTTGCGTCTGCCGATGTAATTGTTTCCCGTGCAGGCGCAATGGCCATTTCGGAACTCTGTCTGGTGGGAAAGCCGGTCATTTTGATTCCTTTTCCGTACGCCGCCGAAGACCACCAAACAAAAAACGCAAAATCATTGGCCGATAAAAATGCGGCAATCATGATAAGCGACAATCAGGCTGCCGACCGTTTGGTGAACACTGCATTGGATTTGGTGGGAAATGATACTATGCACCGAGAATTGTCAGAAAATATTAGTCAATTGGGAAAACCCGATGCTACGAAAGAAATTGTGAAGATTATTTTGAGTCAGATAAAATGAATGTACTGGATTACAAATATTATTATTTTATCGGCATTGGCGGCATAGGCATGAGTGCCCTGGCGCGTTACTTTAGCTATTTTGACAAGGAAGTAATGGGGTATGACAGAACCGCAACAGAGCTGACCCGACAGTTGGAATCCGAAGGCATAAAAGTGCATTATGAAGACCATGTTTCTTTTATTCCGCAGCAGTTGAATCCAAAAAATTCTTTGGTGATTTATACGCCCGCAGTTCCTTGTGAGCATACCGAATTAAAATATTTTCAAAAAAAGGATTTTACCCTACTCAAACGAGCAGATGTATTGGGAGAAATCACCCGACAAACCTATGGAATAGCAGTAGCGGGTAGTCACGGGAAAACTACTACTTCTTCGCTGATTGGTCATATATTGCACGAAGCAGCCTACAAAAGCACTGCTTTTTTGGGTGGAATTGTTGAAAATTATCAAACCAATTTTCTGATTCGTGGCAATCAGTACACAGTGGCGGAAGCAGATGAATACGATCGCTCCTTTCTGAAGCTCTCGCCCAAAATCGGGGTGATTACTTCCATTGACCCGGATCATCTGGACATATATGACGATGCAGAAGATTTTTTGCAAACCTTTATTCAGTTCAGCAAAAAGGTCAGCGAACAGTTGTTTGTAAGAAAAGGATTACCGATTGAAAACGCCATCACTTACGGCGTAGAATCAGGCGCAGATTATGATGCCATTGATGTGAAAATTGAAGAGGGCGCTTATCATTTTGGCGTACAAACTCCCGAAGGGAAATATGTTGATTTTGTGCTGAACCATCCCGGAAGACACAATGTTGAAAATTCAGTGGCTGCCATAGCAGTAGCGCTTTACCTGAAAGTGCCGGTGGAGAAAATAAAACATGCACTGGCAGATTTCAAAGGTGTCAAAAGAAGATTCAACCGCTGGGATTTTGGAGATAAAATATACATTGACGATTATGCGCATCACCCAACAGAACTCAATGCGTTGACGCATA
The DNA here is from genome assembly GCA_041656055.1 of Weeksellaceae bacterium. Classification (GTDB taxonomy): domain Bacteria; phylum Bacteroidota; class Bacteroidia; order Flavobacteriales; family Weeksellaceae; genus Moheibacter. Next base: position 54,553 of record JBBAEI010000007.1, read on the forward strand.
CTTTGAAAGAATTGTTTCCCGAGAAAAAAATTCTTGGCGTTTTTCAGCCACATCTTTACACAAGAACCCGGGATTTCATGGATGAATTTGCGGAAGTACTCGCTAAATTTGATGAATTAATATTGTTGGAAATTTATCCAGCCAGAGAACTTCCCATTCCGGGAATCACTTCCGCTGAGTTGTTGAAGAAAATTAAGCTAAAGGACAAAATGGTTTGTTCGCTCGATGATGCGATGGAAATCATTAAACACAAGCAATTTGATGTATTAGTAACGGCCGGTGCAGGCGATGTGGACACATTGATTAAACCTATTAAAACATGGCTCAATGAAGATTAATTGGAAATTGATAAAAACAACATTGGGAATCGGGGTACTGACTTTTTTGGTCAGTTTCTCCGCACAGCGGCATGCCTGCAAACCGATGAAAGATGTCGAAGTCAAAGTCGATACAGAATACGGCAGCCGTTTTATCAATGACAGCATCATTTTGAAAATCATCAATGGAAAAGAATTGAAATTAAATTCCATTCCATTAGGAAATATGGATATTTCAAAAGTTGAAAAACATTTGGACAAAGACCCGTTCATCCGAAAATCACAGGTTTTCAAAGATGTCGATGGCGTTGTCAAAGTGCAAATTAACCAGAAAACACCGGTAGCCCGAATCAAAGCTTCCAACGAAGAATACTATCTGTCAGAGGATTTGACCAAAATCCCGCTGTCTCCTTTGTATGCTTCTGAAGTGATTTTAGTGGGTGGCGACATCATCAAAGATGATTACAAAGGCCTTCGTGATTTAGCGGATGTGATTTCAGCGGATAAGTTGTTGAAAAAACACATTATCGCAATCAAAAAGGAAGCCCCAAATTCGTTTATTTTGTTAGTAAACAAAGGAAGCTACATAATTGAATTTGGGGAACTGGAAGAATTTCAGGAAAAATTCGACAAACTCAATCTTTTTTATGAGCAGTATCTTGGAAAAGTTGGTTTGGACTATTACGAGAAAATTAATTTGAGATATAAAAACCAAATTGTAGCAACCAAAAGAATTAACGATGAGAAATAATGGAATAGCAGTCGGCCTCGATATCGGAACCACCAAAATCGTGGCGATGGTAGGGAGAAAAAATGAAAACAATAAAATCGAAATCCTCGGCAAAGGAGAAGCGAAAAGTTTAGGAGTCAACAGAGGGGTTGTCAACAATATTACACAAACGGTCAATTCCATCAAAGAAGCCGTGAGACAAGCGGAAGAAGCATCTGGAATTAAAATCAAGGATGTAACCGTTGGCATCGCAGGACAACATATCCGTTCGCTTCAGCACAGCGATTACATCACCCGACCAAATTTTGAAGAAGTCATTGATGAAAATGATTTGAAAAAATTAATCAGTCAGGTTTACAAATTGGTGATGCTGCCCGGGGAAGAAATCATTCACGTACTGCCGCAGGAATACAAAGTGGACAGCGAAGGCGAAGTCACCGAGCCCATCGGGATGTACGGCAGCCGGTTAGAAGCCAATTTCCATGTGGTGGTCGGACAGGTGACTTCCATCAAGAACATCGCCAGATGCGTGAAAAGTGCCGGCCTGAATCTGGCCGGAATCACCTTAGAACCTATTGCTTCAGCAGATGCAACACTGAGCAAAGAAGAAAAAGAAGCCGGAGTGGCACTCATGGATATCGGCGGCGGAACTACCGACATCGCTGTTTTCAAAGACAATATGATTCGCCATACAGCCGTCATACCATTCGGCGGAAACGTAATCACGGAAGACATCAAAACAGGTTGCTCCATCATCGAACGCCAAGCAGAACAACTGAAAGTAAAATTTGGTTCCGCATGGCCCGGGGAAAACAAAGACACGGAAATCGTTTCCATCCCCGGATTGCGCGGTAGAGATCCCAAAGAAATTTCTCTCAAAAGACTTTCACAAATCATTCACGCACGGGTTCAGGAAATTCTGGGACAAGCTTATCTGGAATTAAAACACTACGGCTGTGAAGACCAAAAACGAAAGCTGATCGCCGGTATTGTATTAACTGGCGGTGGTTCCAACTTGAAACATATCCGTCAGCTGACAGAATATCTGACCGGCATGGATGTACGCATTGGAAAATCCGACGAACATATCGTTGGCGAAGGCAGTGAAAAACTTTACGGTCCGGAATACGCCACTTCCGTCGGTTTGGTCATGAAAGGCTTGGAACGCATGGAAGAATTGTATGAAGAAGAAGTTGAAGAGGAAGCAATGAATGAGAATGTTTCTTCAACAGAAAGAATGGAGGATAACACACAAGCGGAAAATCCCGGCAGCATCAAAGAAAAAATTCCTTTCTTTGGCAAAAAGAAAGAAAAAGCCGAAAAGGAAACAGAATTGAAAGAGAAAACGTCCGGAGAAAAGGTAACCAAAGCCAATGTCATTTTCCAAAAATGGGCGGATAAGTTTATCAAATTAATGAATGAAACAGAATAAAAAAACACAGCGATATGAGTACTCAGGATTTTGTATTTGACATGCCCAAGCATCGTTCATCGGAAATAAAAGTCATCGGCGTCGGCGGTGGAGGAAGCAATGCAGTCAATTACATGTACAAGCAAGGAATTGAAGGAGTGGATTTTGTAATTTGTAATACGGACGCCCAAGCACTGAACAACAGTCCGATTCCCAATAAAATTCAGCTCGGGCAGGCGTTGACAGAAGGATTAGGTGCCGGTGCCAACCCGGAAGTAGGAGAACAAGCCGCATTAGAAAGCATTGAAGAGTTGAAAAAAATATTGGACAACAACACCAAAATGGTTTTCATTACCGCAGGAATGGGCGGCGGAACCGGAACCGGAGCCGCACCTGTCATTGCAGGTCTTTCCAAAGAATTGGGAATACTCACCGTCGGCATCGTAACCGCTCCCTTTGAATTCGAAGGAAAAATGAGAATTCAGCAAGCGGAAGAAGGTATTAAAAAATTACAACAAAACGTTGATTCACTGATTGTTATCAACAACAACAAATTGCGGGAATTGTATGGAAATCTCGGTTACAAAGCCGGATTTGCCAAAGCTGATGAAATCCTTACCACAGGAGCCAAAGGCATCGCAGAAGTGATTTCCAAACATTATGATACCAATATTGACCTGAAAGATGCGCGTACCGTATTGGCCGATTCCGGAACCGCCATCATGGGTACCGGTCGTGCAAGTGGTGACAACAAAGCCAAAGACGCTGTCATGGCCGCTTTGGATTCACCGTTGTTGAACAACAACAAAATTTCAGGAGCACAAAACGTTTTGCTGCTTATCGTGTCCGGTAGCGATGAAATCACCATGGATGAAATCGGAATTATCAATGACCATATCCAAAATGAAGCCGGCAACAATGTGAATATCATCATGGGTGTTGGCGAAGATATGGATTTGGAAGACAAAGTAAGCGTTACCATCGTGGCCACCGGCTTCCCGGTCGAAGAGCAGGAGGCTTTTATCGGAAAGGAAGACCGCGTGATTCACGTATTGGAAGAAGAACAAGCGGTGGTAAGAAAACTGTCCGCGGAAACGCCTTTTCCGGTAAGGGTAAAGAAAATGCCCGAAAAGAAATCGGAAGAAAGTAAAACAGCAACGGACGAAGTGAAGTTTTTTCTGGATGAGGAATCGAAGGAAGATGAAATGATTGAAAATGAAATCCCGAATCAGGATGTACCCACAATCATTGAAAAAGAAACAACGCAAACACCTGAAATTCTATCAGAAACCATAATGCCGGCAGCGGAAGAAGCAGAAACCCCAAAAGAGAATAAAGAAGAACCAGTAGAAGAGTTTTCACAAACCGTGATGTTTTCTATAGATGACGAAATTGAATTTGAAATCCATGAAAATACGGAAGCGGAAACCAAAACCATCGAACCCGCAAAAGCACAAACCGTTGCCGAGTTGCCCATTGAAACGACTGAGGATGAAGCCCCAGATCCATTTGATGCGCCAATTCCTGAATCCCTGTCCAAAGCAATCGAAGAAAGAAGAATGCGGTTGAAACAGTTCAATTATAAATTTAAAAATACGCTTAGCAAAAAATCCGTGGATGAGGTTGAAAGCGTGCCCGCCTATAAAAGATTAGGTGTCGAACTCAGCGAAAGAACCGAGAACAGCCCTTCTGATTTTATGTTAAGCAAAGACAGTAACGACGAATTGAAAATTAGACCCAATAATTTTCTGCACGATAATGTTGATTAGCTTTTTGAATTTTAAGTTAATTAATAGTTATGTTTAGGTTGGTATTTCTTATAGCGAGAGGTATCTTTTAAGAATCAGACTCATCCGAGTCTGATTCTTTTTTTAACTTATGAAGTTCAAACCATCCCCAAGGATTTTTTAACAGATCTCGGAAGTCCGTTCAGCACCAATTCATAAGAATGGTCAATCAATTCCTTTAGCAAAGCATCGGACAAGCTGCCGGTGAAAGCAACTGTATTCCAGTGCTTTTTATTCATATGCCAGCCCGGAAGGATTTCAGCATGCTCTTCCCTCAGTTTCAAGGCATAAGCCGGGTCGCATTTCAAATTGACTTTCAAATCCGGTTCATCCAAACCCGCCAAAGCAAAAACCTTTTCTGCTGCTTTGAAAACCAATGTTTCCGGTCCGAAAGGAAATGCTTCGGTCACAAAATCTTTTTGGAGACAATATGTTCTGAATTCTTCTATATTCATACAATCATGATTTGCTTAATGTCCTAATTTTCGTTTGATTTCATTGAGTTTCATCAAAGCTTCCACGGGCGTCAAAGTATTGATGTCGATGCCGAGCAGATCTTCACGGATGGCTTCCAATATCGGGTCATCCAACTGAAAAAAACTCAATTGCATATTTTGTTCCGTGATTTTCTTGGCTTTATCGCTGACTTTTTCATGCACATTTGAATTTTCCAATGTCTTCAAAATTTCATTGGCTCTTTTCAAAATCAACTGTGGCATTCCGGCCATTTTGGCCACATGAATTCCGAAACTGTGCTCACTTCCACCCGGAACCAATTTTCTGAGAAACAACACATTGCCATCCGATTCGCGCACACTGACATTGAAATTCTTAATCCTTTTGAAAGATTTTTCCATTTCATTCAATTCATGATAATGCGTTGCAAAAAGCGTTTTCGGATGGTAACGATGTTCATGCAAATACTCAGCGATGGCCCAAGCAATGGAAATCCCATCATAAGTACTCGTTCCCCGACCGATTTCATCCAATAAAATCAAACTTCTTTCCGACAGATTATTGAGAATACTTGCGGTTTCATTCATTTCTACCATGAAAGTGGATTCTCCTGAAGAGATATTATCCGAAGCCCCTACACGTGTGAAAATCTTGTCAACGATTCCGATTTCCGCATTCTTGGCCGGCACGAAACTTCCGATTTGCGCCATCAGCACAATCAATGCCGTTTGTCGCAGCAGTGCCGATTTTCCGGACATATTCGGACCGGTTATCATGATGATTTGTTGTTCATTAGGAAGCAGGGACACATTGTTGGCAATGTATTTTTGCCCGACGGCAAGTTGTTTTTCAATCACCGGATGGCGACCGTCTTCAACGATCAAATTCAGTCCGTCCGTCATTTTCGGTCGGACATAATGATTTTCTACTGCTAATTCCGCAAAAGTGGAAAGCACATCCAAATGCGCGATTGCTTTCGCAGAATTTTGTAATTCAGCAAGATAACCGGAAATATAATCCATCAAACCATTGTAAAGCTCAGTCTCTATTATCAGAATTTTTTCTTCTGCGCCAAGAATCTGACTTTCATATTCTTTTAATTCTTCCGTGATATATCTTTCGGAACTGACCAACGTTTGTTTCCGTATCCAACTTTCCGGAACCTTGTCTTTGTGGGTATTTCGAACTTCAATAAAATAGCCGAAAACATTGTTGAATGAAATTTTGAGATTGGATATACCCGTATTTTCGGTTTCTCTCACCCGTAATTCCTCCAAATAATCTTTTCCGCGAAATTGAAGATTTCTCAGTTTATCCAATTCCTCCGAAATCCCATCGGCAATGACATTTCCTTTGCCCAACTGATGCGGCGGATCATCGGACAAGTTTTGCTTCAGATACCGACTGATCTCTTTCCAATCATGCAACTGACTGATTAAATTCCGCAATGACGGATGTCCGGCTAATTTCTCTTTCAATTGATTCACAATCTGCAAGCTCTGCGCTACCGCCAGCAGCTGCTTGGGGGTGATTCTTCGCGTTGAAATTTTTCCGGCCATTCTTTCCAAATCATTGATTTCACGCATCCAACTTCTGACTACACCCCTTTTCTCATCTTCATTGAGAAAAAATTCCACCGCATCATGTCTGCCTTCAATTTGTTTTCTGTCTTTGGGAACGACTACCATCCATCGTTTGAGCAATCGCCCGCCCATGGATGAAACTGTGTAATCCATAATGTCAAACAAAGTTTTGGCGTTTTGATTTGTGGAATGAATCAATTCCAGATTCTGAATCGTAAATCCATCCATCCGCACAAAACTATTTTCATCCAATCTTTGGATTTGGGTGATATGTCCAATATCAAAATGATGTGTTTCATCCAAATACGAAAAAACTGCACCGGCGGCGATGGTGCCTGACTTCAATTCATCTATACCAAATCCCTTGAGCGATCTGACTTTGAAATGCTGTGTCAGTTTATCAAATGCATAATCATACTGAAAAGCCCAATCCTCGATGGCGAAAATACTTTTTACCGGCGGGAGAACCGGCTTTTTTCGTTTTTGATAAATGATTTCACTTGGATGAAAGCTTTGAATCAATTTGTGGAAATGCTCTTTGTTGCCTTCTGAAACCAAAAATTCTCCGGTGGAAATATCCAACAAGGCGATGCCGTATCTATTATTTTCTTCATGCACAGCCATCAGGAAATTATTGGATTTGGCGGAAAGCACCTGATCGTTCAAAGCTACACCGGGCGTAACCAATTCCGTTACCCCGCGTTTCACAATGGTTTTGGCCAATTTCGGATCTTCCAATTGATCGCAGATGGCCACCCGCAGACCCGCACGAACCAATTTCGGGAGATATGTGTCTAAGGCATGATGCGGGAATCCTGCCAACTCAATGTGCGAAGCCGCTCCGTTGGCGCGTTTGGTCAGCACAATATCCAGAATCCCGGAAGCTTTCACGGCATCCTCTCCAAATGTTTCATAAAAATCCCCCACCCTGAAGAGCAACAACGCATCAGGATATTTCCCCTTGATGCTGTAATATTGCTTCATCAATGGAGTTTCTTTTTTTGCCACAGAAATTTATTTTAAGACCGCTAAGTTAGCATTTTGAAATATAATCTATACTGCCGAATTTTGCGGCATGAGAAAATTAAAGTTGGAAGAATTAGGGAGAATTTCGGTGGATGAATTTAAAAAAACTGAAAAAATTCCGGTCGTGGTGATTTTGGATAACATTCGCAGTATGTACAATGTTGGTTCGGTTTTCAGAACCGCCGATGCATTTCTCATCGACAAACTTTATTTGTGCGGCATCACCGGAACCCCACCCGGCAAAGAAATCCGGAAAACCGCCTTGGGTGCAACCGAAAGCGTGGACTGGGAACATCATAAGGAAATTGAAACACTGATTGCAAAATTGAAAGAAGAAAATTTTGTAATCATTTCGGTGGAACAAGCAGAAGGAAGCGTCGAATTTTCGGAATTCAGTTTAGATTCCGATAAAAAATATGCTTTCGTTTTTGGGAATGAAGTCAACGGCGTTCATCAAGCCGTTATTGATCAAAGTGATTATTGCCTTGAAATCGCACAGGGAGGCACCAAGCATTCACTGAATGTCAGCGTTTGCGCAGGTATTGTTTTGTGGAAAGCTTATGTTGAACTACAATTGAAAAACAACTGAAATACTAATTTAAATGGAGGAGGAATTTTTAATGACATCATCAATAAACATAAGACACTCTTCCTTAAATCATTGATTTTCTACGGGTTTAAATTTAATTTTCATTTTAAGAATTAACTTCCCCAATCACTTTTAGTATGTTATATCTCTTTTCCTGTTTCATTTAAAATAATTAGCTTTGCCCGGAGAAAATCAAATTTCATGGCTGACTACAAACTGATATTGCCGGCAATGGGTGAAGGCGTGATGGAAGCTACCGTCATTCAATGGGTAAAAAACATCGGTGACTTCATAGAAGAAGATGAAACCGTGGTGGAAATCGCAACGGACAAAGTAGATTCCGAAGTACCGTCACCGGTAGCCGGAAAACTGAAAGAGATTTTAATTGCGGCTGATGAAATCGCCAAAATCGGTGAGGTCATCGCCATTTTAGAAGTGGAAGGCGAAGCTGTGCAGGAAGTACCGACAGTTGTAGAAACCACATCCACACCGGAACCGGCGGTAATAGCAGAAATCGAAAGTCCGCTGAAAGAAAATACGCCGACCATCGTTTCTTCCTCTGACCGTTTTTATTCGCCATTGGTGAAAGCCATTGCACAAGCCGAAGGAATTACGACGGCTGAACTCGAACAGATAAAGGGTTCGGGAATGAGCAGCCGCGTCACCAAAGAAGACATCTTAAAATTTGTAGAAAACAAAAAATCCGGAAAAGTTCAGCCAGCTACAGTCGCCATTTCTGAAAATAGCACTGCGAAGCCCGAGCAGCCAAAATCTGCACCCGTAATTATTTCCGGGGAAGATGAAATCATCGAAATGGACAGAATGCGCAAAATCATTGCGCAGAACATGGTGGATGCCAAAAGAATCGCACCCCATGTTACTTCTTTCATTGAAGCTGATGTAACGAACATTGTGTTGTGGCGTGAAAAAAATAAAAATGAATTCTTGAAAAAGAATGGTGAGAAAATCACCTATATGCCGATTTTCATTGAAGCCATTGCCAAGGCCATCAAAGATTTCCCGATGATTAACATTTCGGTGGATGGCGACAAAATCATCAAGAAGAAAAACATCAATATCGGTATGGCAGCCGCTTTGCCAAGCGGAAACCTGATTGTTCCGGTCATCAAAAATACAGATCAGTACAGTCTCACTGGTTTGGCCAAGCAAGTGAATGATTTGGCGAAACGCGCAAGGGAAAACAAACTGAAACCCGCTGAAATTCAAGGCGGTACTTATACGATTACAAATATCGGAAGTTTCGGTAATACGCTGGGAACCCCGATTATTCCTCAACCGCAAGTAGCCATCATGGCCGTGGGCGCAATCGTCAAAAAGCCGGCGGTCATTGAAACGCCACAAGGTGATGTCATCGGCATCCGCCACAAAATGTATTTGTCGCATGCATACGACCACCGTGTTGTGGATGGTGCGCTCGGCGGGATGTTTGTACAGAGAGTAGCTAAATATTTAGAGGAATTTGACTTGAATACCGCAGTCTGATTCCATAAAATTTCATCATGTTTCAGGTCGGGGATAAAGTCAGGGTGATTGACGACATCCATCAAGGCGTAGTAATTCAGGTTCACAAATCCAGAATTACGATACGCAATGAATTTGGATTTGAGGAAACTTTCGATGTAGGGGAATTGATTTTGGACAAAAGTTTCGAGGTTGGTCATGTAGAAATTCCTAAAAATCCGAAAAAAAAATCCAAACCCGGCAAAAAAGAAAAGCTTGCGCCAAAAGAAATTGATTTGCATATCGGGAAATTAGTGGATTTCATGGGGAATATGAGCAATTTTGAGATGCTACAAATTCAACTTCAAAAAGTCAAAGATGAAATGGAATTAGCGCAGATTCAAAACCGTAAAAAGCTGATTTTCATTCATGGACACGGTTCCGGGAAATTGAAATCGGAATTGATGAAAATCTTGAAAAAATATCCGGTAGTGATTTATGACGCTTCTTACAGAAAATACCACCTCGGCGCAACCACCGTTGAATTCCGTTAAATCAGGATTTCTCTGAAATTTCCAACATTTATACTTTTAACGGTATTGTTGCGTTTTATTTTGGCTGTCTTTTGAATTCTTTTAATTGAAACTTGCGCAGAAGAAAAATTTAATTCATTTTTACCATCCGACAGCCATTATTGAATGAATGATTTGAAGTTTATCACTTTTTTGTTGAGTTTTTGTTTTTGTGTTTTGGTCTGCGGACAGCAAAAAGACAGAATCTTGTTGCATGTTTCCTTAGACACGATTGCCGGGAATTTGTTGGTGGAACAAGAATTTCACATTTACAATCATTCTCCGAAAATTTACACCGAAGCCTATCTTCATGCCTGGGCAAATGCTTATTCCGGCAGGAAAACAAAGCTAAACAAAATCAAACTTGAAGAACGAGATGGCAGCCTGCAATTTTCCGAAAAATCCGATCGTGGCGGAATTCGGGATATTTACTTGGAAAGCATGGAGTTAGAAGGTTTGAATTTCAAATTTGAAGAACGGGAGTTCATCCGGATTTCGCTCGACAAACCTTGGAAACCCGGTGAATTATTGACTTTCAAAGCCTATTACACTGTGGCCGTTCCTTACGATAAAATCACGCATTACGGCCGAACCGAAGACGGGGATTATCTGTTGAAATATTTTTTCCTGCAACCTGCCACCCACGATGAAAAAGGCAACCGGACATTGCAGCACTACAAGGATTTTGAAGAACTGACCGCCTACCCTACCGACTATTTTCTGCAATTGGAAGTACCTGAAAATTTCAGGGTTTTTAGTGATTTGAAATATGATGGCAACATTTGGGTTGGGGAGAACATGGAGCATTTTCGCTTGTATCTTTCAAAAAATCCTTTGAAACAACATTCATTCACAGACGCAAATACAGGTTTAAATATTGATTTCGGCTTTAAAATTGATTCGACCGATCAAGTGATTATCGATTCTATACTTCCTTCGCAGCTGCATTTTCTGGAAGAACATTTGGGGAAATTGCCTTCCAAACATCTTTTTATATCTTCCAAAACCCGAAAAGAACAAAATTTTGTGGGGGTCGATGACATTGACGCCTTGATTACCAAAGTCAAAGTCTTCACCGATGTGCAAAGAAATGAATTCAAACTCATTCAAATGCTGAGTTATGAATACATCGACCGCATGTTTTCCGACAACAAACAGCAAGATCATTGGATTAAAAATGGTTTGCAATATTATCTGATGATGAAATACACGGATGAGAAATTTCCGGGAATCAAATTGGCAGGTAACCTCCCTGAAAATTTCAAAATTCTGGGAATCAAACCATTGAAATTCTTCAATGCATCCAAACTCCAGCTCAACGATCGCTATATGCTGCTCTATCTCTATCTCGCACTTCAAAACAATGATCAACCCATCAATACGCCGTTTGATGAATTGAGCAAAATGAATCAGTTTGCCATCAGCGGATTCAAAACCGGGGTCACCTTTTATTATATTGACAAATATTTAGGTGAGGATCATTTTTACCGGATGATCAGGGATTACAGCAGCAACAACCGAAGTAAACTCATTCACCAGATCGAATTCAGAAATTATCTGATAGCGCATTCTCCTAAAGATATTTCTTGGTTTTTCGATGATTATATTGATAAAAAAGACCACATCAACCTGAAGCTTTCAGATTTCAAAGAAACTCCTGAGGGGTTGGAAATCAAGATAAAAAACCGAACCGGCTTCAGAGGACCATTCCGACTGGCAGGGGTGAAAAAAGGGCTGAGCATGCATGAGGAATGGATTACGAATGATGAAAAGAAAATGACCGTGATTTTTCCGGGCGGAGATTATGAGAAATTGGTCATTAACTCAGATTATTTGTTGCCGGAAATTGAAGCAAGAGATAATTATCTGCACACCAAAGGATTGTTCAAAAACACAAGGAGAATTCAGTTTCGACCTTATCCGGATGTTGAAAATCCTGAATTTTCAACGATTTTCGTCAATCCACGGATTCAGTGGAACAATTATGACAAATTCATGTTAGGGGTTCGGTTTCAAAATCAATCCCTGCTGAAAAGACCTTTCAAATGGGCTGTTTCACCCAAATATTCTACCGGAACGGGTTCCCTCACGGGAAGTGCGATGGTGCAAAAAGATTTCTACCCGCGAAAAGGAGGATTCCGGAATTTCGGCATCAATGGTTCTTCGACTTATGAACATTATGCCAAAGGATTGAGTTATTTCAAAGGGGCTGTCTGGCTCAATGCGGAATTGAAAAAAGATCCGAGATCAACTTTATCCAGAGGAATTATTTTCAGTTACAATTATTTAGACAAGGAAGTTCCGCTCGGTGAAGTCAAAACCAATCAGGACAAATACCAATTGTGGAATCTTGGCTATGCGTTTTCTAAACCGGATTACATCTATGAGACCCGCGGCGGCGTCATGTTGCAGACCACTCAGACTTTCAAAAAGATTTTCGGAGAATTTTTCCTTCGCTGGCGTTTTGCTCCTCAAAAGCAATTGGGTGTCAGGGTTTTCGCCGGAGCTTTCATCGATAACTTCTCAGATACGGATTATTTTAATTTCGGCGTCAGCCATGTTACGGATTACGGATTCAATCTCGGCTTGCTCGGAAGGTCTGAAACCTCGGGAATCCTGAGCCAACAATATGTTTTGGCCGATACCGGAATGAAATCGGAATTTGGATTTACAGTCAATCAATGGGTGATTGCCATCAACTTAGAGATTCCGGTTTTCAAGATTTTTGAGCTTTATGCAGATGCAGCGGTTTACGGCAACAAAGGGGAAAAAGGCAAATTTATTTATGATTCCGGCGTACGCCTCAATATCATTCCCGATTTTTTAGAATTTTATTTTCCCATTCAATCCTCGCTCGGCTTTGAACCCTCAATGGAGAATTATTCACAAAGAATCCGGTTTACACTCACTTTGGAATTCAGCAAAATTGTCAGCCATCTGCGAAGAGGATGGTATTAAGAAAAGATTGTTAGGAATTGATTAGCAAGCCGAAATCATAAAATTTATCCACGATTTTCCGGTCATTCGACAAGCGGGCAGTTTTATTTTGTCCACCGAGTTTGCCCTGGGATTTCATGTAATCATTGAAGCCGCCTGATTTGACACAAGTGATAATCAACGGACGTAAAATATTCCCCGAAATCAAATCATCATAATAGGAATTCAGTTTTCTGAGGTGCTTGTCTAATTCCGATGAAAAAGCTTCTAAATCCTTTGGTGTTTCTGCAAATTCAATGAGCCATTCGTGATAAGGAAGTCCGGTTTTCGGATTGACTTGTGGAGCAATGGTAAATTCCGAGACTTTTGCCGGAAACTGTTCCAAAGTCCGTTGCAACGCCTGCTCTACTTCATGCGCAATAACATGTTCCCCAAATGCGGAAGTGAAATGTTTGATACGACCGGAAACAAGGATGCGGTACGGATTCAAAGAAGTAAAACGAACCGTATCCCCGAGATTGTAACCCCAAAGTCCGGCTGTCGTATTGAGAATCAGCACATAATCTTTGTCCATTTCAACTTCACTGAGTTCAATTCTTTGGGGATTTTCTTCAAAAAAAGCATCCGCCGCGATGAATTCATAAAAAATTCCGTTGTCCAAAAGCAGCAACAAATCATCGGAATTCAAATCGTCTTGATAAGCAAAAAAGCCTTCGGATGCGGGATACGTTTGCACCACATCAAAATCTTCGCCAATCAGTTCAATCATCTTTTTTCGGTAAGGATTGTAATTCACCCCGCCTGTCACTAACAATTGCAGATTGGGGAAAATTTCTTTGATGTATCTTTTTCCGGATTTTTCAATCAATTTCTCAAAATACATTATCAACCACGGCGGAATCCCGCTGATCAGCGTCATATCCTCTTTCATCGTTTCCTGCACTATTTTGTCCACCTTGGTTTCCCAGTCTTCAATGCAATTGGTTTCCCAGCTTGGCATTCTGTTTTTCTGAAGATATTTGGGAACGAAATGCGCCACAATTCCGGATAATCTTCCGGTCTTAATGCCATTTTCCAATTCTAATACGGGGCTACCCTGAAGAAAAATCATTTTCCCGGATACAAAATCCGCTTTCCCTTTTTGGTGAATATAATCCAACAAGGCATTGCGCGCCGAGCGGATATGCGTGGGTATGGAATCTTTGGTGATGGGTATGTATTTGGTGCCGGAAGTGGTGCCTGAAGTTTTTGCGAAATAAACAGGTTTCCCTTTCCAAAGGACATCGTTTTCACCGCTCTGAATTTTTTCGATATAAGGCTTCAAACCTTCATAATCCCGAACGGGAACTCGCTTTTTGAAATCCTCATAATTTTTAATAGCCTTAAAATCATGGTCTTTCCCAAATTTTGTTTGCCTGCCAATATGTATCAAATGCTGAAAAATCATTTGCTGGGTTTCAAGCGGATGATGAATCCATTTCTGTTCTTTCTTGAAATTGATTTCGGACAAAATTTTTGCGGCTGTCGATTTAAACCCCATAATTTGGTTCTACAATAAGCAGGATTAATTTTTCAAAATTAAGACATTTTACCATCCGGATGAATTCATTTGACGTTGAAATCCGAAATTGTTCAATTAAAAAACAATATACTGTTTCGGATTCACCGGGTTGCCGTCCATCCAGAGTTCAAAATGCAGATGAGGTCCGGTAGTCAGTTCGCCTGTATTGCCGACCGCCGCAATCACTTCGCCGGATTTGACGATTTCTCCAGCTTTTTTGTAAACCGTCAACGCATGTTTATAAACAGAAATCATACCGCCAGCATGCTGAATGATAACCACATAGCCTGTATCAGCCGTCCAATCCGAGAAAACCACGCTGCCAGACGCCACGGATTTAATCGCTTCTCCCTGCTGCGCCGCAATGTCAACGGCGTAGTGATTTTCTTTGGGTTCGTATCCTGCGGTGAGAATTCCTTTCAATGGGGTGAAGAGCAATTCTCCAGTTTGTCGGGGTTCATCGTCCAGAAAATTAATCATTTCTTCTTTTTCCACTTCTTTGCGCAATTCCAAATCGTCTTTGGAAGGCCTCAAATCCACTTTGCCCAAATCCACGGCAGGCACGAACTGTCCGCCGGTGGTATCCACATCCGGAAGCGGTGCTTCGCCGGAAAGGATGGTTTGCAGGTTCCTGATATAAAGATCGTTGGCCTCGCTTTTGGCCCTGAGGTTTTCAATTTCTTCATTCAATTTCATGATTTCCGGTTGCTCAGCATCGAAATTTTGCACGGCGGTGGAAGGAATAAAAAGCTTTTTGAGTGGTGTAAAACGAACGGTCAACAAAGTCAGGGCAAATACTAACAAGGATAAAATCCCGATTGAACGAGAAGTTTTGGACGTTATCAATTTCAAAAACCGCTGCATAAGGTTCGGCTGCTCATCATTGTTGGTCTCTTGGTTCTGAAAGGAAGCTTCCATTGAATATATTATTTTGTTGGCGATGCAAATATCTGAATACTTTTATTTTCAACATACAAGATTTTTTTAAATCAAACGTTTTTATTGTAGTTTTGCGAAACTTGGAAACATTATGAAAAAGATATTTACAGTATTGGTTTCGGCTGTTTTGTTGACCGGATGTTCAACGAAGAAAGACACCTTTATCAGCAGATCCTATCACAACACCACTGCGTGGTTCAACACGCTTTTCAATGCGGAAAAAGCTTTTGATGCCAAAATACTGGAAGAAAGTGAAAATTTCGATGAAAATTATTCAGAAATATTACCCGTAAATCCGATGCCTGCCATCGAAAAACCGGATTTCACACAGGATTTTATCGACCAGCAATCCTCTTTGTTCAGAAATACCGGAAATACTGCACCTCAGGCGCTGACCGGATTTGATTTGGTGGAGCAAAAAGCCGCAAAAGCCATTGAAAATCATTCGATGATGATCAACGGAAAAGAAAAAAACAAGGAAATCATCCGTGCCTATCTTTTATTAGGAAAAGCCAGATATTACAAAGGAAAAGGATTTCAAGCCTTAGAAGCATTCAATTATATGCAAAACAATCTTCCCTATCACAAAAAATACACCCCGGAAGCGCAGCTTTATACTTCTTTGGCCAATTTTCAAATTGGAAATGATTTTGAAGGCGAAAAAATCATCGACCGGCTTTATCGTGACGGAGGCTACAAAAAATGGATGAAAGAAGAAATCGCCAAGAATTATGCCCAACATCTGATTGATTTAGAAAACTATGAAGAGGCTATTCCATTTTTGGAAAACGCCATTCAAAACTCCAAAAACCGCGATCGAAAAGCGCGTTATAATTTCATCCAAGGACAATTGTATTCTATTTTGGGCGATCAGACCAAAGCCGGCGAAGCCTTTACCCGTGTATTTAATCTGAAACCCGGTTTTGAAATGGAAGTAAAATCCCAATTGGGAATTGCCGCCAATTTTGACCCTGAAATTAACAGTTACAATTCATACAAAGCACATTTGCTCGATGTTTCCAAAAAAGGAAATTACGTTTCTCGAAAAAATGAATTTTACTATGCCATCGGCGACATTGCCATCAAAGCCGACAAGCCCAACGAAGCAAGAGAATACCTTAAAAAAAGTTTCGAAGGCAATGTTTCCGACCCTTATATCCGCGGAAGGGCTTATGAACGCTATGCCGATTTGGAATTGAATGAAGGCAATTATGTGCATGCTTCCGCCTATTATGACAGCGCGGTAACGATTATGCCCTATGAGAAAGATATTCAGCGGATTACAAAAAGAAGTTACGCGCTCAACACCCTGATGGAAAGATATTATTTAGTCAAAAAAAATGACAGCATCCTTAGAATTGCGGCCATGTCTCCGGAAGATAAAAATAAGTTTTTCACGGAGTACATTGACAAACTGAAAAAAGAAGACGAAAAGCGCAAAAGACAAATGGAAGAAGAAGCCACGGTTTTCCAAACACAAACCGGTGGCAGCAAAGGTTTCGGCTCTACATTTGAAGGTGGCGGCAATACTTTTTATTTTTATAATAATTCTTTGAAATCCAACGGAAAAAATGATTTTGAAAGAATCTGGGGAAGAATCCGGCTGGCGGACAATTGGCGGACTTCGGCTTCTGCCAACACCGGCCCAACTTTAGAAGAACAGGAAGCATTGAAATTAGGGAAAGTAGATGAGCAAAGCGAAAGAAGATATGAGTTGGAATATTATTTAGAGCAAATCCCAAACAAGCAATCTGAATTAACCAAACTGAAAATCGAAAGAGACACTGCGGAATTGTCATTGGGAATCGGCTATTTCGATTTGTTTGAAAACGCCAAAACCGCGACTGCAACTTTGGAACACCTGATTTCCACGCCCCCCAAAGAGGAGGACACAGAAGCACAGGCGAATTATCAGCTTTACAGAATTTACAATAAAATTGAAAATACCGTCAAAGCAGAAGAATACAAAAACCTGATTTTGACCAAATATCCGACTTCCATTTATGCAGAGAAAATTTTGAATCCCGAATTTGATTTCATCACGCCTACCACACAGGAGGCACTCGCATTGTATGAGAAAACTTATTCACTGTACAAAGAAGACAAATTTGATGCGGTCAAATCCAATGTGCAGGAAGCCATTTCCAATTATCCGACCGAAGAAATCATCGCCAAATTTGCGCTGCTCAACGCGCTCTCCATCGGACGAACCGAAGGCAGAGACAGTTTCATTTCGGCACTCGAATTAGTGACCGTAGTCTATGAGAACACCGATGAAGCCGGCAAAGCACAGGAAATATTAGATTTGCTGAACGGTAAAGCTGAAAAAGCGATTTCAAAAAGTGAATCCGGTGAGAAGGGCGACGATGAGAGGAAAAAACAGGAAATAGAGCAAAAAGAAAAAGAAGCCGCCATCAAAAAGGATATGCCCCAGCCGACAAGTAAAAAGGATGTACAAAGTCCGGAAATCAAGAGAGACAAAAAACGGCCCGGATTTGGAAACCCCGGAAAACAAGAAGACAAGAAGTAATTTACTTCATTGTTTGGGGATATTGACGATCTGTGATTCTGATTTCTCCACAAAAAAATTTCAGAGATTGCCCTGAATGTCCACCTGAAGTTTCAGCAGAGCATCATTGGAAGGAGAATTTTCTGCTATGGCTTTGCGGATGATAAGTTCTTGTAAATCCCGTGCGGTACCCTCCTCTTCTAATTCCATACTGCACGCACGAATAAAAGTCTGGGTGGCGTTTTTAGCCGAATAAATCAATTTCCAAGTATCGGGATTCACATAAATCTGTTGACTGAGATTGTGTTCCCACTCGCTTTGAACGGTTTGAACGAGTAAAATTTCATAATTTTTTGCAGAGGATTCGGCTGAAACTCTTCGGACAAGTGCCGTTGGTTTGATGCGTTCGAGAAACAAGGCCATTCTTTCGTAAGCCTGCAATCTTTGCGGTAAAATTTGAGAAGTGGATATTTTTCGTACTTCAATTTCCCTTCGCACAGCTTCATTTTTCAGAAATCTGTCCACTAAGAAATAGGCAATCAGGGCCGCAAGAATTCCCGGCAACAAGACAATCAGAACCGTCCATACAATATTTGAATCCATGTTAATCTGTTATTCTCGGCAAAGATAAAAATCATTTCAATTTTGTCTCCATAAATATCTTTGGCTTGTTTCCCATTCATTATATAATACTTAATTTTGTGAAAAATTTTCCATGTTTGACAATATGAATCCAAAAGAAGCTGTAATCGAAAGAATTATGCAGAAAGGCGGTTGGGTCAATACCCACGCACATCTTGACAGAGCCTATTCCCTCACCAAAGAAACATTTTCCTTCACCAATTCCTACCTGAAAGAAAAATGGCATTTGGTAGATGATATGAAACGAAATTCCAGTGTGGAGGATATTTACGCACGTATGGAGCGTGCTATAAATCATTTTCTGGAACAGGGAACGCAGGCAGTCGGTACCTTCATCGATGTAGATGAAGTGATTGAAGACAGAAGTATGAAAGCTGCCCAAAGATTGAAAGACAACTACGGAAAAGACATTGAAATCCGTTTCGCCAATCAAGTACTGAAAGGTGTCATCGACCCGAAAGCACGTCAGTGGTTTGATTTATCTGCTGATTTTGTGGATATCATCGGGGGACTTCCGGCCAAGGATTTCGGTCGGGAAGAAGAACATTTGGACATCCTGCTGAGTACTGCCAAAGCCAAAGGAAAATTGGTGCATGTACATGTGGATCAATTCAATACCGACGAAGAAACCGAAACGGAAACGCTGGCCCGAAAAACCATCGAACACGGCATGCAAGGGAAGGTTTCCGCAGTTCACTCCATTTCGGTGGCTGCACATCCCAAAAAATACAGAATGGAACTTTATGAATTAATTAAAGATGCAGACTTGAGTGTGATTTCATGCCCCACAGCATGGATTGACCACAACCGAACAGAGCGATTGGCTCCGAGCCACAATTCCATGACGCCCGTTGATGAAATGGTGCCTGCCGGTATCAATGTCGCTTTTGGGACAGATAATATCAATGACATTTACAAACCATTTTCAGACGGCGATCTCTGGACAGAACTGAGAGTAATGTTGGAAGCATGCCACTTTTATGATGTGGAACAATTGGCTAACATTGCTACGGTAAACGGTTTGAAAGTTCTTGGAATAGAAAAATAATATTGTATATTTACAGATGAATTTCCTGAAGAGACAGTTTAATTTCTGTCTCTTTTTGGTTGAAATACAGACTTATGAAATTACATGTAGTCAATGAAACTTCAAAATTAGAAGCAGTCGTTCTGGGAATTCCGGACTCCATGGGCAATGCGCCTACTTTGGTAGAAACTTATGACGCCAAATCCTATGAAAGTGTTCAGAACAACGATTATCCGACGGAAGAACAAGTGAAATTTGAGATGGATGCTTTCGAGAAAATATTGAAAAAACACGGCGTTCAGGTTTTCAGACCGTGGATATTGGAAGACTGCAATCAGGTTTTTGCACGGGATGTGGGAATGACCATCGACGATAAATTCATCATTGCCAACATCATACCCGACCGCGCAGATGAACAAGAAGCTTATGAAAGGATTATTCATTCCATCGATAAAAACAAAGTAATCCACGTTCCTAAGAATGTCCATGTGGAAGGTGGCGATGTGATTTTGTGGAATGAATTCATGTTTGTAGGCTGCTACAAACAACCGGATTACCATCAGTACAAAACGGCGAGAACCAATTTTGAAGCGGTTCAATTTTTCAAAGATTTGTTTCCCAACAAATGGGTCATCGACATGGAATTAAAAAAAGATGATTTCAACCCAAGAAAAGGCATCCTGCATTTAGACTGCACATTTCAGCCGGTGGGCAACAACAAAGCGATAATTTACAAAGACGGTTTTCAAAACCCGATGCATTATGATATCCTGATTTCACTTTTTGGAAAGGACAATGTATTTGATGTAACGGAGGAAGAAATGTATTGGATGAATCCGAATGTATTTTCCATTTCACCGGAAGTCGTGGTTTCAGAAGAGAATTTCACCCGCCTAAACAAGCATATCAGAGAAGTCTGGGGGATGACCGTGGAAGAAGTTCCTTATCGGAACATCTCCAAAATGGGAGGATTGCTTAGATGTTCAACGATGCCGTTGATCAGGGAATAATCTGAAATTCAAGTTTTTATATAAATAAATGCAGAAGTTTTTATTAGCGATTAAATAATTTGAACAAGTTTGAAGTTGAGAATAATAATCCCCAAATTTGCTGAAAATTGAAATGTTGACTTCTAAATTCTAAATTCAAATGAAACAATACACCAATACAATTTTAATGGTTGAACCTGTAAGTTTCGGGTTCAACGAACAGACGGCGGTCAACAATTTTTTTCAGAACCGCCCTTCGGCTTCTGAAGAAGAAATTCAACAGCAGGCTTTGGCTGAATTTCGCGGTATGGTAGCGAAGCTCCGTGCGCATGGTGTGAATGTAATCGTAATGCAGGATACACCGAACCCACATACGCCCGATTCCATTTTTCCAAACAACTGGATTTCTCTTCACAGCAACGGCACAATTGCATTGTACCCCATGTTTGCAATAAACCGCCGGCTAGAAAGAAGAGAAGAAGATGTAATGAAACTGTTGGAAGACCACGGCTTTGAAGCGGAAGAAGTGATAGATTATACTTCTGCGGAAGAAGAAAACGTCTTCTTGGAAGGCACCGGCAGCATCATTCTTGATCATGTGAATAAAATTGCTTATGCTGCGATTTCACCGAGAACCGATGAATGGCTGTTCATTGAATTTTGTGAAGATTTTGAATTTACTCCGGTGATTTTCACTGCAAATCAAACTGTTGACGGCACAAGAAAACAAATTTACCACACCAATGTAATGATGTGTGTAGCCGATGACTATGCCGTGATTTGTTTAGATACCATCGATGACAAGCGTGAAAAGGAGAATGTGGTCAATATGCTTAAAAATTCGGGCAAAGAAATCATTGCCATCACCGAAGCACAGATGAATAAATTCGCTGGAAATATGTTGCAGGTCGGAGGAATGGATGATTCTAAATATTTGGTAATGTCACAAACTTCATTGGATTCGTTGACTGATGAACAGATCAAAGCCATCGAAAAGCACAATCCGATTTTGCCGGTTGACATACATACCATCGAAAATCTCGGAGGCGGAAGTGCCCGGTGCATGATTGCGGAAGTATTTTTATCAAAATCTGTTCAAGACGCAGAATGACAGCTAATGTCAGGAAAATGGATATTGACTGATTTGTATCTTGATGTATTTTCATCATCATTGAATTGATTTTAAAACCTAATTTAAAGCACTTTATGATGTTTTCATACATAAATTTGCATCACTACACCTTATAATTTGACAAAAAAATCACCTCCGCACTCAGTTTAAACCAAAGGACAACAAGTGCTTTAACAGACGGATAAAAAGTCTTATTTATGATTAAATGTTAAATAGTTTCAATTAATAGAAAATATCTTATAGATTTACTTGATTATTTTTAATAAACTAAAAAAATTAAAAAAACATGAAGAAAGATTTATTTTTAACAAAATTTTCTTTGATTTTAATTCCTGTTTTCTTTGCACTTTCGGTTTCGGCAGAAGCGTTTTGGCGAAATCCTGCTATGCAGAATGAGGAATATTCAAAGACGAACAATTTACTTTCAGCCGAAAGCATTTTCCAGAATAGTTTTTCTTGGAATTCCTTGTCCGGCAATTTTAATTTGAATGCACCGGATTCGGTCGATGGTATTTTGTTTGCAGGTGAATCCTGCGGCGACCCAATTCAAGTGTTGGCACTTCCCTTTACGGATGCAGGCAACACTTCCGATTATGGCAACAACTACACAAATAGTGATGTGCCTCCATTAGCAACAGGAGCGATTACAAACGGGACTGGAAGTAATTATTACATTTCCGGCCCCGAGGCTGTTTATGCCATCACCCCAACCGCTGATGGCGTAATTACCATCAATACGACCAATGCAGATGATTGGGTGGGGTTATGGGTATTCACTGGTTGTCCTTTTACCTCCACTGTTGGCTACCATACTGCCATCAGCGGAAGCACCCGCTCAATACCGGATTTACCGGTATTTGCCAATGAGACTTATTACATCGTAATTTCGACTTGGGAATCCGTTACCCCAAATACAGATTATACCATTGAGATTACGGGAAGTCCGGATATTCTCGGTCCACTCGAAGATTGTGAAGGCACCCCGGACGGAGGAACAGCATCCGTAAATCCTGAAAGCGGTAATATGGGATCCACTTACACAGTAACTGCCACCGGATACAGTTATGGACTTGGAATGTCCTACCAATGGCAGTCCAATACCGATGATGCAGGATGGGTGGATGAAGGCGATGCCACGGAAAACTACGCAAGTTATACTGCAACCGCTCCGGATATTCTGGGAGTAGAAGTAGCATGGAGATTGGCCATAACATGTACACTTTCCGGCGAAACTTCTTATTCGGAAACTGCCGTATTTACTACCGTAATTACCTATTGTCAGCCTTCTTTCAGCTCTTCTTCCGATTACATAGTGAGTTTTGTTTTGGAAAATATTCAAAATACCGACAGCGGATTCTCTCCGGGAGGTTATGGCGATTTCACTTCCATGTCAACCGTTCTTGCTTCTCCGTCCTACGAAGCTACGCTTACAAGTTCAAGCGGTTCCGGAAATCACGGAGCAGCTATCTGGATTGATGCCAACGACAACGGAACTTTTGAATTGTCCGAAAGAGTAGGATTCCTCAGCAATATTGGCGCCAGCCAAACCGTGCAAATCCCAATAAGCATAGCAGGCGTTGCCACAGGGGAACACAGAATGAGAGTGGTGTACCAATACAATGTTGCCGGAGACACTATCGACCCTTGTGTATCCGCATCCTTTGGAGAAGCTGAAGACTACACGGTGATTATCGGTGAATTGGATGACTGTACTGGAACACCGGATCCGGGAACTGTTTCGGTTAATCCTGAAAGCGGGAACCCCGGAATGACCTACATAGTTTCTTCTACAGGATATACCTACGGAAACGGACTAAGTTACCAATGGCAATCCAATCTGAATGATACAGGATGGGTGGATGAAGGAGAAGCTTCTGAATTCTATTCAAATTATACGGCTACTGCTCCCGGTGAATTAAATGATACCGTAGATTGGAGATTGGTCTTGACTTGTAACAATTCAGGCGAATCTGCTACTTCCAACGTAGCTACCTTTGTGGTGGACAGGCTGCACTGTACCCCAGAAGGAACCAATGCTGCACGTTACATCAATGATTTCACCACTACTGACGGACTGGAAAACATCAGCAATCTAAACAGTGGATTCTCTCCGGGAGGATATGGCGATTTCTACAATGACTACCAGATAGTACAAGTACCCGGACAGGAGGTGAGTTTCAACGCTGTATTTGAGGGCGGTACTTTCGGATTCAGAATCTGGGTGGACTGGAATGAAGACGGAACTTTCTCCGCTGATGAAGTCATGTATGCCTCTTCAAGCTATATAAGTTCCCAAAACGGAACCTTCCAAGTGCCGACCAATGCTACGCCGGGAGAGAAACGAATGAGAATCGTTAACCACTGGTTGAGTGCCACTGGAGATATAGACCCTTGTGCCACCGGATTTACCTACGGCGAATTTGAAGACTACAAATTTGTTGTTGGAGAATTGGAAGATTGTGAAGGAACGCCGAATGGTGGAAACATTACGATTACCCCATCGGAAGGAAACCCTGATTCAATTTATACCGTTTCAGCAAGTGGTTATTCTTACGGAAACGGATTAAGTTATCAATGGCAATCCAACACAGACGGCAACGGATGGGTAGATGAAGGTGAAGCTACCGATTATTATATGGACTACACTGCAACCGCACCGGGCGTTGTAGGAATTAATGTAGAATGGAGATTACAGGTAACCTGTACATTATCCGGCGAATCTTCTTTCTCGGATACTGCTACATTTACTACAACCATCGTTTATTGTGTACCTTCTTTCAGCTCCACATCGGACTTCATCCAGAGCTTTGAATTAGAAGAAATCCAGAACATCAACAGCGGATTCAGCCCCGGTGGATACGGAGACTTTACGGCCATGTCAACCATGTTGACCAATCCGGAACACACCGCATCACTGACCAGCTCAAGCGGCTCCGGAAGCCACGGCGCAGCCATTTGGATTGACTTCAATGACAACGGAACTTTTGAAGACGCTGAAAGAGTCGGTTTCGCAAGCGGTATCCAGCCTAACCAGACTGTGGATATCACCATGGATTTGGCTGATGCCATTCCGGGAGAACACAGAATGAGGATTATTTATCAATGGAACGTTGCCGGAGACATTATCAACCCTTGTGTATCCGCATCCTTTGGAGAAGCTGAAGATTACACCGTAATCATCGGAGAACCGGAACCATGTGAAGGTACACCGGAGGCAGGAACTGTTTCTGTGGATCCGGCATTCGGAAACCCGGGTTCTACTTACACCGTGAAATCATCAGGGTACTCTTTCGCATTGGATTTAACTTTCCAGTGGCAGTCTAATACCGAAGATGCAGGATGGGTAAACGAAGGAGAATTGCTGACACAATATGCACATCATCTTGCCACCGCACCTACCCAACCCAACGTAAGTGTGGACTGGAGATTGATTGTAACCTGTCTGAATTCTGGGGAAACAACCACTTCCAACGAAGCTACATTCACTACCGTGATGCCCGGATGTGGCCATGAAACCCCAAGCAACAACTTAGAAGATGCACACGGAAACCTGCACTTGCTTGAAATCGCAAATGACTTTGTGGTTAACGTGAACCAGCGTTTCCTCGTTGATGTCGCTGAAATCAACTTGGTTATTCCTACAGGAGTTCCCGTAGATGCCGCCGACTTCAGATTCTATGCTGACACAGGCAACGGACCCGGCGAAGAAGTTGTCAGCAACCTTGCTGTTGCGCCTACTTCCGTAACTGTCATTATGAACACAGGTGGATTTACACTCGCTAAATATCTGTTTAACCTTGAAGGAATTGTTTTGGATGGCAACGATACCACTGAAACTGTTTACTGGATGGGCGTATCCATTGATGCAAACGTTAGTGCTTCTTACTGGGAAGTAACTTCTACCATCAATTCAGATAATGAAGAGTACATCTACCTTGACGGTATGTGGCAGACTTCTACAGAAGTATTCCAAGAGCCGATGGATGGAGTGATGAAGCTGCAAGGAAGCTGTGAAACCCTTCCAACCAACGATTTGCTGGCATTTGACTTCGCTTACTATCCGAACCCTGTCAGAGATGTGTTGAACATCACTTCAAAAGCAGGAATTCAGTCAGTAACGGCTTACAACTTGGCTGGACAGCAAGTTTTGAACTTGAACGGGGACAAACTAAACAGCGGACAGATTGATGTAACAACCTTACCACAAGGCGTATATGTGTTCAGAACAATCCTCGAAGGCGGACAAGTGGAAACCTTCAAGATTGTCAAGAAATGATAAAGTAGCCGTTGACATATTTTGTGTTGACGAGTACTAACAGAATTTTAAACTACAGAAAGCCTCCTGAAACTCAGGGGGCTTTTTGATTGTAGATTATTCAAATCAACCTAATTGTATAATATAGGCTTGAACGACGGCACCATTCCACTCAGCACGGAGAACAATACGGTAGAAAGACAAAAACATCAGTCTTGAAGAGACACTTTTTTACGATTAAATCAATCTGTCGCTTGAGATTCTCAATCTTATTAACCCGGATTGATAACGAATCCTTTGAGTGTTCAATTTACCTCATTTTATGCAATAAGAGCATTAGGAACAGGAAACTACAATCCTATTCTCGCCAAATACTTAAATTACAGATGGTTATATGGATAAACATCATCAATGATGGAATCGGAAAAACTTTGTATTTGTGTTTCCGCCATTGCTTTCCGGAGATTTCTCAAAATTCAAAAACGAATATATGTTCTTTAGAAAAATTATTTACCTTTGGGAATTATTAACACAAAACATAACAATATGCAGAAAAATTTATTTTCAATCACATTTATGAAGAGTGTGATTATTCTTTTTCTGGCATTTTCCATCCATGGGAATGCACAGGTCTTGAATGCAGAGACTACGGCAAATTCGAATATATTTAATCCGATGCCGCCGATTAATTTTAACCCATATCAGTTTAGTTACACACAACCTGATCCGGGTACAGCACCGGACGGTGTTTTGTCGTTGCTTTACGACAATGGTTCGGTATTCAACATTGCAGGGCCACCGCCAATTAGCATGTTGCAGAATACATCACTTGGGCTTGACACATACGGATTCGGTGCCCAGATTTCTGCCGACAACCGTATGGCGGATGATTTCACGGTAGAATCAGATGTTATTATCGATTCATTCGATTTTTATACATACCAAACCGGGGCATCTGGAGTAAGTATTACTACGATTTACGTACAAATTTATGACGGACAACCAAATGAAGGCGGAAATGTAATTTGGGGCGACCTAACCACCAATGTTCTTGGCAATGTCGAGATGACCGGTGGATACAGACAGCTTGAAAGTGCACCTGGCGATACTTCCAGAGCAATTCAGAAAGTTACTGCCGAAACGGAAGGTCTCGTGCTGGAAGCTGGCACCTATTGGGTGGAATATACTTTTGGTGGCACAGGCGCTTCAGGACCATGGGCACCTCCCATTACAATTACTGGAGTTGATACAACGGGTAATGCAATTCAATATCAGGCTGGCACCTACCTGAATGCCGTTGATGGCGTTACTCAAACCCCACAAGGAATGCCCTTCCAGATTTATGGTGAAGAAGGCGAAACGGATGACTGCGAGGGCACACCTGAAGCAGGTATTATTACAGGGCCGGAAAGCATTTGTTCAGGAATTGGCTTTACTTTGAAAGCTGAAGGAGCTTCCAGCGGCGTAAGTGGACTGACAAGACAATGGCAATCTTCTCCTGCGGGTGAAAATGACTGGTCTGATATTCCGGACGCTACTTCTTCCACGTATTTTGTGGGTGAAGGAATTGATGCTTCTACAGACTATCGATTTGTGATTACTTGTACTATTAGCGGTGAAAGCGCAATGGCAGAACATACCGTTAACTTGAACGAACCCAATGAATGCTATTGCACCCCAACAATTACAATAGCGGTTGAGCCTATTTCCAAGGTAATTGTAGCCGGCATTGACAACTCTTCAGATCCAAACAGCGCATTGCAATATGAGGATTTCACAAGCATTGAGGGCAATATGGCACCCGGAGGATCCTATGACGCAGCCTTTGAAGGAAATACCGCCGGTAATTTCACTACTTATTTCACCGTATTTATCGACTGGAATCAGAATGGTATTCTAAACGATGAAGGGGAAGTTTATCCTATCGGTTCAATTACCAATTCAACAGGTTCAGACGGACAACAAGCCATTGGAACAATTGAAGTTCCCACCAACGCACTGTCTGGCAACACAAGGATGAGAGTCATTAAAAACTTCAATACTTCTCCAACTGACCCTTGCGGTTCTTATGGATACGGACAAATCGAAGATTATACCATTAATGTCGGGGAATTGGAAGATTGTACCGGCACCCCGGACGGAGGAACAGCATCCGTAAATCCTGAAAGCGGTAATATGGGATCCACTTACACAGTAACTGCCACCGGATACAGTTATGGACTTGGAATGTCCTACCAATGGCAGTCCAATACCGATGATGCAGGATGGGTGGATGAAGGCGATGCCACGGAAAACTACGCAAGTTATACTGCAACCGCTCCGGATATTCTGGGAGTAGAAGTAGCATGGAGATTGGCCATAACATGTACACTTTCCGGCGAAACTTCTTATTCGGAAACTGCCGTATTTACTACCGTAATTACCTATTGTCAGCCTTCTTTCAGCTCTTCTTCCGATTACATAGTGAGTTTTGTTTTGGAAAATATTCAAAATACCGACAGCGGATTCTCTCCGGGAGGTTATGGCGATTTCACTTCCATGTCAACCGTTCTTGCTTCTCCGTCCTACGAAGCTACGCTTACAAGTTCAAGCGGTTCCGGAAATCACGGAGCAGCTATCTGGATTGATGCCAACGACAACGGAACTTTTGAATTGTCCGAAAGAGTAGGATTCCTCAGCAATATTGGCGCCAGCCAAACCGTGCAAATCCCAATAAGCATAGCAGGCGTTGCCACAGGGGAACACAGAATGAGAGTGGTGTACCAATACAATGTTGCCGGAGACACTATCGACCCTTGTGTATCCGCATCCTTTGGAGAAGCTGAAGACTACACGGTGATTATCGGTGAATTGGATGACTGTACTGGAACACCGGATCCGGGAACTGTTTCGGTTAATCCTGAAAGCGGGAACCCCGGAATGACCTACATAGTTTCTTCTACAGGATATACCTACGGAAACGGACTAAGTTACCAATGGCAATCCAATCTGAATGATACAGGATGGGTGGATGAAGGAGAAGCTTCTGAATTCTATTCAAATTATACGGCTACTGCTCCCGGTGAATTAAATGATACCGTAGATTGGAGATTGGTCTTGACTTGTAACAATTCAGGCGAATCTGCTACTTCCAACGTAGCTACCTTTGTGGTGGACAGGCTGCACTGTACCCCAGAAGGAACCAATGCTGCACGTTACATCAATGATTTCACCACTACTGACGGACTGGAAAACATCAGCAATCTAAACAGTGGATTCTCTCCGGGAGGATATGGCGATTTCTACAATGACTACCAGATAGTACAAGTACCCGGACAGGAGGTGAGTTTCAACGCTGTATTTGAGGGCGGTACTTTCGGATTCAGAATCTGGGTGGACTGGAATGAAGACGGAACTTTCTCCGCTGATGAAGTCATGTATGCCTCTTCAAGCTATATAAGTTCCCAAAACGGAACCTTCCAAGTGCCGACCAATGCTACGCCGGGAGAGAAACGAATGAGAATCGTTAACCACTGGTTGAGTGCCACTGGAGATATAGACCCTTGTGCCACCGGATTTACCTACGGCGAATTTGAAGACTACAAATTTGTTGTTGGAGAATTGGAAGATTGTGAAGGAACGCCGAATGGTGGAAACATTACGATTACCCCATCGGAAGGAAACCCTGATTCAATTTATACCGTTTCAGCAAGTGGTTATTCTTACGGAAACGGATTAAGTTATCAATGGCAATCCAACACAGACGGCAACGGATGGGTAGATGAAGGTGAAGCTACCGATTATTATATGGACTACACTGCAACCGCACCGGGCGTTGTAGGAATTAATGTAGAATGGAGATTACAGGTAACCTGTACATTATCCGGCGAATCTTCTTTCTCGGATACTGCTACATTTACTACAACCATCGTTTATTGTGTACCTTCTTTCAGCTCCACATCGGACTTCATCCAGAGCTTTGAATTAGAAGAAATCCAGAACATCAACAGCGGATTCAGCCCCGGTGGATACGGAGACTTTACGGCCATGTCAACCATGTTGACCAATCCGGAACACACCGCATCACTGACCAGCTCAAGCGGCTCCGGAAGCCACGGCGCAGCCATTTGGATTGACTTCAATGACAACGGAACTTTTGAAGACGCTGAAAGAGTCGGTTTCGCAAGCGGTATCCAGCCTAACCAGACTGTGGATATCACCATGGATTTGGCTGATGCCATTCCGGGAGAACACAGAATGAGGATTATTTATCAATGGAACGTTGCCGGAGACATTATCAACCCTTGTGTATCCGCATCCTTTGGAGAAGCTGAAGATTACACCGTAATCATCGGAGAACCGGAACCATGTGAAGGTACACCGGAGGCAGGAACTGTTTCTGTGGATCCGGCATTCGGAAACCCGGGTTCTACTTACACCGTGAAATCATCAGGGTACTCTTTCGCATTGGATTTAACTTTCCAGTGGCAGTCTAATACCGAAGATGCAGGATGGGTAAACGAAGGAGAATTGCTGACACAATATGCACATCATCTTGCCACCGCACCTACCCAACCCAACGTAAGTGTGGACTGGAGATTGATTGTAACCTGTCTGAATTCTGGGGAAACAACCACTTCCAACGAAGCTACATTCACTACCGTGATGCCCGGATGTGGCCATGAAACCCCAAGCAACAACTTAGAAGATGCACACGGAAACCTGCACTTGCTTGAAATCGCAAATGACTTTGTGGTTAACGTGAACCAGCGTTTCCTCGTTGATGTCGCTGAAATCAACTTGGTTATTCCTACAGGAGTTCCCGTAGATGCCGCCGACTTCAGATTCTATGCTGACACAGGCAACGGACCCGGCGAAGAAGTTGTCAGCAACCTTGCTGTTGCGCCTACTTCCGTAACTGTCATTATGAACACAGGTGGATTTACACTCGCTAAATATCTGTTTAACCTTGAAGGAATTGTTTTGGATGGCAACGATACCACTGAAACTGTTTACTGGATGGGCGTATCCATTGATGCAAACGTTAGTGCTTCTTACTGGGAAGTAACTTCTACCATCAATTCAGATAATGAAGAGTACATCTACCTTGACGGTATGTGGCAGACTTCTACAGAAGTATTCCAAGAGCCGATGGATGGAGTGATGAAGCTGCAAGGAAGCTGTGAAACCCTTCCAACCAACGATTTGCTGGCATTTGACTTCGCTTACTATCCGAACCCTGTCAGAGATGTGTTGAACATCACTTCAAAAGCAGGAATTCAGTCAGTAACGGCTTACAACTTGGCTGGACAGCAAGTTTTGAACTTGAACGGGGACAAACTAAACAGCGGACAGATTGATGTAACAACCTTACCACAAGGCGTATATGTGTTCAGAACAATCCTCGAAGGCGGACAAGTGGAAACCTTCAAGATTGTCAAGAAATGATAAAGTAGCCGTTGACATATTTTGTGTTGACGAGTACTAACAGAATTTTAAACTACAGAAAGCCTCCTGAAACTCAGGGGGCTTTTTGATTGTAGATTATTCAAATCATTCTTCGATTTTTACTAACTTTGTAAACCTTTTTTATAAAAAATTAAATAAAAACAGAATCAAACAGACATGGGAAAATTATCACAAGAAGAATTAAAACAACTTGGATTAAGCGATATGAATGCCGGAACTTCAACCGGTTCAGCATGGTTTGGAAGTGGAGAAACCATTGCTTCTTATTCGCCTGTTGACGGAAAATTAATCGGAAAAGTCACCACCACATCCCAAGAAGATTACGAAAAAGTAATCACAGCCGCACAAGCGGCCTTCAAGGTTTGGCGAACGACTCCGGCTCCCAAAAGAGGAGAAATTGTACGCCAATTTGGAGATAAATTAAGACAGCATAAAGCCAGTTTAGGAAAACTGGTTTCCTACGAAATGGGCAAATCTTATCAGGAAGGATTGGGCGAAGTACAGGAAATGATTGACATCTGTGATTTTGCAACCGGACAAGCCAAAATGCTGTATGGCCACACCATGCACTCCGAACGTCCCGGACACCGAATGTACGAACAATACCATCCGTTGGGAATTGTTGGGGTGATTTCCGCATTTAACTTCCCAGTAGCCGTTTGGTCTTGGAATGCTGCTTTGGCCTGGATTTGTGGCGATGTCGTAATTTGGAAGCCCAGCGAAAAAACACCCTTGTGCGGAGTAGCCTGCCAAAATATTTTTCAGGAAGTATTGAAAGACAACAATTTACCCGAAGGAATTTCTTGTTTGGTCAATGGAGATTACAAGGTTGGAGAATATTTGTCCAAAGACAAAAGAGTTCCACTGATTTCTGCTACTGGTTCTACCCGAATGGGGAAAATCGTAGCACAGGAAGTAGCAGCGAGATTGGGACGTGCCTTATTGGAATTGGGTGGAAACAACGCCATCATCGTCACTCCGGATGCTGACGTGAAAATGACCGTAATCGGTGCCGTTTTTGGTGCTGTCGGTACCGCAGGGCAAAGATGCACTTCGACACGAAGACTGATTATTCACGAATCTATTTATGAAAAAGTAAAAGATGCAATCGTCGCAGCTTACGGACAACTGAAAATCGGGAATCCATTGGATGAAAACAACCATGTTGGCCCATTGATTGACACCGATGCCGTGAAAAATTACAATGATGCATTGGTGAAAATCAAAGAACAAGGCGGTTCCATATTGGTCGAAGGCGGTGTCTTGGAAGGCTCCGAATATGAAAGCGGTTGCTATGTGAAACCCGCAATTGCAGAGGTGGAAAATCATTATGAAATTGTTCAACATGAAACTTTTGCACCGATTTTATATCTGATTAAATATGCCGGAGAAGTAGAAAACGCCATCGAATTACAAAACGGTGTAGTACAGGGACTTTCATCAGCCATTATGACCAACAATCTGCGAGAAGCCGAGAAATTCCTGAGTGCAGCCGGTTCAGATTGTGGTATTGCCAATGTGAATATCGGAACTTCCGGTGCTGAAATCGGGGGCGCATTCGGTGGAGAAAAAGAAACCGGAGGCGGACGTGAATCCGGTTCTGACGCTTGGAAAGTGTATATGAGAAGACAGACCAACACCATCAATTACACCACGAATCTTCCTTTGGCGCAAGGGATTAAATTCGATATTTTATAAACCAAAGCAGTCAGCGTAGGGGGCATCTTGCGAAGTCAAAATGATACGAAAAAAGCCGAAGCTTAGGTGTCAACTGAGCGGTTTGAAGTCAGAAATTAGAAAGTTACATAATTAAACGTCTTTCATTCTGCCTTGGTTAATAAAAGTTCGTGTTAAAAAATATGATAGAAGTCTTATTTTTTATAAATTTGGTGGTTGAAAATAATTTGAATGAATTTAAATCTGAATTGATGAAGGCAAATGCTTTCACAATTTGAAATATAAAAATTTATGAAATTTAAAAACTTTGCAGTGTTCTGTCTGTTTGCCTTGTCGGTTTCCGTCTTTTCACAACAAAATACGGTTCAAAACAACTATTTGGTCTTTGACGCTTCCAAGTCTTTGCCCGGCAATGAAATCATTGATCGGATTCAGTTTTTGATGAGCAACAGCGAAGCCGTGGAATTGCCCGTAGATGTCGTAAATAAACTGAATAATCTGAATGACAGTTCCGAGGTCGCCCAAAAATTAAATTTTTACAGGGCATCGATATTGAGAGTTTTTTATAACCCGAAAATCAGCCCGAAAGACAAAGTATTCATGGCTGAAAGATACTTGTCCTCGCAAGATTCATCGATTGAACCCATACTACCTGACATTGAAAAGTTTTTAATGAAATATAAAAATTAATTGAGAACTGAGAGTTGATTAACACAGGAAGAAATTCCTATAACACACAAAACAAACAATTTGAGAAAACAATTATTCATCTTGCTCTTATTCCTGTCTCAGGCTATTGTAGCTCAGCAGATTACTGTTTTATCCACTTCCATAACCGGACGATTTGACAGCTGTTCAGGCTTTTCTCCGACATTGGTGACCGCCACCTTGATGTCGAGTGAAGGAAGTATCGTGGAAGACGGGAAATTGAAAATCACGGATCCCTGTGGATTTTCGACTGTGAAAATCGACATGACAGGTGTACGATGGGACACTAATCCTAATGCCAACTGGCTACATGGTATCTTCTTTCCGACCGGATCCGGCATTACCATTACAGATGTAAATCTCCCAACCGGTTGGATTGCACAGGATAGTTGTACCGGTGCATCCTGTTCCGCACAAGAAACCGGCGGGCCAGGGTTTTATTATGATGGAACGACCGGAAACAGTTGTTCTGAATGTAACCCTACAAATATGGATGGCCAACCTTGGAATAATTTTGGGCAATCTTCCATGAATTGTTCCACACCTTTTGGACTTTCCTTTGATATGACTTTCTGCAACAGTGAGGTCGTAAGTGGGGTTCAGTCTTTTGTGCTGACCGGAAAACCGGATGGCAATACGGGGTGTTGGGGTTCACCGGATGTTATCGAAGCTAGTACCATCACTTTCCGATTGGAAACTGTAGCTGCGGAAGTACCTTTGTATGACCCTGTTCCTGGGAATTTCACGAACATCACGGAATGTGAAATGGGGCCTGATGGTACGATTCTAACCTATACCGCTGTATTGGAAGGCGGCTGTGGTGATGGAAACGAAGTGAGATGGTACGACGAAGCCGAAGGCGGCGAATTAGTGGGTGTGGGTTCTCCATTCTATTATCAAAAC
Organism: Weeksellaceae bacterium; assembly: GCA_041656055.1. Taxonomy (GTDB): domain Bacteria; phylum Bacteroidota; class Bacteroidia; order Flavobacteriales; family Weeksellaceae; genus Moheibacter. Next base: position 89,212 of record JBBAEI010000007.1, read on the forward strand.
CCTGATGGCTCCTGTCCGGCCGGAAAAAGATTTTATGCGCAATGCTGCCCGGATGAGCAATCTTGCTCCCGACATTTGGTGGTAGTCAGTCAATGCCTCCCACCGGATTATCCGCCGACATTCGCAGAGATTCCTCCTTTATGCCCCGATAGCGAAAACCCATTGCCGGAAACCTCTTTGGAGGGTTATACCGGAACATGGTCACCGGCATTTGATCCCAACAACAGCGGCACTTACCAATTCTTGCCGGATCCGAATCAATGCGCAACTTATCCTGTACAGATTGAAATAACCATACTTCCTGTCATGACACCAACATTCGATGAAGTACCACCGTTGTGTCAGGACTCAGTTCCACCGAATTTACCACCTTCCAATGAAGGGGCTGTCGGTCAGTGGTCTCCTGCTGTCATTGATACTTCTGTACCGGGTACTTATGATTTTACATTTGTCCCGGATGAATCCTGTTTCGAGGAAGTTACCATACAAGTTACTATCGTACCGACCCAGACACCGGAATTCAATAATTTGGAATATGAATTCTGTCAGGATGATGAAGTCCCAACCTTACCTGGAACTTCTGACAACGGTATCACGGGCGTTTGGTTTCCTGCAATAATTGACACTTCCACTCCGGGAACGGTTCAATATACTTTCACGCCAAATCCGGAAGAAGAATGTGCTGAACCCACGAACATTTTCATTACTATCAACGAAACAATCACGCCAGAATTCACATTCTTGTTAGAATATTGTCAAAATAGCACACCACCTGCCCTGCCTCTGACTTCGGACAATGGCATCACAGGGAGCTGGTCGCCGGCAACCATTGATACTTCTGCACCCGGAACTGTTCAATATATATTTACACCCGATGAAAATCAAGGTTGTACGACGGTCATTACCCGCGATATTTCAATCACGACTGAAATAATTCCACAATTCAGTATTCCACAACAATTTTGTTTGGGAGCAACCGCACCTGCCCTACCGGGCAATTCCAACAACGGTATTCCGGGTTCATGGTCTCCCGCAACGATTGACACAAATAATATCGGTACGGTTACTTACACCTTTACGCCAAGCCCAAGTGCAGAATGCGCATTGCCAAGAACCATTGATATTACAATTATAGATTTGACGGTTCCACAATTCAATATTGAAGAACAATTCTGTTTCAATTCAGCGGCACCGGCCTTGCCTTTGACTTCCAACAATGGCATTGCGGGGACTTGGTTTCCGGCTTCCATTGACACCAACACATTAGGAACTACACTTTATACATTCACTTCTGACCCGAATGATGAATGTGCGGACAATTTCTCCATAGAAATTACCGTAGTTGACCAAATTTTCCCGGAATTTGTATTGCCGGAAGATATCTGTCAAAGTTCCATCGAACCGGCATTGCCAACACTGTCCGACAATGGCATCTCAGGTGTTTGGTCACCGGCAACTATTGATACCCAAAGCCCGGGAACTTTCACTTATACCTTTACACCAAATCCGAATGAACCTTGCGCACAGGTAATAACAAGAGAAATCACCGTTACCTCATCCATCATTCCGGAATTTGAATTTGAGAGTACCTATTGTCAGGGTGCAGAAGCCGAAATTTTGCCCAACACTTCCATCAACGGCATTCAGGGTACTTGGTTCCCTGCGGAAATCATTACTACAGGTTCCTCGGAATATACCTTCACACCGAATGAAGGCGAAATGGAATGTGCGGTTCCGGTTACCATTCCGGTTGAAGTGATTGGTACCCCCAATATTTTAGGATTTAACATCGACGGAAGCAATGTTACAGTAAGTGTTCAAGGAGGAGATAATACGGAAGTGGAATATTCTTTAGACGGAATATTCTGGCAAAGCAGTCCTTATTTTCCGAATCTGACACCGGGTGAAACTTATACAATTTACGTTCGGGAAGCCGGCTGTGCGATTTCATCCAAAAATGTAACCATCCTTTTTGTTCCGAACTTCATTTCTCCTAACAATGACGGAATCAATGACTTCTGGGAAATCAGAGGGATTGCCGCTACTCCGGAAGCCACCATCAAAATCTTTGATCGCTTTGGAAAAATATTTGTAAACACCAATTTCACAGGAGATTATAAATGGGACGGAAAATATTTGGGAAGAAACGTTTCTTCCGGTGATTATTGGTACATCATTGATATTCCGGGGGATGCCAATGTAACTGCCCAGAAATTTGTTGGCCATGTTTCAGTGAAAAATCAATAAAAAACAAATACAGTTACCTAAAAGCATTTCAAAATTGAGCCTGAAAATTCATCAGGTTCAATTTTTTTTTGAAAAAAGTAAATTAGAGCCTGTTTAAATTTATATTGTAAAAATGTTTATAAGTTATTTTTGAGCGAAAAAAGGCAAATTTTGCAACGATTGTCGGAAGCTATCGTGAAAAATTTAACGACTTTGCAGCCAAAAAGAAGCATAAACAAATTATTAGATGAATTTTAAACAGGCTCTTACAGCTTACATCCAAATTATAGTTATTTTTATGGGCTTTAAATCAGGATTCATCCCGACAACCCGGCGAAATTTTAAGAGTGTAGATGCCTATGAACAAAAGATTAAAAAGGACAGCTTGGATATTGGGAATTATCATCACCCTCGGATTCTTTGGTTCAATGGGATTTAATTACTGGCTGAATTACAACCTACCAAGAATCGTCAAAGAAAAATCCCCTTATGACATTTCTTATAGCAATCTGAGTGTTGGTCTTTTTTCAGGTGATATTGATTTAAGTGATGTGGAAATCCACAGCAAGAGCAAAGAAGACAGTTCCATCGTGGAAATAGAAGGCAAAGTTACGAAAATGAAAATTCTGGATTTCGGAATCTGGAATGCCTTATTCCGAAACAGAATCACATCCAAAATCGTGGTCATGGAGGCACCCGACCTGAAAATCATCCTGCCCCAACCTGCGGAACAGAATAATTCTTCGGAAAATAAAAAAAACAAACCATGGTTTTTCTTCAAACACGTACAGTTAAGCGATGGAAACATCAGCGTTTTTAAACATACAGAAGACATTTTGGTTGCGGTAGAAGAACTGAATCTCGATTTCAAAAACCTGCTGTTGACGGAAGAAAGCATTAAGAAAAGTCTGCCCGTGATGTTTGATGATTATTCTATTACGGGAAAAAATTTCCTGTACAAAAGTGACGACATCTACGAATTCAAAGCCCATGAAATCACAACTGAAAACGGCATCATCAGCATTGACGGATTCAGCATGCTTCCGCTTTTATCACATCCTGAATTTATTGAAAAGTATCCCGAGAAAACTAATCTCTTTGATGTTGATGCCCAAAATCTCACTTTCAAAAACATTCATTTCGAGGGCAACTATTTGTCTTTGAAGGAAATCGTGCTTACTTCTCCGAAAATCAAACTTTTGAAAACGAATGCCCAAGGAAAGAAGTCGGAAGAAAGTCTCAGTTTGAATATCATTCTGGATAACTTGAAAATCCAAGACGGACATTTTCTGCTGCTGCGCGCTGATGAAAAAGAGGAAATACGGTTGGAAAAATTAGAAGCGGAAATCAGCAAACTAAAAATGAACGAGGAAACCGAGAAAGGCGAAATCCCATTCAAATACGGTGATTATCGTGTACGTGCCAACAGCTTGCAATACCATATCAACCGGACTTCTTCTGTCGCAGCCAACAACATTGAAATCAACAGCCGGGACATTCATTTGGAGAACCTGAAATATTTCACCGGAAATCCTGACAACCAAAATGTGGTAACAGTTCCGGAACTCAATTTGACCGGTTATGAATATACTTTTGAAAAGGGGATTCCTCATCTTTCCGCTCAAAATCTTTCGTTGAAAAATATGGACGGTAAAATCAATTTGGGACAAATGGGCAATCCAGAAAATCAAAAGCGAGATAGAAAACAGAAAGAACACAATGAATTTCGATTGGATTTGAAATTAAAATCCCTCAACATCAACGGAAACCTTATCTTGAATACTTTGGGTAAAAAGCATCCCATCAGCATCAAAGATTTCAATGTAGCAGCCGAGGATTTAGAAATGAATCAAAGCACTTTCACCAATATCGTTCCGCTGAAATATGCTGATATTAATCTGCGTACTCGGGAGGTCACTTTTGCGCCCAATAATTATTCCAAACTTTCACTTTCATCTTTGTCGTTGACCAACAAGGATTTGTACATCAATGATTTTCATTATGCCCCCACAAAAACCCGAACACAGTTCCTCGCTTCCCTCCGATTGCAGGAAGAACTTTATACCGTGAAAATTCCGAAAATTGAATTGAAAAATTATCTGTTTGATCAAAATGGACAAGGCGAACTGACGGCCGACAGACTCAATATCAAGAACATGTATCTGAATGTTTTCGCTTTCACCGGAGAAAATCCGCCGCGGGACACGCGCCCAAGGACTTTCTTCAATGAAAAACTTAGAAATATCGGTTTGCCGTTCGGAGTAGATGAAATGCATATCACCGATTCCCAAGTGGAATACGAAGAAACCAATGAAGATGCTACTGCCCCCGGGAAACTGAGTTTCATACAACTAAACGCAGTCATTCGCAACCTCAATTCCGGAAAAATAAAGAACCGGAACACGCTGATTTCTATGGATATAAAAACCAAATTCATGAACAGCGGCGAAACGAAGGTGCAATGGAATTTTGACGTAGGCAATCGCTCAGATGCTTTCACTTTTCATGCAAATATTGACAATCTGAATGCGGCGGCGATGAATGCTTTCCTCACAGATTATCTGCACGTCAGTGCTTCCGGTACAATCCAAAATGTGAATTTCAATTTCAAAGGTGACAACCGGCATATCGAAGGCCCATTTCACATGAAATTCAACGACCTGAATACAGCTATTTTGAGAAGCGACAAAACCAGAAAAGGTTTTGACAGTTTTTTGGCGAATACGACCATCAGAAAAAACTCGAAAGAAGAAGGGCAAAATGTAGATGTGGAAGTAGATAGAGCGGAAAAACGCTCTTTTTTCAACCAGCTTTGGCGCGGTATTGAAAGCGGATTAAAAAAGAGCATTTTGGGCAGATTCCTCAATTGGATTCAGGAAAATATCTAAGCGTGGAAAATAAATTGGCATAAAAGTTTTTTTTTCTAAGTATTTAGAAAAATCTTTGTAGATTCGACACGCCAAATTTTTATCGTTAAAGCAGCGATAAAAACAAATTGAAAAAGTGTTTTTATTAAAAGGGATTTTTCCAATATTTGTAGTTCTTTTATTAAAATTTCGATTTGAAATAAATAACACACTTTTTCGTTAGTTAAAGAGATTGAATTCATGAGAAAAATATTTTTTACGATAATTTTAATTTCATTGTCCTTTCAGGTGTTTGCACAGGAAGGACTCCCTTTTTATAATCACTATTTAGTTGGTGACAAATATTTAATCAACCCATCCTACGCAGGAGTTAATCCTGAGGTCTTGAGCATGAATGCCACTTACAGAAACCAATGGTCTGATTTGCCTGAAAGCCCGAATACACAGACTTTCAGTGCGCATGCCACTGTGGTTGATCGTTTGGCATTTGGGATGTACATTTTCAATGACAGAAACGGTTTGACGGGATTGAGAGGGCTGAATCTGACGGCAGCTTATCATATTCCCATCAATTCCAGAAGGGATTACAGAGACGATGAACCCGAAGATATGTTTTCATTTGGGGTGTCTTATAATTTTATGCAACAGAAATTGGATTTGGACAAAGTCATTGTGAATAATCCCAATGATCCTTTGCTGAAAGACCCGACCTTCAATATGAATTATTTCAATCTCGGGATTTCATTCAAATATGCGGGTGCCTTCGCGGGGGTTTCGGTGTTAGACATTCCATTGATTCAGAATGAAGCAGTTGCAGACGGGATTGAGCCTATTCCCACATGGTTCAGCTTCATGGCTGGTTATCAGATTTATTTGACTGACGGAATCCGATTGGAACCTTCTGTGGTGATGAATCTTGACTCCAACTCTCACCGGATTTTTGATTTAAACCTGATGTCGCATTTTTCATTTGGCGACCGCAATCAGGGATTAGAAATCGGACTTGGTTACCGACAAGATTTGGATAAAAACGGGGGGCAGGGATTGAGCGTTTCTCCGATTATGAAAATGAAAATCGGCGATTTGAAATTGGGAATGTCTTATGATGTAGGTCTTTCTGATATTTCCAAAGAAGCCGGAAACGGTTTCTTGGTCAGCCTTGGCTATGATTTTGGAAATCCTTTCAACCCGGATTTGAGATAATATTCTGAAAAAACACATTTGTAATCGCTTGAAAATTGGATGGTGAAAGCAAATAAGCTATTGAAAATCAAATGATAAAAGCCGGATTACAAATCATCATACTTACAGGGCTTTTGGCTTGTAATTCTTCTTCTCAAAAAAATAATACGACTAAAGAAAATATTGAAACAGTTATGACAAATCAAAATGGAACTGCGATTACACTGCGCGGAAATGAAATTCATACCGTAGGACATTTACCCCAAGTGGGAACTATGGCCGAAAACTTCACATTGGTTGCCAATGATTTAAGTGAGAAATCCCTGAGTGACTACAAAGGGAAATTCGTGATTTTAAACATCTTTCCAAGTCTTGACACCGGCACTTGTTCGGCTTCTGTCAGGGCTTTTAACGAAAAGGCCGCCGGAATGGACAACACAGTGGTGTTGGGCATATCAAAGGATTTACCATTCGCTTCCAACAGATTCTGTACAGCTGAAGGCATTACCAACGTAATCACACTTTCAGATTTCAGGTCTGATTTCGGAAATCTTTACGGTGTGGAACTGGCCGACGGCCCTATGAGAGGTCTGCTGAGTCGTGCCGTAATCGTCGTTGATCCGGAAGGGAAAATCGTTTACGAAGAACAAGTTGCTGAAATTACCCACGAACCAAATTACGATGCAGCCCTAGCGGCAATACAATAATTTAAAGCATTCGATTTCAATATAAAAAGCAGGTCAAAATTGAATTTTTGGATCTGCTTTTTTTATTTGTCGAAATGACAAGTTATTCATATTCAATCAATTTCTTTTCTATATCGAACGAATTTAAAGAATCTGGAGGATTCGTTTATAGAAAAATAATTTGATTTGATTGTTTGGCCTCAGCCAGCGGACGTATGTTTCGGAATATCGTTTTCCTACAAATAGCTGACCTCTTTGAGGGCATAAAACAGTTAATAATCAGTCGCAATTATTATAATCTCTTTTTTAAAATGAAAAGGAAACCTTCAAACAATGAAGATTTCCTTAACGCTTTGTCAAATATAAAATACTTTAGAGTTATGTAAACCCTTAATTATTTGCTTTCCAGAAAGTCCAAACAGTCCCGTTATAAATACAGAATAAATTTTCTTCCGGGTCATAAACCATCATTCCCGGGGATGGATTTTCGATATTCAAGTGCGGTTTTATAACCTTAGGCAAAACCATTGCTTTATCGGTTTCTTCTAAAACAAGAATTCCGTCCGGGGAATCTTGAGCAGGTGTCCCAAGACTCACCTTGGCTGTGGCTACATCCGACTTGCCATTCTGTATGCTATCGTCTGCATCGCCTGAAATTATGCTTAAATCTTCCCAAACATCATTGTCATATCTCACTTTTACTTTGTGATCAGAAAGATCATAAATAATCGTTCCATTTACAGGGTTATTCATCGCTTCGACATCATCAACCCATGGCAGAAGAAGTCCTCGTGGCTCCTCTCCAAAATCAAGGCTTACAGAAGCGGAAGATACTTCATCTTTCCCAATTGCAACTTGCGAGAAAACCGCAACTGAACTCAATAATCCTATTATTATCAATATTTTTTTCATCTTATTTTCCTTTTATTAATCAAGTGGACAAGTTTGTTGTTTGAAGCAATGCCATCCGCCTTGTGCTTCCTCTCCTACATAAATCTGAAGACAATCGATTGTGGTATTATAAATCATCATTCCTTCTACAAGCTGATTCTGAGGAATACTATCACGTTGCGCCGTTGAAAGTCGGTTAGGCACAAAACCTTTGGTGCGTGATTCCAATGCCAACCATGCACTTTTTCTGATTTGTGGCCAATTATCTTCATTAAATGCGTCTCTGCCCAATGCAGAAATACCTACTTCTGTATTTAACCCCACGCCTTCTTTTGCGGATTTATAACAAGGGAAATAGATTACGTGGTCTTCCGCTTCACCTAATTCTACAATTCCAGTAGGAATCCTTTGTTCGATTGGCACGTTTTTATCAAAATACCGCAATCTCACATAAAATCTTCCCTTTGAGATGTCAGGGTTATTTGGCACAGTCCATTCAAGATTCACGCTTCCGTCACCAGCAGAAGTTACGGTTGCTGATTGCATCTCATAATCGTCAAAAACTCCATTTCCGTCAAAGTCTATCCAACCTGAAATAATATCATCCGCTTCACCTGCATTATAAAGAATTGTTGCGGATATCGAATTTCCGCTATCTACGTCTGATAAATTCACCTCTCTCAAAGCCAAAGGCCAAGCATCTTCTTCCTGAGGTCCGGCAGCACCTGTCAGGTCGTCCCCATCAGCTTTTATGGAGTACATCGTTTCGGTGTCAGCATCCGGTGCTATTGACCCCAAGTATTTGATGGATTCGTGCGCAAGTCCGCCCGGTGAATAGTCAGCGGTATTTAAATCAACTGTATTATTTTCTGTATCCTCTGTGTCTGTGGTGGCAATAATTCCATCGGAATTAATTATCAAATCATTCAATAAGTGTATCGCATCACCATAAGAAGAAGGGGCATCACCTAAATCAATAGCACCCGGAACCAGTCCTATTGCGAACGCTTGCTTCCCTCCTCCTTTTAAATCAACAGAAAATTGAATAGGATAAGCGTCATTGAAATCTCCATAAGCCGCATCATTGAATTTTAAAAATGTAATGGCAGCAGTATTCTGGTCATTTCCTTGAACAAATCGAAATTCTTGTGTCGATTCATCAATTGTTCTTTTTCTTACTCTATATACACCGGCACCTTCGTTTTTCCGTACTTCTATCACTGTCCACTCGCCAGAAGCGGTTGCATAAGTAGTTTCAGTAGTTCCGTTAAGGGATTCTGCATCTGCGATGACCAAGCCTTTTAATTTGTATGGAATACCGTCTAACCAAGCTTTGGCTGACACAGAAACCACTGCTCTTCCGGCATCATTCTTGTTTACTATCCCTGCAATCAATTGATTTTCTTCGTTGATACCACCAATATTATAGAGTTTATCAAAAGAGTCTCCCTCGAAATTCCCCGAACGATAACTTGCAATAGCAGAATCTAAGCTACCAACAGACTCGATATTTGTAATTTCCATCTCCACGCATAAATAAGTATCTAACCCCAAATCTATGGAAGCAAAGGATTTTGATCCGATTTGTAAATCTTCATTATCACGCCCATATGGATATTGATTTGCATCATCAGAACCCCATGTGAACCATAGAATCTCGCTTTTATATTGTCCATCACCACCGGTTGCATACGCCGATGTTACTACTTCCTCGGGAAAACACTGCGCCGAAACGCTTGTGAATACCCCCAAAACTAAAAACAATGCCAATAATGTTTTTAAACAATTTAATTTACTCATATACACTCTTTTACATTAAATATGAATTAAAAAATATCATCTCTCTGAAAATGCTTTTTTGGAATTTGCGGGCAAACATACAAAATATAAAATACTCCAAGTAGTTTATGATTGGCAGGCTATATCATTATGGGTACTTTTCAATCTATTCCTGCTTTAAATTCCAACTTTTCCAAAGTTTGGAACTTTGGAAAAGTTGGAAATCTACTCAGGTCAGGTTGAGCAAAAATGCTTATTTGTTGATTTTTATAATTTAAAATTCCTTTGACTTCAAAAACTCTCGTAGGTGCAACTGACGGATTCCTTTATAAGTGGTATGAGGAGAAAAAGGGTCTAATGTTACCACATATTTCGGGTAATTATCTTCAATCAACATCAGATTGCCAAATTCCCGCTCAACGGCTTTTTCATCTGCAAGCAGATAGCACGCCTGAACATATATGCGTTCCCCGTCTTTTTCACCGATAAAATCAATTTCTCTTTCTCCGTCTTTGCCTGTATAAACCTGATACCCCAAACGCAACAGTTGTATATACACCGCATTTTCTATCAATTTTGCTATGTCTGCACGAAAATTAAATGCTCTTACGCTGTTGCGAATACCGAGGTCTTCAAAATAATATTTTTCGCCGATTTCAAAAATTTTCAATCCTTGTATATCCGCTCGTTGTGTACGATGAATAAAATACGCATTGCTCAACGCTTTCAGATAATTGATAACGGTTTGTGTAGGCATTTTAATTTGTTGGGATTTCAGGTATTTGCTGATGTTTTGTGCCGAAAGCAAACTTCCTGTATTATCCGCCAAAAACGCCACCAAATTTTCTAATAACGCTACATTTCGTATGTTTTCCCTGCTGACCACATCTTTTAGCAAAATGGACGCATACACATTCTTCAGGTATTCAAAAACAATCGCTGGTTCTGTACCAATATGGTGCTGATAAGGCATTCCACCAATGGTCAGGTAGCGGTTCAGGTTTTCGTCACTATCGGCTATGTTATTGAAATTCAAAAACTCGGTATAGCTCAATGAATGAACTGTAAACGCTACATAACGTCCGGCAAGCTGTGTTGCCAATTCACCCGAAAGTATATGGGCATTGCTTCCTGTGCAGTAAATATCACAAAGTTGTTCGTTGAGCAGACTTCTTAAACATTTTTGAAATTCGTCAATTTCCTGCACCTCATCCACAAACAAATAGTTGTTTTTGTCCGATTTCAATTGGGTTTTCACATAATCATACAGTTGTTCGTGATTATTGATACCCGAAAATTGTTCTTGTTCTTTGTCAATATAGATAATGTTGACATTTTCTGATTTTCTGATTTGCTGTATCAGCAATTTCATCAAATAGCTTTTTCCTACCCTTCGTTGTCCGGTCAATACCTTGATGATATGCTTGCCAATAAAAGGTTTGATACGCTCTAAATAACCCTCTCTATAAAACAATTTTTCTTCCATTGTAATTGAATTAACAATGCTAAATTACAAAAGTTTCTGTTATAATTGACAGATTTACTTCTAAATCATTTTTGTTATGCTATAATTGAAGGTTTTATTTGTTGCTTTACGATTAAACAAAGTGTTGCTTCTTTTAGTTGAAAACTCCGGTTGACGGACTTAATAAACCCACTTTTCCAAAGTTCGGAACTCTGGAAAAGTTTTTAAGCGGATTTGGAGAGTGGTGAGTTAATCCAAATTGAAATATGCACTTTGCGGAGAATGATTATTGGTGATGTATTCAACAAAATAACGATTGTCGATTTTATCGAAAATTACATACCAGGTTGTACGATTGCTTCCTTTTATGTTTATGTAATGTTTTCCGTAATGTTTCAGTTCTTTCGGGACAGTATGATACTTGATTTCTTGTGGCAAATCTACCCGGATGTTTTGTCGAATTTGCTCAACATATTCGTGTGCTGATTCTTCAAAACCAAAATATTCTTTTTCGTAAAGTATGGCAATTAGCTCAATCAAATAGACACGAACACTCGGAGCGTAAATGATTATTGCTTCTTCTCCCATTTCAATGTTTTGATGAAATCATGAACCGCACCGAATGTTTCTTCTTCAGAAATACCGGTTGCCCATTTTTTCTCAAACTCCTCAGCTTCGTCTTCTGCAAAGGTTTTTGCAACGGTTAAAACAGCTTTTTTCCTTACTTCAGACAAACGATTAACATAGTTCGCTATTTGCGCATCAATATCTTCAACTTTTGCTGTATGTGACATAATTCAACAAGTTTATTGAAACAAATATACATTAAATCCCTCAATTACAACCCGCTCCCTTGGGGTTTTAAACTTTGGAAAAGTTAGAGACTCGATTCAGGTAAGTTAAATTTAAAATAGGCTAAAGTGCTTCATTTTTGGCCTCTTCACAAAAACTCCACCATGCCGCAGATTTATAATGCGGGCCTTTGTCGAACGAGGCAAAATTAAATCCGCACCAACTGATTTATGACTTTTACATAGTTTTTCTCTAACTTTACTCCCTATGAATTCAGAAGACAAAAGATTATTTCTATTAGATGCTTATGCATTGATTTTCAGAGGTTATTACGCATTTATCAAAAATCCAAGAATCAATTCCAAAGGGATGAACACCTCGGCCATCATGGGATTTACCAATTCACTGCTCGATGTGGTGAACAAAGAAAAACCCACCCACATGGCGGTGGTTTTTGATGTGGGTGAACCGACCATCCGAACAGAACATTTCCCCGAATACAAAGCCAACCGCGAAGAAACGCCCGAAGCAATCAAAACAGGCGTTCCCTTCATTCAGGACATCATCCGTGCGATGAATATTCCGGTGCTCTATTCCAACGGATATGAAGCCGATGATGTGATTGGAACTTTGGCAAAAAAAGCCGAACAAAACGGCTATACGACCTACATGGTCACGCCCGACAAAGATTTTGCGCAATTGGTTTCAGACAAAATCAAGATGTATCGTCCGCCGGCTTTCGGAAAAGGCGTTGAGATTTGGGGGCCCAAAGAGGTGAAAGAAAAATTCGAAATAGAAGACCCCATACAGGTCATTGATTTTCTGGGAATGATGGGCGACAGCGTGGACAATATTCCCGGATTGCCAGGTGTGGGCGAAAAAACCGCCAAAAAATTCTTGAAACAATATGGTTCTCTCGAAAACCTGTTGGCCAATACGGCAGACCTTAAGGGCAAAATGAAAGAGAATATAGAAGCCAACAAAGAACTCGGCATCCTCTCCAAACAATTGGCCACCATCGATACCAATGCGCCGATTGAATTCAATGAAATAGAGCTGATAGTCGAGAAACCAGATGTACAGAAAATTCGACAAATCTTTGAAGAATTGGAATTCAGAAGGTTGTTGGAAAATTTTTATCGCGCTTTCGATTTGCAAAACGAAGTGGTGCAACAAGCAAAAACCGTCTCAGAGAAAGCCGTTCAGGCTTCGCTTTTTGGGGATGAAGTGATGGAGGAAACCATTCAGTCACAAACGAGTTTCAAGGAATTGAATTCCTATGACCACCTCTATCAACTGACCGATGGGAAAATTCCCAGAAAACTTTTGCTTGAGAAATTATTACAACAAACAGAAGTTTCCTTTGACACCGAAACCGATAGTTTAGACGCTCTTTCTGCCCAATTGGTCGGAATTTCATTCAGTTTTGAACCTGGGAAAGGATATTATATTTCGTTTCCAAAAGATTTTACCGAAGCACAATCCATTGTAGATGAGTTGAAACCATTTTTTGAAAATGATTCTATCCTGAAAATCGGTCATAACCTGAAATATGATTACAAGGTGCTCCACAAATACGGCATCAAACCGAAAGGCAAGCACTTTGACACCATGATTGCACATTATCTGCTCAACCCCGATATGGGGCACAGCATGGATGCCCTGGCAGAAAATTACCTGAATTACAAAACACAACCCATTGAAAATCTGATTGGTAAAAAAGGAAAAAATCAACTGAGTTTTGACATGGTCGAACTCGAAAGCCAGAAAGAATATGCGGTGGAAGATGCTGACATCACTTTGCAGTTAAAACATTTTTTTGCGCCTCAACTTCCCGAAGTGAAAATGCAAAAATTGTTTGAAGAAATTGAAATGCCGTTGATGGAAGTCCTAACAGAAATGGAAATTGAAGGAATTCGTTTGGATAAATCAATTTTGGCTGAACAATCCATCTCAATTCAAGCTGAAATTCAAAAACTCGAGAAGAAAATCTTTGCCGATGCCGGTGAAGAATTCAACCTGAATTCACCCAAACAATTGGGCGATATTCTTTTTGAAAAACTCAAATTGGATTCAAAAGCCAAAAAGACCAAAACCGGTCAATACGCCACAGGCGAAGAAATTTTGGTGAAATTAAAAGACAAACATCCAATTATCAACTACATCCTTAACTATCGACAACTTCAGAAATTACAATCCACTTATGTGGATGCGCTGCCAAAAGAAATCAGAGAAGACACCGGAAGGGTACACACCTCGTTCATTCAAACTACGGCTGCAACCGGCCGTTTGGCTTCTGTAAATCCGAATTTACAAAACATTCCGATTCGTTCGGAAGAAGGGCGGAAAATCCGAAAAGCCTTTGTGGCAAGAGATGAAAATTCGGTGTTGGTTTCTGCCGATTATTCACAGATTGAATTGAGAATTATCGCACATTTGAGCGGCGACCCGGCGATGGTAGAAGCCTTCAACAACGGAGAAGACATCCACAAATCTACTGCCGCAAAAGTATTTAAAGTCAAACCCGAAGAGGTAAGTCGCGAACAAAGAAGTCAGGCAAAAACCGTGAATTTCGGAATTATTTATGGCGTTTCTGCTTTTGGATTGGCCGACCAAACAGGACTTTCGCGTTCGGAAGCTAAACAACTGATAGACACTTATTACGAAACCTATCCGGTCCTAAAAGATTTTATCGATAAGAGCATTCATAAGGCAAGAGAACAAGGATTTGTGGAAACCATTTTGGGCAGAAGAAGATATCTGCGCGACATCCACTCCAGAAATGCAATTGTCCGTGGGCATGCCGAAAGAAACGCCGTCAATGCGCCGATTCAGGGCAGTGCGGCAGATGTGATTAAAATCGCAATGATTCGTCTGCAAAAGGAGCTCAAACAAAATTTTAAATCCAGAATGCTGTTGCAGGTACACGATGAATTGATTTTTGATGTACCAAAAACGGAATTGGAAACACTCAAACCAATCATCAAAGAAACCATGGAAAGCGCAGTGAAATTGAGCATTCCGCTGATTGTGGATGTAGGCGTGGGAGACAATTGGTTGGAGGCACATTGATTATGTAAAAGGGCTTTGATTTTATTGTTTCCAAGGAAATAGGGCAAAGCTTAAATGATTCAATTTGATTCAAAATTCCATTATTGTTCTATAAACAACAAAACATCATAATTGTTCTGTAAACAGTATAAAAATGAGTATTAACAAGGAAATTATCAAGCAGGCAATGACCGATAATCAAATTGAAATTCCTAATTATCAGGCTATTAAGTGCGATTTTAATTTTGATGAATTCGGGAATTTTGTATTTGTAGGTATTCGTCGTGCCCTTGAACTTTTTTAAACTTCCAAACCTTGAAATGTTTTACTGATTTTAACACTAATTTTGCATAAAAAACTCCGGATGATGTCTATCCAATACATTTTCGAAATTTTTGGTACTGTCGTTTTTGCGATTTCAGGAATCATAGCAGCCAACAAAGGTGCAGGTCAAAATTGGTTTGGCGCAGTATTCGTCGGACTTGTTACAGCCATTGGCGGCGGAAGCGTCCGCGACATATTGCTCGACAGCTATCCCTTGGTTTGGATAGAGGACATCAATTTTATTTATGCAGCCTTTTTTGGGATTATAATCATGCATTTTTTCTACCGACCCATCATGAAATACAAAAATAAATTCTCACTTTTTGACACGCTTGGAATCGCGCTTTTTACCGTAGTGGGAACTGAGAAAGCTTTGGAATTCAATGTTCACTGGCTGATTGCAGCCATTATGGGCATGTTTACCGCAGTCATGGGTGGCGTGATTCGTGATACACTTTCGCAGGAATTACCGGTCATTTTCAGAAAAGAAGTTTATGCCACGGCCTGTTTGGCAGGCGCATTTTTATACTTGATTTTGAATCATTTTGAAGTGGAAAGAACTTGGAATTTTATAATTTCTGCCTTATTTATCATTATAATCAGGATATTGGCATTGAAATATCATTGGTCAATTCCAAAATACAAAACACTATGATAGAATTAGTTGACAAAAATATTTGGACCGGTCGTTTTGACGATGAGGACGGTGAGTTGGGTTCAAGATGGCATCAAAAAATGCAAATCGGGAATTTCGGAAATCTTCAACCCATCAATGAACCGAACATTGCATTGCTAGGTTTTTGTTCAGACGAAGGCGTGCGAAGAAACAAGGGCCGAACCGGAGCTGCCAAAGCACCGAATTTGATTCGAAAATCATTGGCAAATTTGCCTTATAATTTTGATACAAAAAAATCACTTTTCGATTTTGGAAACATCGTTTTGGATGGACAAAACTTAGAAAAAGCCAGAAAAGAACAAAGCGAATGTGTTTCAGAATTGATTAGAAACAATTATTTCCCGATTGTTTTGGGCGGTGGACACGAAACGGCTTTCGGTGATTTTCTTGGGATTGCTCAACAATTTGACAACATTGGCATCATCAACATCGATGCGCATTTTGACCTGAGGATTCCGGTGGAACACAGCACTTCGGGTACACCGTTTTTTGAGATGGCAAATCATTGTCAAACACACGGCAAGGAATTTCATTATTTCGTCGCCGGAATTCAGCCGACCGGAAATACTTCAGCACTTTTTGACCGGGCCGAAAAATTGGGTACGGAAGTGGTTTTGGCGGATGAAATTCATATTGATTTGAATTTTGCTTTGCGAAAATTGGAAGATTTTATTCAGAAATTCGATGTGCTTTATTTGAGTCTGGATTTGGATGTATTGGATGCTGCTTTTGCGCCGGGAGTCAGTGCGCCCTGCACCAATGGATTGAGCGTTTTTCAGGTGAAATCATTGCTCAAAACCGCCATTCAATCCGGTAAAATCAAACTATTTGACATGGTAGAGTACAATCCTGAATACGATATTGATGACCGAACCGCCAAAGCAGCAGCACATTTTATTTCAATTTTTTAGTTGACCCGAGAATCCGTAACCGAGATTGAAGCAAAGATTCTCGTTGAAGGATTTTGAAAACCATGATTTGCAAAACTGGATTTTGATTCTTTCAGATGAATTGGCTCAGAAAAAAACAGACTTCCGACATCACCTACCGTATTTATGATTACAACCGCATCAACAAAGTCGGAACAGCATTGGGAAACTCCCCAGTTCAAATCGAGATTCAGATAAGTTTATTATTGATAGCGCAAACAATTGCTTCTGAAATATTGTTGACTTCAAGTTTTTTAAATAACTTCCTTTTGTGAAATTTAACTGTGTCTGAAGTGATGTATAAATCCTCTGAAATTTCATTAACAGTAAACCCTCTGCTAGTGTTTTGTTAATTATAAATTGACGGATATAGTCTTCTGAGTTTTTGTCTTGCGTCGTTTGTTGTAAATTGCCAATTGATTTTACTATTTTTGTTGTTTCTGTGTTGTTGCCAAGCCTCTACCT
>JBBAEI010000008.1:0-98027 GCA_041656055.1 Weeksellaceae bacterium
AGGACAAGAAAAAGATTCAAAATTTCTTGATTTTTCTTTGATTTTATTGGGTTTTATCGGTGATTTTTTCGTATGTTTACATCATGAAAGAAGCCTTGGAAAGCCTTACAAAACAAGAACTTGTCGCGCTTTTAATAAGTGAAAGAGAGACTATTTCTAGGTATCAAAAAAAGATTCACGAGATTGAACTTGAGGAGGTAGCTCAAAAACCCAAACTTAGAACTATGAACAGATTTTTATTTATTTTTTACTTGCTGCTTATGGGCGGATTTGTTTCCGCACAAGAAAAGGACAGCCTTAGTCAAGCAGAAAAAGAACGCAGAGAACACAACATACAAGTGGGAAATCCGTTCAAAAAATACGGTTATACTCCAAAAATCGCTACCCTAAGCAAGGGTAAATATCTTGAATGGCATGACTTAGACAGCATTGTTATCATTGGCTCTGTTTATTACAATACCAAGTCAAAGAAAATTATTGATTTTGTGGAACGTGATATGACGAACCCTGACGCTCAACCCTTATCAGATATTCGGGGACGGTGGATTAGTCCTGACCCGTTGGCAGAAGAATTTCCAAGTTGGTCGCCTTATGCCTTTGTGTATAATAATCCGTTGCGATTTAATGATCCCACAGGTATGGCTCCGGAAGATATTTATAAATTAAATGCAGATGGTACCTTAACTTGGATGTCTGAATCTAACACGGATGTCGTGCATGCCGCAAAGGACTTTAATTCTGACGGAACAGTACAAAGCGGAGCTAAAGGTGTAGAGGTTGGTGAAAAAGGATTTGTGAAAGACAATACTCAAGTTTATGCAGTAAACGGAAAAGACTCTGAGGGAAATACCAGTGATAAACACACCACATTGAATTTTGGAGGAAATGAATCAAAAGCTTTGGAGTATTTTAAATTCGCAGCAGAGAATACAAATGTTGAGTTTAATATATTGACAGATAATTCAACTACTGTTGTAGGAACTACTAACTTACCTTTCGGAGTATTTCCTTTCAACGACAAGCAATATGTTGGGTTAAATAGCGGCTATGATACTTCTGGTATCTCACTATATGGACATAGTCATTCCGTACAGTATGGTGCTGCTATAACACCTTCTGGTTTTGAAGTTTCAATTACAAATTCAAAAGCAAACACATTCTCATACAGCAAATTAGGATTTGGAGGAGATAGATTAACCGCTACATCATTTCCTAATAGTACAAATAATTTTGTCTACGCACCAAAATATATAGAAGGAGCAAAAACAGTACATTACAATGGAAATTCAGTTTTATCAATACAAAATGGTTTTAAACCTATTCAGAAATAAAGTATTAATTTTACTTTTTATTTTATTAAGTATCCTTAATTGTAAATATTCCCAAGTTTTATCAACAAAGGATTGTAATATTTTTGATTATCTCAATGTGTTTATTGAAGGGAGTAATAAGTTAGCAAAAGAGAATTATATAATTATTATTACACTTCAACATTCTGAAGAGCCTGACTTATATTTTTTAAATATTCAGAACTCACCTAAAGCATTACTGAAATATAATGATTTAACATTGGAAAATTTAGGAACTACATCTTACAAAGGATACGATGTAGTTTTATTTTCTGGGATAAATTCATCAATTCAAGAAAACTTAATATGTTTAAACCTAAAAAATATTCTTATTAAAACAGAAACGAACGAGATAATCTTAAATGACAATCCCGTTCTATGGAATTTTTATGTAGATAAGAACTTAAATTATTTTAAACCACAATTCGAGCAAGAAACAAAATACGATAGTATTTTTAAAGCATTAAAGTCTGTCAAACAAATTCCGTCAGAATAATTTATAATGTTTATACCATCAAAAATTCCATCTAACTATTTCGATATATTTTACTTCTTTTATCTTTTAATCGCTTTGGTCACTATTAATTTTAAAAAAGTTAAAAGTTTATATTTTAAAAACTATACAATTTGAAAAAAACTATCCTCATATTATTGTTGATATTTAGTACATTCACTTCAGCACAACAGCAACAGCTCTATGATGATGCCTATAATAGGCTTTCTAATATGATAGAGGATGAGAACCAGTACAATTTTAAAGAAGCCGTTTTTTCCGTTGAGAATGCCTATTTGAATGGCGAACTTGATACGGTTTCCGTCAATAGAGAAATTAACATACTTACACAGCTTTGTAAAACTGTAATGCAAAGCAGACAGCTTGATTATGGAGAAAAAGACAAGGAAAAGGTCAGTAAATATGCCGCTGTCTTTACGGTAATGTCACAAGTTATTCCTGTTGTCGTTAATGATACCTTGTTTAGTTATAAACCCTTTAGATACGATTTTGAAGATGTATTCGGACACGAGGATATAAGTAATTTGTTCGTGTCTAAATTGCTCAAGACCCATACGGGTAACTGTAATTCCTTGCCCTATCTGTATAAGATACTTGCCGAAGAATTAGGCGTTACAGCACATCTGGCATTAGCCCCGAACCATATTTATATCAAGCATAATATTGAATCCGTCGGGTGGTACAATACCGAACTTACCACAGGGATATTTCCACATGACGGCTGGTTGATGGCTTCGGGGTACATCCATTTAGATGCCGTTACCAATGGCGTTTTTATGAAAGCATTGAATAATAAAGAAAGCATTGCACTCACATTGGTTGATTTGGGACAAGCCTATCAAAGAAGCTTCCCTGACAATGACGGCTCATTCATTTTGAAATGCACCCAAAAGGCAATTGAAGCTTATCCATATTTTGCGAATGCATGGATATTGCAAGCCGAAACTCATAAAAAGCAGTATGAGAAAATTATGATGACAAAACTCACCATTGATATAAATGCCGTTTTAGAATTACCGGAAGCAAAGGAATTAATGGACACAATGAATGAGGAATATACCCATATCCATAAAATGGGGTATAGAACCATGCCGGAAAATATGTATCTTGATTGGTTGATGTCATTAACAGATGAAAGAGATAAGTACGAAAATAAAATGATTCAAAACTTTTAACTTTTTAATAATAGAACTATACCAGCAACACAAACAGATGTGGAATGCAAAGCAGTAATGATTTAAATTTAATTTCCAATGAAAAAAACTAATTAACAATATAAGCAAGATTCCAATGAAAAACCGATTGTTAATCATTCTGTTTGTTATTTCTACTGTAATTTTCAGCTGCAAAGAAAACAGAAAATTCCCAGAAGTAAAAAATCTTTCAGCATTCGGTTTTATCCAACATTTGCTTAAAAACCTTCATTTCGCTCCAAGGCGTAATCTCTTTATTAGTAAAGGATAACTCAAATTTCATGGATTATTTACTAATGCTAAGCGTTAGAATTTCCAATCCTAAAACCAATATTATTTCAAATCCAATTTCAGCTTTAATTCCTCCAACTGCGATGGGTCAATGGGCGAGGGGGCATCTATCATCACATCTCTTCCTGAATTATTTTTCGGAAATGCAATATAATCGCGAATGGTTTCGCTGCCGTCCAGAATGGAAACCAAACGGTCAAAGCCAAATGCCAAACCACCATGTGGAGGAGCACCGTATTGAAAAGCATTCATCAAAAATCCAAATTGCTCCTGTGCCTGTTCTTTTGTAAAACCAAGCAATTCAAACATTTCAGACTGAAGTTTCTGGTCGTGAATCCGTATGGAACCACCACCGATTTCATTTCCGTTCAGCACCAAATCATAAGCATTGGCTCTGACTTCGCCGGGATTGGTTTTCAGTTTTGAAATATCTTCCGGCTTGGGCGAAGTAAACGGATGATGCATGGCAAACCATCTTTTTTCGTCTTCATCCCATTCCAAAAGTGGGAAATCCACCACCCAAAGCGGTGCGAATTCTTTTGGATTT
The DNA here is from genome assembly GCA_041656055.1 of Weeksellaceae bacterium. Taxonomy (GTDB): domain Bacteria; phylum Bacteroidota; class Bacteroidia; order Flavobacteriales; family Weeksellaceae; genus Moheibacter. Next base: position 3,895 of record JBBAEI010000008.1, read on the forward strand.
CTCAAATTCAATCTTTCTGCAAGCTCCATTCTCAGCGCGCTGAGTTGTTTTCTGACATCGTTGGCATCACCGGCCATGATGAGCATCAAATCATTTTTTTGTGCATTCATTCTTTGGGCAATACCGGCCAAATCCTCTTGAGAATAAAATTTATCGGCAGATGATTTAAAACTTCCGTCTTCATTTACCCGAACCCAAACGAAACCTCGTGCCCCAATTTGCGGTCGCTGAATCCATTCCAACAAACGGTCTATGTCTTTTCTGGAGTATGAATTCAAGCTTGGCGCAGCGATTCCTACTATCAATTCTTCTTTGTCAAAAATCTCAAATCCTTTTCCTTTGGCCAAATCATTGAGTTCGTGAAACTCCATTCCGAATCGGATATCGGGTTTGTCGTTTCCGTATTTTTTCATTGCTTCGGCATAAGTCATTCTTGGGAATTTATCTATCTCTATATTTTGAATATTTTTGAGCAAATGTTTCATCAGTCCTTCAAAAACATTCAAGACATCTTCTTGTTCGACAAAAGCCATTTCGCAGTCGATTTGGGTAAATTCGGGTTGTCGATCGGCTCTTAAATCCTCGTCTCTGAAGCATTTTACAATTTGAAAATACTTATCCATTCCGCCCACCATCAGCAATTGTTTAAAGGTTTGCGGTGATTGTGGCAAAGCATAAAATTCTCCCGGATTCATTCTGGATGGAACCACAAAGTCTCTGGCTCCTTCCGGAGTAGATTTGATCAGAACAGGGGTTTCAATTTCGAGAAAATCCAATTCAGATAAATATTTTCTGACTTCCTGCGCGATTTTGTGCCTGAAAATCAACTTGTTTTTGACCGGATTCCTTCTGATGTCTAAATAACGGAACTGCATTCTCAACTCTTCTCCGCCATCGGTTTGGTCCTCAATGGTAAACGGAGGCGTTTTTGATTCGTTGAGTATTTCAATGTCTTGGACGAGAATTTCTATTTCTCCTGTGGGTATATTTTTGTTTTTGGATTCTCTTTCGATTACGGTGCCTGTGGCCTTAATCACAAATTCTCTTCCTAATTTTGAAGCTTTATCCATCAAAGCCTTGTCGCTACGCTTTTCATCCAAAATCAACTGAGTGACTCCGTAGCGGTCGCGCAAATCAATCCATATCATGAATCCTTTGTCACGAATGACAGAAACCCAACCACTGAGTGTAACTTTTTGGTTGATATGATGATGGTTTAATTCTCCACAATTGTGTGTTCTGAACATTTTTGAAAATTTTGACTGCAAAAGTAAGCCAGAAAAGAGTAGAAAAAAAATCGGAGCAAAACAGTTTTGCTCCGATTTTGAATTTTATAATTTCAGATAAAACGTTTAATTTTTAATGAGTTTTTTAGAAATAATTCCTTCATCGGATTTAATGTAAACCAAATAGGTTCCGGCAGGATATTGATTCATATTTATGACCTGATTATTTTTAAAAGATTGGAAATTCTCGGAATAAACAATTCTTCCCATGATATCAAACAATGTGATTTCTACATTTCCCAAATCTTTGTCAAATTTGATATTCAAATTATCTTTTACAGGATTGGGGTAAACAGTGACTGTTGAATTTACATTCAAATCCTTGGTACCCAAATAATCCCCAATACCGGTTACAACTAATGCGAAATATTGTTCATCATTTCTTAAAGAACCTTTGTGGGTAACTGTCAATGTATAAGTCTGTCCGGCAATCGGGTTTTCAATGTAAACTTGTTCCAAATTGTCCACCGTGTTGTCTTCTTGAGTAGCAGCTGCCGCTGGATTGTCCGGGTCAAGTTTCCATGGGTAATAAGTTGTACCCTCAGAAGTGATTCTTAAATCCAAATCATTGACCAACATGGGAGTTCTGTCATTTAGCGCAGATGTTGGAAGCGAAGTCGGAGGTGGATCCAACCAAGCGATAGTGGCTTTGATTGGTTCATTTCCGTTTGCAACAAAACTCGCTGTGTATGAATTTCCGGTGGTGATTTTTAAATCTTTCATCATGGAATTTTCATTTGTATTCAGAATGGTTCTGGCCGCTTCCACAGCATTGATTAAACCATATCCGTATTTATAATCTGGTCCTAAATGATCGCCTGATTCAAATGCGGAATTGACCAAAAGTGCTTTCATCATATCGCCTCGAATGTAACCACCATCTGTATCATTTTTTACTTGTTGCATCAACAGACCGACACCGGCAGCAGCAGGAGAAGAAAAAGAAGTTCCGCTCCAATTGGAATAAGCCGTATCAGATGAGCTGTTAGGCGAGTTAACACTTTGTCCGATAGCTACAACTTCTGGTTTGATTCTACCATCATCTGTGGGGCCGAAACTTGTAAATGCAGTAGCCTGTACATCACTTGGTTGCTCATAGCGCTGTGTAGGTGGCATAGGTTTAATTGCCCCAACCATAATCATGTTTTTCGCAACACTTCCTCCCCAAGCAAGACAATCATATCCGTCATTTTCTTCACAATCATCAGGTCTGTAAACGCCGGTAAAATATTCCCAACCTCCACTTGAATTCAACGCATAATGATTAACTGTGGCACCAGGTCCTTCGCCTTGATTATTTCCGGATGATTTGAAAATACTGTGTTGAGGTGCATTGAAAGCCACTAAATCATAGTTTCTGTCACCGGCCTGGTATTTTCCGAACAAAATGGATTCAGTTTCATTTATATGGGGATAGCCATACCAATACCATTCATTTTGATTTGTATTGTAGTTCCAACCAGTCAATGAACCATAGGAATGATTGGAAACCATATAATCCTCATTTTCCGGATTATTGGATTCCACAGCCATTTCAGAAGTAGTAGAACCCGTTGTGAAATTATAGGCTTTTAGATTTGCTTGTGAAGCAATCCCTTCTGCGTTGCCACTGATTCCTTCGGAAATAATGACGCCACCTACACCGGTTGCGTGTCCAGACATCGTTCCGGAATTTTCAACATTGACTGCTCTTCCTGTAAACTCCTGATGGGTGGTTCGAACTCTACCACCATCCCAAATATAAACTGTAAATCCATTCCCTGTAAATTCAGTGTCCGGTAATAAATAATTAAGACTGTCCACATTCATTGAACGCACTTGGTTACGACTGTCGGATGCAACATAATTAGGTGTCCCATCGAAAATACCTTGAAAACCAACTTCCTCACCCGGTCGATGATCAGCATATTTGATTTCTTCTTGTTTTTTGTCCTGTTCGTATTTTGCTTCGTTTTCTTCTACGAATTTTAATAGTTCGGCTCTATTGACCTTTTCTTGCCCGAAAGCCAGAATGCCAGTCAGCAAAACCGACAAAATAAATAATTTTTTCATTCTTGTAATTGCTTAGATTTTAATTAAGTCAAAGATAGAAACTTTTGCTGTAAATCGACCGTAATTGATAATAACTTTTGTGCCTTCAATTTTTTCAATTGTACCAACACTATCGCCATCCTTCAATCTTACCCGATCACCAAACTTCAAATTTTCAATAGATTTTCGGATGTTTTCTTTTTTGGTTTCCTCTATTTTTTGCTGTACTTCTTTGATGTTTTTTTGGTTTTTTTTTAATTCTTTTTTGATTTCTTTTTGAATGATTTTCTCTTTCTTTTTTTCAACGATTTGGGTTTCTGTTTTCTTGGCATTTTCCATTTCGACCCATTTCAGGAAATTACCGATTAGTTTCTTTTTGTTTTTAGATTTTAGATAATCTTCCGCCCATTCTTCCATTTTTTTTCCGGTTTGCAGGGTTTTCATTTCATTGTCATACATTTGTTGAAAATCCACTAATTTCTCTTTAATTTTCTCTTTGGTTTGCTGGAGTTTTCGAGACTTTTCCTCTGAATTTTGTTTCAGTTCTTCTACAAAATTTTTTGTTTTCTGAATTTCAAATTTTTCTTGTTGTAATTTTACGATGGTTTTATCCAAGCGCACTTTATCGCTTTCGACTTTCTTTTTCGCACGGTTAATCAGCCTGAAAGGAATTTGATTTTTTTCAGCAACTTCAAATGTAAATGAACTTCCGGATTGCCCTATTTCCAATTGATAAAGTGGCGTCAGACTGTGTTTGTCAAACAGCATGCTGGCATTGACTGCATTAGGGAGTTTTTCAGCAGCGATTTTGATGTTGGTGTAATGCGTGGTGAAAACGCCAAAAGCCTTTCGTTCATAGAATTCTTCAAAGAAAACTTCAGCCAGGGCACCACCTAATTCTGGGTCGGAGCCGGTACCGAACTCATCAATGAGAAGCAATGAATTTTGGTCTGTATTTCTAATAAAATAAGACATTTGCTTTAAGCGGTAGCTGTATGTACTTAGTTGATTTTCAATGGACTGATTGTCTCCTATGTCTGTAAATATTTTTTGAAAAAAACCAATGACCGATTTTGGATTTACTGAAATCAGAATCCCGCTTTGTATCATTAATTGGTTTAAGCCAATGGTTTTCAGGGTAATGCTTTTCCCGCCGGCATTCGGACCGGAAATGATGATGATTCTTTGATTTTCATCTAATCTGAATGTTTGCGGCCAGGTTTTTAATTTTTTCTTTTGATTGGCAGCGTAAAGCAGTGGGTGGTAAGCTTCTCTGATATCCAGAATTTTCTCATTGCTTATTTCAGGGAAACATGCATTGATTTCATTGGCGTAAAACGCTTTTGCTCTTGTGAAATCAAGGTATTCCAACAATTGTTCATAATCCTCAAGCTCAGTCTTGTACGCTGAAATATAATCCGTTAAATTTCTTAGGATTTTGATGATTTCCTTTTTTTCTTCTTCTTTTAATTCGTCTAATTCGCGATTGGGTTTTTGAATGTTTTCGGGTTCAATGAAAGAAATTGAACCGGTTTTGGAAGTACCGAGAAATCGACCTTTTACCCTTTTTCTGACTGCGGAAGTAACAGCCAATACTCTTTTGTCGTCAACGATACTTTCTTTGATTTCATCGAGGAATTCAATGTTTTTTGTAATTGCTTTTTTAAATAATTCTGAAATTTTCACAGAGAGGGTCTTCAATTTTTTTCGGATAATTTCGAGTTCAGGACTCGCATTGTCTTTGATTTCCCCATGACGATTGAAAACTTTATCAATTTCAGAAACAATTTCTTTTTTGTAATTAACTTCAGAAATCAGGGAATTCAGTTCCGGAAAATATACTTCAAACTTCTTAATGAATTTCGTGATTTCCTTGATTTGTAGCACATTGGATTTGATTTGGAAAAATTGCTCAGCATTCAGATAATAATTTTCGATTTCCATTAAATTTAGAAAATCTTTCATCAAGTGGAATTCCGAAAAGGGAATTTGATTCTCGCTTTGGATACTTGAGAGATATTCATTGGTGGTTTTTAAATCCTGAATCAAATAAGCATAATCTTCATAGGGTTTTAATTCGATGATTTTTTCAGCTGTACTTTCATTGAAAGCGAATTCAGCAATTTTCTCCAGAATTTTCGGAAGTTCTAAATCTTTTAATGTTTGCTCGGATATCTGCATTGCCGCAAAATTAATTTATATTTGATAATTAAGAATTTTATTTTATGAATGTTAAAATCGAAGCTTCATGGAAAGAAGTTTTAAAAGATGAGTTTGAAAAACCTTATTTCAAGAATCTTGTAGATTTTGTCAAATCCGAATATCAAAATTACACCATTTTTCCACCCGGAAATCGAATTTTTGCTGCGTTTGAACATACTCCGTTTGATGAAACCAAAGTTGTCATCATCGGTCAAGATCCATATCACGGCAAGGGACAGGCCAATGGATTATGCTTTTCTGTTGCCGATGGTGTCTTTTTTCCGCCAAGTCTTCAGAATATTTTCAAAGAATTGAATGATGATTTGGGAATTCCAATTCCAACAACCGGAAATCTTGAAAAATGGGCTAAACAAGGGGTGCTGTTGCTCAATGCAACCTTGACAGTCCGTGAAGCGCAAGCAGGTTCTCATCAAAACAAAGGTTGGGAAATATTTACAGATGCCGTCATCGAGAAGCTTTCTGCACAAAGGCAAAATCTGGTATTTATCCTTTGGGGAGCTTATGCCCAAAAAAAAGGCACAGTCATTGACCGTTCTAAACATTTTATTGTTCAATCCGCACATCCTTCGCCTTTCTCTGTTTACAGAGGATTTTTTGGTAGTAAACCTTTCTCTAAAACCAATGAATATCTCATAAAAAATGAAAAAGGAAAAATAAGTTGGTGACAAATGTCGTAAATCAGAGGAAAAGTGTTACCTTTGGGGATATGAATTAATATGCCAGAAGAAAGAATGACATACGGAGAAAAAAAGCAATACAACGTACTTGAATTCAATAACATAGTAGAAGAAGCCGCTGTGCAACTCCAGCATTCCGGTGTGTTAAACACTGACAACAGAATTGTTTTGATGCGGATAGTCAGAGACGGAGTCGATTACGATATATTTGAAACACTGCTTTCCAAATACCCATTCACCTTTGAAGAATGGTCTAATTTCTTGCATTTATCCGGACGGACTTTGCAGCGGTACAAAAAAGATGAAAAGAATTTTGATTCCCTGCAATCTGAAAAAATCCTCCAAATCACTTTGCTTTATCAAAAAGGCGTGGATGTCTTTGGGGATAAAGCGAATTTCGATACTTGGCTGAATACACCCAGCATTGCACTTGGAGATCAAAAACCCAAGGAACTTCTCGACAACGCATTCGGAATCGCACTTTTGGATGAAGAATTAACCCGTATCGAACACGGTGTTTTAGCATGATTGTTTTTCGTTTGAGCCGTTCTGTTTATGCCAATGACCTTTCGGGGAGAGGTGCAGAAATAGCGGGTGGCCGCTGGAACAACAAAGGAATACCTTTAATATATACTGCACAAAATATTTCACTTTGCATGGCTGAAGTGGCGGTACACCTTCCGCTTGGTATTTTGCCAAAGGATTATACTTTGATTAGCATTGAAATTCCGGATGATGATTTTGAGGTTTTCTCATTGTCAGATTTTAAGGTTGAAAGCATAAGAGATTTGTACTATGAAACAACCCAAAAAATCGGGAATGAATTTGTTAAAAATTCAGCGAAAATGATGTTGAAAGTGCCTTCCGTTGTAGTTCAGGGGGAATTCAATATTTTGATTAATCCACGTCATTCCGATATTCACAAAGTAAAAATCATCAAAACCGAAACATTTGAATTCGACAGACGCTTGTTCGTCCGTTAAGCTTATTCTTCTTAATTTTGAACTCCAAAAAAATTAATTATGAAGTCATTTATTCCATACGATTCCGATTCTGATTTTTCAATTTACAACATCCCCTTTGGTGTGGCCATTTTTGAGGACGACACCATCGGCTGTGTCAGCAGGGTGGGAGATACCATCATTGATTTGGCTGTTTTGTACGAAAACGGTTATTTTGACAAATTTGAATTGGAAGAGAATATTTTCAATGCTTTTACTTTGAATGAATTTATTGCGCTTGGAAAACAACACACAGTACCCATCCGTGAGCACATTCAGCAATTGCTTCTGGAAGGCTCTGAACTTGAGAAAGACAAAGAGACACAATCAGAAGCTTTTCATCCGTATGAAAAAGTAGATATGCAGTTGCCGGTGCATGTGCCCAATTATACAGACTTTTATTCGAGCATTGAACATGCGACCAATGTTGGCAAGATGTTCAGAGATCCCAACAATGCGCTTTTGCCCAACTGGCGACACATACCGGTGGGCTATCACGGCCGGGCTTCTTCCATAGTGATTTCAGGCACACCGATTCATCGTCCCATCGGGCAGCAAAAACCCAAAGATTCCGATGCCCCGGTTTTCGGACCGACCCAGCGAATGGATTTTGAATTGGAAATTGCTTTTATCACCAATTCCTATACCGCATTGGGCGAAAGAATCCCGGTGGATGAAGCCGAAGACCATATTTTTGGTCTGGTTTTGTTTAATGACTGGAGTGCCCGTGACATTCAGAGTTGGGAATATGTGCCTTTGGGGCCATTTCTCGGTAAGAATTTTGGTTCTTCCATTTCTCCCTGGGTGGTTACGCTGGAAGCCTTGGAGCGTTTCAGAACCCAAGGTCCCAAACAAGAACCGGAGGTGTTTCCTTATCTGAAATATAGCGGAAATAAAAATTTCGATATTCATTTACAGGCATTTATACAACCCGAAAATGACAATGAAAATCTGATTTGTACTTCCAATTTCAAATTTATGTATTGGAACATGGCACAACAACTGGCGCATCATACAGTGAACGGTTGCAATATAGAAGTGGGCGATATGTACGCAAGTGGAACCATCAGCGGAAAGTCCGAAGATTCTTTTGGTTCTATGCTCGAACTGACTTGGAGTGGGACAAAACCTCTAAAATTGAAAAGTGGTAAAACAAGAAAATTCATCGAAGACAATGACACCGTCATCATGCGCGGCTGGGCAGAAAAGGACGGCATCAGAGTCGGATTCGGAGAAGTTTCCGGCAAAATCCTTCCTTCAAAAGAATAAATCGCTGCCATTTATTTGTTTTTTTTATGCTGAATAATGTGCTGTTAAATTTTTCTTAGAATTTATCCTCATTGTTTTTGGAATGTAATTATTGAGTAATTTTAAATCAAAATTAAAATATATGAATCTCATAGAAGAATTACAGAAAGATTTAAAGGCGGAATACGAAACCACCAAAAAATTTCTCGAACATTATCCCGAAGACAAAAACGATTGGAAACCTCATCCGAAGAGCATGAGTTTCAAAGTTTTGACAACGCATGTGGTGGAAATTTTTGGCTGGCCTGATTTTATGATGAAAACCGATTATTTGGATTTTGCTGAAACGCCTTATTCTCAACCGGAGATCAAGACGCGAAAGGAATTACAGGAGAAGTTGGATGAGGATTATGCCAAAGGAGCAGCCACCTTAATGAATCTGAAGCCCGAAGATTTTGACGGTCGTTGGCAGTTGAGAAATGGCGACTTTGTGATTGCGGATTGGAGCAAATACGAAGCACTGATGCAGGCTTTCAAGCAAATCACGCATCACCGGGCGCAGTTGGGCATTTATTATCGCTTGAACGATATTTTTGTTCCGGGCAGTTATGGGCCTTCGGCCGACGAAATGGGAGGCTAATCCTTTTTCTCAATTCAATAAAAACTCCTGTTTTTGAATTTGAAAACAGGAGTTAATTTGAAATAGAATTCATTTATTTTATAGGATAATTTGCCGGTATAGCCAGCAATGGAATTTTGGTGTTGTAACTCATTTTTTTGGTTACACTCGGATTGAAAAGATTTTTCCAAAATCCGTTTTGGTAAGTTATCATCACCAACATATCAATATTGTTTTCTGCGATATAACTTTCAACCGCAGCTTCGAAATCCAATCCCAATAAATGCGTAGAAGTCAGTGAATTATCATGATATTCCTTTTTCAGGAATTGTTCGTACTCCGCCATTTCACTTTTGTTTTGCTGATAATCTTCAACAGTATCTTCGTTGTGTGTAAAGACAGCCGCATTGACATTGGCCATGTATAGATTTGCCCACTCGAATACAAAGTCCAGAATTTCAGTATTTCTTTCAAATTTCTTGGTGGCTAACAGCATGTGTTTGGGTTGTTTCCATTTGAAATCAATCGGAATTGCCATGATTGGCACCATCGCTTTCCCAATCAGAGAGGAAGTATGACTTCCCCAAAGTTTCTCAATCAAACCGGTACGACCGAGTGTACCCATTACCACTAAATCAACTTTCTTTTGTTTGGCGGTTATATTGATGGCATCGTTTAGATTCAAAGTAGATACTTCGACTTCAATCGGGACATCGAAATTTTCCTGTGCATGAATTTTCACTTCATTCAGTTTGACATTGGCTTCGAAAATCATGTCTTTGTTGAATTCACGGTTGACTCCCATATAATCGGTGTATTTGTTGTCTTCAACTTCAAAGGAATGCAACAAAGTGATTTTGGACGGAATGATTTTAGCTGTTTGTAGCGCAAAATCCAAAGCATTTTCTGCTGCTTTGGAAAAATCGGTTGGTACAAGTATGTGTTTCATTTTTTTATGATTTTTAAATTTTACAACTTATTCTGATTCAAACAAATCTATTGAAATAATTGTTACGAAAAAACAACAAAACTCATATTTTCTAATGACTTCTGAATCCAAAACAACTTACTTATCCGATTCTGCTCCAAGCGATTTTGTCTTTGTGGTATTTCACAAAGTGATTTTTGATGTTTTGATTTTCTGTTTTGTTTAATTCAGGGTCGTTTTTCAATGTTTCTTCGGCCACAAAACGGGCGGTATTCAGAACCTTCTGGTCTTTGAGCAAATTGGCGATTTTGAAGTTCAGAATTCCGCTTTGCTGGGTTCCCATGATATTGCCCGGGCCGCGCAATTGCATATCGACTTCGGCGATTTCAAAACCGTCATTGGTAAGGCACATCGTCGAAATCCGGGTGAAGGCATCTTCGTTCAGATGATCTTTGGTCATCAAAACACAATAACTTTGCTCGGCACCGCGCCCGACTCTACCACGCAGTTGATGCAATTGTGACAGTCCGAATCTTTCAGCACTTTCAATCACCATCACCGATGCATTCGGCACATTGACACCGACTTCAATAACCGTGGTGCCCACCAAAATCTGGGTTTCTCCTTTGACAAATCGTTGCATTTCAAAATCTTTGTCTTCGGGTTTCATTTTTCCGTGTACAATACTTACTGCATAATCGGGCAGGGGAAAGGCGCGGGTGATGCTTTCGTAACCGTCCATCAAATCTTTGTAGTCTAATTTTTCGGATTCTTCAATCAGCGGATAAACGATGTAAACCTGTCTTCCTTTTTTGATTTCAGTTTTTATAAATCCAAACAATCCCAAACGGTCTTTGTCTCGTCGATGAACGGTCATGATTGGTTTTCGACCGGCCGGCAATTCATCGATGACCGAGATGTCCAAATCTCCATAAAGACTCATTGCCAGTGTTCTGGGAATCGGTGTGGCGGTCATCACCAATGTGTGTGGTGGAAGTTTGTTTTTTCTTACAAATTTTGCTCTTTGTTTCACCCCGAATTTGTGTTGTTCATCGATAATGGTCAATCCCAAATTTTTGAACTTTACTTTGTCTTCGATCAGCGCATGCGTACCCACCAGAATATGAAGTTCACCCGAAGCCAGTTTTTCGAGCAAAATTTTTCGGTCTTTGGTCTTTGTGGAACCGCTCAGCAAACCGATTTGGATGTCCATTTCAGACAAATAATTTTTGAGCGAATCAAAATGTTGTTGTGCCAATATTTCGGTCGGTGCCATGAGCGCAGTCTGAAAACCATTGTCGAGCGCAATCAAAGCAGAAAGCAGTGCCACCATGGTTTTTCCGCTGCCCACATCGCCTTGTAGCAAACGATTCATTTGTACGGATTTCCCCAAATCGGCGCGAATTTCTTTGACCACTCTTTTTTGTGCATTGGTGAGTGCAAAGGGGAGATGATGCTTATAAAATTCATTGAAATATTCTCCAACATTTTCAAATCCAAAACTTTTGTATTTGGCTTTGTGGTTGAGCTTTTTGATTAATAATCCCAATTGCATAAAGAAAAATTCTTCAAATTTCAATCGGTCTTCAGCTTTATTGAGTTCTTCTGTATTTTTTGGAAAATGAATTTGTTGATAAGTTTTTAATCTGTCCTCAAAATTAAATTTTCGAATGATTTCATCTGAAAGATTTTCTTCCATTGTTTTTAATTCTGACAACAGTTGCCATTGTAATTTTTGCCAAACTCGGTTGCTGACTCCTTTTTTGGTCAGCTTTTCGGTGTTAGGATAAACCGGATACAATCCTTGTGGCGCTGACTTCTGGTTTTCAAGGGTTTCAATTTCAGGATGAACTATGCTGAAAACCCGGTTGAATTCATTGGGCTTTCCGTATGCGACGATGGGAATGTTCCGCATTTTTTGGAAATTCTCTAACATCCATTTGGTATATTTGAACCAAACGAGTTCCATTTGTCCGGTTTCATCCTCAAAACGGGCGACCAATCTTTTTCCTCTTTTCTGGCCGATTTCATTGAGCGAAGAGATTTTTCCGATGATTTGAATCTCAGCCGATGCGGCAGTGATTTCATTGATTTTATAGTATTTGGAGCGGTCAATGTAGCGAAACGGAAAGTGATGGAGCAAATCTTCGTATTTGTAGATTCCCAGCTCAGATTGAAGCAAAACAGCCCGTTCAGGGCCGACGCCTTTCAGAAAATCGATGGGAGTTTTCAAAAACTGGGACACTTTATTGGGATGTTAACTTTTTTGGAAAGATAAAATATTTGGCATTATCTCCCAAAAACTTCTGCCAACAATTCAAATGATTTCAATTTTGCGTCTATGTCATAAATATAAGTTGTGAACATCAGTTCATCCACCGGAACATCTGAAACAAAGCTTTTCAGGTTTGTTTCCACTGTTTTTTTATTGCCGACAAAAGTACAGGCAGTGAAATTGTTGACCGCAGCTTCCACTTCGGGGTGATGAATCAATTCGTGAATTTTTCCCGGTTTTTTGAGTCCTTGCCTCAACTGACCACTGACCAATTCAATCACCATATTAAAAAATGAAGTCGATAAATATTGTGCTTCTTCATCTGTGTCTGCCAGCATTGCGTTTACGCAGGCAATGATATGAGGTTCTTTTAATTGTTCGGACGGACGGAATTCATTTTTGTAAATTTCCACGGCCGCTGCAAACTGAGCCGGCGCAAAATGAGTTGCAAATGCGTAGGGCAGACCTTTTTCGGCGGCGAGCATCGCGCTCGAAGTACTCGAACCTAAAATATAAAAAGGGACATTCAGCCCTTTGCCGGGATAAGCATTTACTTTTTGCTCAGGATTTTTGGGTTGAAAATAATTTTGAAGTTCCAAAAGTTCATTCGGGAAATTCATTGCGTTTTTGATGTGGTCTCTTCTTAATGCATTCGCAGTCAGCTGATCGGTTCCGGGTGCGCGCCCCAATCCCAAATCAATTCTTCCCGGAAACAGCGTTTCCAATGTTCCGAATTGTTCGGCCACCACCAAAGGCGAATGATTGGGCAACATGATTCCACCCGAACCCACTCGGATGTTTTTGGTTCTTGTTGCGGCGAGTTGAATCAACAGCACAGTGGCAGAACTTGCGATGTGCGGCATATTGTGGTGTTCTGCAAACCAGATTCGTTTGAAACCTTTTTGGTCAACGAGTTCGGCTACGCGCATGCTGTTTTCGATGGCGGTTTTTGCATCAAATCCTTGATTCACAGCAGCGAGTTCGAGAACGGAATGGGGAAGATGAATCATTTTCTCATATCTATATTAATGTGTTGATTTAGAATGCATTGTAATTTATTCATTCCTAAAAAACTTCAAACTTCTACTTTCACTCCCTCGGAGCGGCTTCACCTTTTGTGTAGGGTCTAATTATCAAACGAACGCTTTTGTTGTAGCTAAAATACTGCACGACCCAATTGGTCAGTGCAATCATTTTGTTTCTGAAACCGATGAGCGAGACCAAGTGGATAAACATCCAAACCAACCAAGCGAACCAGCCGGAAAATTTCCAATGGGGCAGATCGACCACTGCTTTGTCGCGTCCAATGGTCGCCATAGAGCCTTTGTCTTTGTATTTGAATGGTTTTGGAGATTTGCCCTCTTTGATTGCCATCAGATTTTTAGCCAGCTGTTTGCCTTGCTGAATGGCTACCTGTGCCACCATGGGGTCGCCTTTGGGATTGTCTGGTGTCATCATCAGCGCAACATCACCAACGGCATAAATATCTTCCAATCCTTTGATTTTGTTGAATTCATCCACCGAATAGCGGCCGCCTACGATGACATCTTCGCCTTCCATTCCAGGAATCAGAGCACCCTTCACGCCGGCTGTCCAAATCATGGTTGAAGTTTCAAAACTGCGGTCGTTTGTGGTTACAATTTTTCCGTCATAATCATTCACCAAGGTATTGAACCATACTTGAACACCTAATTTATCTAAATATTTGGCTGCTTTGTCAGACGCATTTTGAGACATGGGCGGAAGCAGTCGGTCGGCACCCTGAATCAGATGAACATTCATTCTTCGGATGTCCAAATCCGGATAATCATTGGGCAAAACATGTTTTTTCAGTTCACCAAAGGCTCCTGCCAGCTCAACCCCTGTAGGTCCTCCGCCAACGATGACGAAATTCATCAATCGCTGTCTTTCATCCAAATCGTTGGTGAGCAAAGCGGCTTCCAAACTTTGGAGTACGAGACTTCTCAAATCCAATGCTTCCGGAATGGTTTTCATCGGCATTGAATATTTTCTAATGTTTTCATTGCCGTAATAATTGGTTTCAGAACCGGTTGCGATGATCAGATAGTCATAAAAAATGTTACCGATGGGTGTTATGATGGTTTTATTTTCGGGGTCAATTTCTTTTACATCAGCGATTCTGAAATAGAAGTTTTCTTTTTTTGTAAAAATCTGTCGAATTGCGTGGGCAATCGAGTCGGGTTCCAGACCTGCAGTTGCGACTTGATAGAGCAGTGGTTGGAATGTGTGGTAGTTGTGTTTGTCGAGCATAACGATTTGAAAGTCTTTGCCCGAAAGATTCTTGGCGATGTTCAAACCTGCAAATCCTCCACCGATGATGACCACCCGTTTCAGGTTGATTTCTGGTATATTCATCGCCGGATTGCTTAAATCTGATTTTCTTGTATTTTGAGGCATTTTATTTGGTTTTATAAACTCTTGTTAAATCTAATAATTTGACCGGACTCATGTGGAAATTTCTCACATTTTTTTGGAGAAAAATACTTGTCTGGTCATAAAACAAAGGCACGACTGGCGCAGCTTCCATCATCAATCTATCCATTTCCGAATAAATGAACTCTCGTTTTTTCTCATCAGTGATTTTGAATGAATTCAGGTACAACTCATCGAATTTTTCATTGTTATAATGTGAATAATTCGGTCCTTCAGGCGCAAAGTTTTTGCTGTAATAGAGCGACAGGAAATTTTCTGCGTCCGGATAATCGGCTCCCCAATTGGCTCTAAAAAAAGCGAATTTCCCGGTGGCTTTTCCGTCGCGCATTGTGGGTCCCGGTACTACATTGATGCTCAGTGTCAATCCTACTTTTGCGAGCTGCGCCTGTATGTATTCGCAAATATCGGCGTATTCCTGCACGGTAGTCAGTTGAATGACAGGAAGTTTTTCGTTTTCTTCAATGTAATCCGCAATCAAGGCCCTGGCTTTTTGGGGTTGATAAGTGTAACCTGCTTCGGGATTGTGACCGGGCAGGCCTTTGGGAATGAAACCTCCTTCGGCCACATTGGCTACACCGTTCATCATGTATTTGACCATTTTCTGTTTATCGATGCCGTAATTGATGGCCTTACGCAACCGCTCGTCCACGGCATCATTTCCGTCCAAATAAAAACAGAGATAAACCGTACTCAAATAATCATATTTGTGCAAATCTATGATGTGTTTGTATTTGGGATTTAATTCTCCCGTGGCAGTCAGAATTTCGTTTTTGTAGGAAGGATCCAAATCCGCCATCATGTCAACATTTCCCTGAATTAATTGCAGAAATTCACTGTGTTTTTCGGGCAGAAAAGTCATGGCAACCGCTTCCAAATATGGCAAAGCATTGCCCTCTTCGTCTTTCTCGAAATACAAAGGATTTTTTCTAAAAACCAATTTGATATTGTCTTCCCAAAGTTTGAATTGAAAAGGACCGGTGCCAATCGGATGTTTTCGAAATTCTTCTTGGCCCTTTTCAAACATTTCTTTTGGTACGACCGAACAATATTTCATACTGAGCAAACCCAAAAAAGGAGGGAAGGCTTCTTTTAGATTGATTTGAAAAACACTGTCGTTGATTGCTTTGAAATTTTCCACATTGTTCAATACCCAGCTGCCTGCACCACCGACTTCGGGCTCAATCAACCTTTGGAAACTGTATTCAAAATCAGAAGCCTTTACAGTTCTTGTTGAATCTTCCCCAAATATTTGATTTTTATGAAAATACACATCGTTTCTTAAAGTAAAAGTATAGATTTTTGCATCTTCAGAAATCGTCCAACTTTTGGCGATATCTGGCACGATTTGCAGGCTGTCATCTAATTTTACCAAGCTGTTGTACATCAGGTTGCAAACCCAATTATTGGCTTGGGTTCTTGCAAAAGCCGGGTCGAGCGAGGAGATATTGTCGTAACGGTTCAGTCTGAAAATCAGGCTGTCATCCACTTCGGTTTTTGAATTGCACCCCAAAATTAATACGCTGATAAACAAAGATATAAGAAAATACAACCGGTTTTGAATCATTTTGCTAATATACTTTGAATTCGTTTATTTTGAAAGAATAAGAATTGGGTTGTAAGTTTGGTTTTGAATTTCAATTTTTCGATTATAAAGATGGGTTCTGCGGGTATTTGAATGATGAATTTCCAAAATCGGTGGATGCGCTCTACAATTGAATCATTATATAACGAAATTGTGGTGAATTCTTTATTCTCAATTCATCATACCTGAACATATCCTTTTGCAAAGAACTTAATCTTTGTAAATTGCGCAAGTGAATACTTATGATGTAATTATTATTGGTGCAGGACCCATCGGGATGGCGTGCGCCATTGAGGCACAGCGACATAAGCTTAATTATTTGGTCATCGAAAAAGGAGCTTTGGTCAATAGTTTGTACAATTATCCGCTGTATATGACATTCTTTTCGACTTCTGAACGATTGGAAATCGGTGAAGTTCCGTTTACGAGCATTTCATTCAAGCCGGGACGACAGGATGCGTTGGAGTATTACCGTAGGATTCATCAGCATTTTGATTTGAATATTCATTTGTATGAAGAGGTTTTGAGCATTCAATTTAACGATGAATTAAAACTTGTAAAAACAAATCAATCAGAATATTATACGAAAAAAATCATTATTGCCACGGGATTTTATGACCTACCAGTTCAGTTGAATATTCCCGGTGAAAATTTATCGAAGGTTTCACATTATTACAAAGAAGCCCATCCTTTTGTAGGGCAAAAAATTGTTGTGGTGGGAGCAAATAATTCTGCAGTTGACGCCGCTTTGGAGTGTTGGAGGAAGGGTGCCGAAGTGACCATGGTTGTCCGCAAAGGTGAAATTCATGAACGGGTAAAATATTGGGTGAAACCCGATATTGAGAACCGGATAGCCGAAGGAAGCATCAAGGCGCATTTTTATTCGAATTTGACAGAAATCAAACAAAAATCAGTGTGTATTTCCACGCCAGAAGGTGCAATTGAAATCGAAAATGATTTTGTGCTGGCTTTGACAGGTTACCGTCCGAATTTTGAATTTCTGCAATCCTGTGGCATCGAATTGTCCGACGATGGACTTTTTGTGCCTAAATACAATCCTGCAAGTATGGAAACTAATGTCCCGGGGATTTATCTGGCCGGTGTGGTCTGTGGCGGGATGGAAACCCACAAATGGTTTATAGAGAATTCGAGGGTGCATGCTGAAATGATTATATTTGCCATAATAAATTCAAAAAACAAATAAATATGAGACACTTCATTTTAATTTTATTTGGTTTCATGCTGACAATACCGGTATTCAGCCAGGATAAGAGTACTTATGAAGAAGATACCCGAAATCGCAGTTCGGCTCCAAGGGGCATGATTACTACCAAAAGCAGAGATAAAGGGGAATTAAAGGGTTCGCCGTACCTCAATCAACATTTTATGTCGGCAGAAATCGATGGACAGAAGCGGGACACAAGATACAATGCCTTTAAGGATGAAATGGAATTTAACAGCCAAGGGACTACGCTGATACTGACCGGAAAACTGAATGAAACCGCTGTGGTTTTCCCGAATAAAAAATATGTTTATGTCAATTACAAAGATGGAAAAACTTATGTAACAGGTTATTTGGTGGAGTTGGTTCATGGCAGTAAATCCACGCTTTACAAAAGAGAAAAAATTAGTTTCATTCCCGGTGTCGTTCCCAAAACGAGTTACGACCGCGAGATTCCTGATGAATACAGAAGAAGGGATGACGTGTTTCTCATGAAATCAGAAAATGGAGAAATTTCAGATTTTCCTACCAATAAAAAAAGATTTGCAAAGCTTTTTGGTGCAGATGAAAGTAAAATACTTGATTTTATCAATGACAGTGGTTTGTCGTTGAGAAATGAAAATGATTTGATTACTTTGTTTCAATTCATCAATTCCAATTAAAATTTAACCCGAAATAATTAAAATAAAGAGAAACCCTGCCTAAGTGGGGGTTTTTTATTGACTGAAAGTTTCTTCAAAACTGATTTTAGCAGAAATTTCAATCAGTATTCAAAACGGATTAAGCATTAATTTCCCTCCACAACAAATCTTTGAGTTCGGTCAAACCTTGTTGTGTAACTGAAGAAAAGAAAGTCATCGGAATGTCTTTTGGCAGCACGGCTGATATTTCAGCCTTCAATTCGTCGTCGAGCATATCACTTTTTGAAATTGCGAGGACACGTCCTTTGTCCAAAAGTTCGGGATTGTATTTTTTCAACTCATTAAGCAGAATCTGATATTCTTTGGCATGATCATCCGAATCCGCAGGTATTAAAAACAGCAATACTGAATTTCGCTCAATATGTCTCAGAAATCTGTGTCCCAATCCCTTGCCTTCGGCGGCACCTTCAATGATTCCGGGAATATCCGCCATGACAAAAGACTGGTGGTTCCGATATTCGACGATACCCAAATTGGGGGTCAGCGTGGTAAAAGCATAATCTGCTATTTTAGGTTTGGCGGCTGAAACCACTGACAGCAAAGTGGACTTTCCCGCATTCGGAAAACCGACCAGACCGACATCCGCCAGAATTTTAAGTTCCAATATAATTGGCATTTCAATACCGGGCAAACCGGGCTGTGCGTATCTCGGTGTCTGATTAGTAGGTGATTTAAAATGCGTGTTACCCAATCCTCCTTTTCCGCCTTCGAGCAGGATGACTTGTTGCCCGTCTTCCATGATTTCACCTATGATATTTCCTTGTTCATCTTTGGCAATGGTGCCAATCGGGACTTCGATAATCACATTATTTCCATCTGCTCCGGTCAACTGATTTTGTCCGCCGTTTTTGCCGTTTTCAGCTCTGAGATGCCGGGTATAACGCAGTGCCAGCAAAGTCCACATTTGGGAATTGCCTTTCATGATGATGTGTCCGCCTCTTCCGCCGTCTCCGCCATCGGGACCTCCTTTGGGAACATACTTAGCCCGGTGCAAATGGGCTGAACCCGCGCCACCATTACCGCTGCTGCAAAACACCTTGATATAATCGACAAAATTGGATTGCAAAATATTGAAATTTTAGGTTGCGAAGTTAAAGATAAAAATTTGTTTGATTTCCTTCGGTGCCGGATTCAGAAAATTTAATTCAGTGAAAATTAGCAACTGAATTAATTTTTTTTCAAGAAAACTGACTTTGAAATTATCTGAAACGGTCAAAATCTCTTTTTCTTTTTTCCAAAAAGGCATTTCTTCCTTCTTCGGCTTCATCGGTTCCATAAGCCAGTCGGGTGGCTTCTCCGGCAAAAACCTGTTGACCGATTAAGCCATCATCAATCAGGTTGAATGCGAATTTCAGCATTTTGATGGCTGTTGGGGATTTGGTCAGGATTTCCTGCGCCCAGTCAAAAGCCAATTTTTCTAATTCATCATGCGGAACTACAGCGTTGACCATACCCATTTCAAAGGCTTCTTGTGCGGAATAATTGAATCCGAGGAAGAAAATTTCCCGGGCACGTTTTTGTCCGACCTGTCTGGCCAAATAAGCTGAACCGAAACCCCCGTCAAAACTCGCCACATCGGCATCGGTTTGTTTGAAGATGGCGTGTTCTTTAGAAGCAACCGTCATATCACAAACCACATGCAAGGAATGACCACCGCCTACAGCCCAGCCGTTGACCACTGCAATGACCACTTTGGTGGAAAAGCGAATCAACCTCTGAACTTCTAAGATATTTAGGCGTCCAATGCGGTCTTCTCCTTCGTAGCCTTTTTTGCCGCGTACCCGTTGATCGCCGCCTGAACAAAAAGCCCAGCCGCCATCTTTGGGAGAAGGGCCTTCACCGGTCAGCAGAATCACGCCGATTGAGTGGTCTTCTTCAGCGATGGTAAAAGCGTCTAACAGTTCAAAAACGGTTTTGGGACGGAAAGCATTTCTGACTTCTGGCCGGTTAAAGGCGATTCTTGCCACGCCATCACATTTTTTAAAGGTAATATCTTCGTATGTTTTGATGGTTTCCCAGTTGATTTTGTTCATTTGATAAAAAATTTGGGTAAAAATAAGGAATACAGATGATGAATGGAAATGAATTGCGAATGGGTTTTCATGCAAATTCAGACATTTTAAAAATTTCTTTTGTAACTGTAATTTTTGAAATCATGATAGGCGTTTAGCCCGATATTTTCTGATGTTTGCGGTTGTTCATGGAATAAGTTTTTCACATGGTTGAAATCCAAATAGTAACTGATTCTGAGGGAGATGCTGTTCAACTGTGGCTGGCTGAAAAGATAATCGAAGTTGTCATGGAAATTCATTCCTGCAATGTCATTATAGCTTTCTAAAGCATTGCGATACAACAAAGTCAGTTGACTTCCCGGCGCAAACCACCAATTGAAACGCAGATCGATGTTCCAACTGTTGTAAGTTGCATTGTGATTTTGGGTATAAGCCGGAACGTGCGATAATTCACCGTTTTCCAGCAAGGTGAAAAACCGGTCATAAACCACATCGGTGAAATAATGGCGGAAAGCAAGACTTAGTGCCATTTTATCATTGAAGATATATTGGGATTCTAATGAGGTTTCCACCGTATTGCGGTTGCGTTCGCCAAAGAAAATATACATGCCGTCATTGCCGACAAATCCTTGTTCTTTTTCGGAAATTGTAGTTTGGGTAAACAAATACAATTTCCATTTATCTGAAACCCGGAATCTCGGAGAGAATTTCAGAATTAGCTTTTCCCGACCGCTTTGTGCATATTTGTACCAATCCACGTTTACATCCAATGCAAATCTTTTTCTATAATCAGTGGAAATCCAAGCCCAAGGATTGTAGTAAGCAGGAACTTTCACGAAACGTCCTTCCGCTCTGGGTTCGTAAATATCATTGGTTCCGAATGGTGCGGTTTCAAATCCGCCGCCAAAATAAAAGAATTTTTTGGTCTGAAAATCCGCATTGAAATTGATGGTAAAATTGTTGTACAAATCCGGCTCTAATCTTCGATTGAAATTTAAATTCAAATTCAGGTTAGTCGTGTTGAACGCACCTTTGGGTTTCAACAATCGGTAGCCGTAATACGCATAATAATTGATGTAATTTGTCTGTCCGGTATAGCCTAAGTCATCAATGTCATAATCTTTGGTGCGAAAGAAAACACTGGTTTGAAGCCGGTGCTTTCCGTTGATTTTTGCTGCCACTACATTGCCTTCCATTCCAAAAAGGTTTTCGGTATCTTTCACATAACTCGCTTCTGCGTTTCCATTGAAATTCAACGTGTTCTGCTTGTTGGTAACATCGAAATAAATTCCGGAAAC
Organism: Weeksellaceae bacterium; assembly: GCA_041656055.1. Lineage (GTDB taxonomy): Bacteria > Bacteroidota > Bacteroidia > Flavobacteriales > Weeksellaceae > Moheibacter. Next base: position 25,452 of record JBBAEI010000008.1, read on the forward strand.
ATTGGCGTCACGATAATGACCTTCCCGCATGGTGTTGGTATTGACAAAGGAAACGGAATTGTTTTGTCCAAATCGTTGATCCAGCACCAATACATTGTAATTGGTCAGCGGCTCCACTATTTCTTTTCGGGATGCTCCGGTATCAGTATTTTTGATTTTGGCGTAAGCTCTTTCAGTCACGGCATTCAGCATTCCGATGCCGAGGTTTTTTCCGGTTCGTCCGGAAATTTTCATGGCGTTGATCAAATCTACTTTTGCGGGAAATTCAGAGATTTCTTCATTTTCAGCCAATTCGGGATACAGTCCCGGGCGTCCACCCACTCTCCGCGAATAAAACAAATCTCCTTTGTTGAACAATTCAATTCCTTCGGTGAAAAACGGCCGCTGTTCTTCGTACTGCACTTCAAATGCAGAAAGATTTAAAACCGAAGGGTCAAATTTGGTTTGTCCGAAATCGGGTATCAGAATCATGTCGAGCGTGAAAGCATCATTGATGCCGTATTTCAAATCCATTCCGCCATTGTAAACAAAATCGGTTTTACCGTTGTAATTGTTCAAATAGCTCGACAGATAAGGGAGAAAAGAGAGCCTCACCGGCGGATCGATGTTTTGAATGCCGTGAATTTCACCATCGTAAATGGAAAACCCGCCTTTGGTGTTGTCCACATGATTCCAACTGTAGCGGGTTCGGGTTCTGCGGAATTCGCGTTCCATCTGCAAGCCCCAAACCTGAATATCTTTTTTTGGAAACCGAATTTCGGAATACGGAATGAAAATCTCAACCACCCAACTGTCAGTATTGATTTTCAAGTCACTGTACCATACGCCGTTCCAAGAAGCATCTTCATTGCCGTTGGTCATTTTGGCGTCATATTGCACGCCGGCAGCCGTAACGATAAATTGCAAACTTTGCTGATGGTCGTTGTAACCGTTCAGCAAAATGAAAAAGAAATCATCGTTGTCAATCCCATCCCGTTCTGTCAGTTCTTTCAAAATTTTATCGGGTTCAGGATCGTACATCTTGGCTCCGAAATAAATTCCTAAATCATCATAAACGATTTTGACTTCGGTTCTCAGGCTGTCGGGAATCGGTCTTCCGTTGTTGGGAATTCTTTCCACAAAATCAGTGGCTATGGGAGCATTTTGCCAAGCAGCATCGTCCAAGATGCCATCGATTTTCGGGCTTTCAGCAACCTTTATTAGATGGATTTTTTTTCGTGCAATGGTATCCGAAGTTTGTCCGTATAAAGAAATACAAAGCATGAATGTAAACAGAGAAAGTGTAAATCGCAACATTAAAATCCGGGGTTTATGCTTTAATAAGACGATGAATTTTTAAAATTGTTGCAACAAAGTCCGTTAAAAATTGAATTTGAAATTTATTTTATTGAAGATTTTGAGCAAGACTTTTCTTCATAAAATTTAGGTTTGAAAGGGTAAGAATACAAAATAATTTGGTCTTTATTAAATTATAATTTTCAGCTTTACCCAAAATAAAAATTAATCAAATTTTAGAACTTCATCCGGATTTTCGCATTCACAAAGCGACCAGTCAAACGGTTGGGAACGCCGTAAATCATAGAAGTATTCACATCCCGAACCCAAGTATTGCTGATTTGATTTCTGATGTCAAAAATGTTGAATAAATCTATACCTACAGAAAGTTCTTTGAAATTTTTCCAGAAATTCCCCTTGGCTTTCAAATCACTTTGATTGATGAATTCTTTCACAAAACCAATGTCAACCCGTTTGTAATCCGTTAAATATCTTGTGTAATCATAAGGGTCTGTATAAGGCGGTGCACCGTTGGGCAAGCCTGAAGCATAAACCAGATTTACATTTACTTTAAAGGAAGGCAACATTGGCATATAATCCTGAAAAAATATGGAGGCTTTGAACCGCGGATCGGTAGGCAAAGGAATGTTCCCACGTCCGTCGATGTTCTGCATGGCGCGGGCATAAGACAAGCTGAACCAGGAATCCACACCTTTCACAAATTCTCCAAACAGCCGCATATCTATCCCGTAAGCGTATCCCTTGGAATTGTTGTCGGCAGTATAGCGAACCCGCACATTGTCCACAAAGTACGGATTTAAATCACTCAAGATTTTGTAATAAGCTTCAGAGGTCAGTTTAAAAGGTCGGTTCATCATTTCGAATTCGTAGTCATGCCCGAATATGAAATGTATGGAACGCTGGGATTTCACCTGATTGTTCAGATTGCCTTCTAAATCGCGGACTTCCCGGTAAAAGGGCGGTTGATAATAGATGCCCGTATTGAAACGGAAAGTCATGACCGAATTCCAGTTGGGTCTGATGGCGATTTGTGCTCTCGGGCTGACGGTCAGTTCTTCGTTGAAATCCCAATAAGAAAGCCGAATACCTCCATTGACTAAAACACGGGCATCTCCCCAGAAAAACTTCTTGGTGTATTGCGTAAAACCGGCATAACGGTTGGATTTTAGGAAATTTTTGGCGTAAACACTTTGATTCAGCATCAAATTTCCGTTATTGAATTGATGGGGAACGGAATATCCCGTGGAGTCTAAATATTGCCATTCACTCAGCAAATCCCGGATGTCTTCACGTTGAAATTTAATCCCCCATTCCAAGTCATCATTGACCGTTAATTTGTATTTTCCGCGGTGTTGAATACCCAATACTAATGCATCAAAATTATTTCTCGCATGGTCAATCTGACTGCCGATATCATAAGTTGCTGAGGTGCTTCCGTCTGCGTTCAATTCATTGATTAAGTAGGCTCCGTAAATGTCAAAATATTCTTTTTCTTTGGAATGATAGCCAAATAAATCTATGATCATATCCAACTTAGAATTCGGTTGATGATGAAGGGTCAATGCAGCGGTTTCTGTTTCAAATTTATCTTGTTCATTTCCATCATAAAATACTTTCAGACTCATTGGATTATCCAAAGTTCCGAATTTGGTTTCACGGTCTTTGGGTATCAACTCAAATTTACTGTCGGTTTTGGCGGCCAATAATGAAATATTCCATTTGGAATTGAATCTGTAATTCAGATTTGCCTGAATATCATAATAAACCGGGCTGAAATCACTGTTCTGGTCAAGGGTGTTTAACACTAAGTTTTTGTCCTGATATCTTGCGCCAACGATGGCAGAAAATTTCTTATTTTTTGATATACCGCCTATAGTCAGATTTCCCCCCATGAGGCTGGCTTCTAATGAGGCTTCAAATGCTTTGGGTCTTTTGTAGATGATGTCTAACACGCTTGACATTTTATCGCCATATTTTGCTTCCCAACCTCCTGCCGAAAAATTAACGGCATCGGTCATGGAAGGGTTTACAAAACCAAGCCCCTCTTGTTCACCTGAACGAATTAGCTGTGGTTTATAGATTTCAATTCCATTTACATAAATCAGGTTTTCATCATAATTTCCACCGCGAACCCGGTATTGTGAGGTAAGTTCGGAACCGCTGCTTACCATCGGCAAGCTACCAAGCATTTCGGTTACACCACCGGTCAATCCAGTAATGGTTTCCATTTCAGCCGGGTCGAAGGAAATGGAATGAATGGGTTTTTCGGTTTTGGTCTGAAAAATTACGGCTTGATCCAATGCTACCGTGCGTTCTAAAGCGACCAATTGCACACCGATTTCTTTGATTTCTCCGTCATTTAGATTCAGGTTTTCGGTGAAAGAAGCTCTTCCTTCCAACTCGAAAGTGATTTGGGTTTCCTGACCGGCGGGTACAGCAATCTGAAAATTTCCGTTTCCATCCGTGTAAACTGATTCATTTTCCGAAGTTACCATAACATCGAACAACGGAAATTGAAATTCATCAATCACCTGTCCTTTGACCGTTGCATTTTGTGCATTGACAATTCCTGCCAGCCCAACAAAGAGCAGCAGAAAATTAATTCTTATTGAAGTGAACATTATAGGTAGCCGTATTGTTTTTTTCATCCCAAACTTTTAATTCCAATTCATGTTTTCCTTTCGTGACGCCTTCTCGGTTCAAATCGATGGTCAGACTTGCTGTTTTTTGGTCATAATAACTCAAAATCCATTTTCCGTCCACGTGAGCCTTGAATCCGGCAATGCCCGTTTTGTCGTCTTTGATGGTAAAACGTATAACGCCTTTGGCGGCTGTAAAAGTACTGTTTTCTTTGATATTTATAGGATTAATTGTGGGAGCGGTTGTGTCAAAATCAATCGAGAAAACACCAAAATCTCTGGTTTGCCCCGTGATATAGCCGTCTTTGTAGGCTGCATTGATGTATTCGGATCTCCAAGTGCCGCGGTATTTGTATTCTCTTTTCAGAATGGCTTTCTGCCGATTTTCGACCGAAATCCCATCTGCTTTGATACCAAGCGTATAGTATGTATGAACCGGATAATCCCAATCATGAATGGCGTATTTACCATTGTTGGTTTTCCGGTATTGAAATTCGATATCATCGTAAATCACTCCTTTGGGCATATTCAGTTTGATTTCATCTTGCTGAAAATTATTTTCCTGATTCCAATGAAAAATGATTCCTTGTTTTGGGGTGGGTTCCCCCGGTGGTTTTTTACCGGTAACGGTCAGATGGGCTGTATTTTTATTTCCTGCGAAATCTATTGCTTCCATCCGGATTTTATAAGTTTTTCCTTCTTCCAAATTGAGAATACCTTGATTTTTCACATTTGAAAACATTTGCAGTGGATTTCCTTCAGGTTGAAACAAGCGATAAACCCAGCTGTAATTTTGATTTTTGTCGGCATAATCAATCAGCCGGTTGATGGCGCGTGTCGTGCTGAAATTGGTTCTTTCGGCGGTAAAAGTGAAATAAGGTTCATCGTTTACCCATAAATTTATCTGGTAAGTACCGTTGTTGTTGTCTGCGCCGTTTTGTTTGTCGTAAGTTTTTATTCCAAATCCGATTTTGCCTGAAGCAGAGATGCTTGCGTTATTGGAAACAGCAATTCTCGATTTGCTGCCATTTGCATCTCCGTTGATTGGATAAACATACAAGCCATTGATCAAAGGTGTTTTGGAATCGGGAATATCAAATCCAAACAGAAAAGGATTGATTGGTTCTTCGGTTTGCGTATCTCTGATTTCAAAATGAAGATGCGGACCGCCGGAACTCCCTGAATTGCCTGATAATGCAATCTTTTCACCTTTTTTAATTATCAATTCGTCTTTTTGGGGGTAAACTTCCACCACCGACAATTCGTTTTCGTACTGATAATTTCTCACAAAAGTTTCAATTTCCTCATTGAAACTTTCCAAATGCGCATACACGGAAGTGTATCCATTCGGATGATCGATGTAAACCGCATTGCCATAGCCTCTTGGAGAAACATTAATACGTGAAACCCAACCGTCGTCTATTGCATAAACACGATAACCCGTTTTCTGATTGGTTTTGATGTCAATACCACTGTGAAAATGGTTGTTTCTCAATTCTCCGAAATTTCCCGAAAGATAATTCGGAATGCCTATCGGATTGTGATAATCTCCTTTGGGATAAGATTTTTGCGCCCATAGCACAGTAAATGAAAAAAGAAAAAGCAGAAAAAAAGCTTTGTACATTTCGTTTAAATTTTGACAAAAATAACAAAATAGCCAAGAAGCGATTCCCGATAAAATAAAATAAAAATACAATTAATTTTGAACTAAATTAAAAAATCTTACCTTTGTAAGGAATAATAAATAGAACTAATGCGTTCTCTTATTAAATGAATCAGAGTGAATCAAATTTCATAAAACTTGAACAAAAGCTCCGCGAATTGTTGGATGCTTATAAGATTATTAAAAAAGAAAAAGAGACACTGGAGGAGGAGATAGAAGTATTGAAAATAAATTTAAAGACGGTCAGGGCAGAGGTATTGAAGCAGAAGGATGACAATGACAAACTCAAGGTAGCCAATGCGCTTTTGGGTAGTGATGAACACCGCCGTCTGATGAAAGTGAGGGTTAACAAACTAATAAAAGAACTGGATGTTTGTATCGCTCAAGTAAAAAATGACAAAGTATGAGTGCGATTAAAGTGAAAATCAATATTGCCGGAAGACTTTATCCTTTGTCAATCAATGCGGAAGAAGAAGAATCAGTGCGGAATGCCGGAAAAGAGATTAATAAGATGATTGAAGAATTTGAAAAGCGATATGCGGTTAATGATAAACAGGATGCCATTGCGATGGCCGCCTTGCAAATCGCAGCGAAAAACAATCAACTGAAGCAGACCGGTACGGGAAATGACTTAATAATCAATGAAAAAGTGATTCAATTGACTGAATTGATTGAAAGAGAATTGAATAATTAAATTGACGTTCAGCTGCTTAAATGCAGTATAAATATAATCCTACATTAGTTCTAACATTTTTGGTAAACTCAACACTAATTTTGTTATGGGTGAAAGTCGTCCAGAAAGCGGGCCGCAACAATGCGAATTGTACAGTTTACTGTCAGCGGATACTTGAATGGCGAAATAAGCCTAAATCCTGTTTTTCGGGAGTTTACGCAAAACAATCTAACTAATGTAGGATTTTTTGTGCTTATAAATGAAATAAAAAAATGGAAACAACAGGGATAATTATTGGAATTGTCGGATTATTAATAGGAGCTGCAATCGGCTACTTTCTCGCTAAAAAATCAGTGGATGAACAGAACCAAATCTTAATCGATGAAGCGAAAAGAAAAGCAGGGGAAATCATCGGAGACGCTGAAAGAGAAGGAGAAGCAGTGAAAAAAGAGAAGATTTTTCAAGCCAGAGAAAAATTTTTGGAAATGAAATCCGCACACGAGGAAGCAATCAACAAAAGAGAAAACAAAGCAAAGGATTTTGAACTGAGACTCAAGGAAAGAGAAGACAAAATCAAATCTGAATTTTCAGAAATCCAAAGGCAGCGAGACCAACTTAAAAACGAACTTAAAAACTTTCAATCCAGACACGACAAACTGGAATTAAAACAAAAAGAAGTAGATGCACTTCATAAAAAACAGGTGGAAGTGTTGGAACAAGTTTCCCATTATACAGCCGAAGAAGCGCGTGAAGAATTGTTGGAAACCCTGCGCGAAGAAGCGAGAACCAAAGCACAGGCACACATCCGTGAAATCATGGAAGAAGCTGAAATGGAAGCAAAAAATCAGGCTACAAAAATTTTGGTGCAATCCATTCAGCGGTTGGGCGTGGAACCCGCAGTAGAAAACGCTGTTTCGGTTTTCAACATAGAATCTGATGACATCAAAGGCCGCATCATCGGTCGTGAAGGAAGAAATATCCGTGCCATCGAAGCTGCGACAGGAGTGGAAATCATTGTTGATGATACGCCTGAAGCCATATTGCTATCATGTTTTGATCCTGTTCGCAGAGAGATTGCGAGGCTTTCTTTGCATAAATTGGTGACGGACGGCAGAATTCACCCTGCGAGAATTGAGGAGATTGTTAAAAAAACAACCAAACAGATTGAAGATGAAATTTTAGAAGCCGGACGAAAAACGGTTTTGGATTTGGGAATTCACGGTCTGCATAGGGATTTAGTGAAAATCGTTGGCCGGATGAAATACCGTTCTTCTTACGGACAAAATCTTTTGCAACACTCCAGAGAAGTTGCGAAGCTTTCGGGAATCATTGCATCTGAACTTGGTTTGAATCCAAAGTTAGCCAAACGCGCCGGTTTGCTGCATGACATCGGAAAAGTACCGGAAGAAGAATCCGAATTGCCACATGCGCTTTTGGGAATGCAATGGGCTGAAAAATTCGGTGAAAACGCTGAAGTTTGCAATGCCATCGGAGCGCATCATGATGAGATTGAAATGACTTCCCTGATTTCACCCATCGTTCAAATTGCGGATGCCATCAGCGGTGCAAGACCAGGCGCACGAAGACAAATCATGGAATCTTACATTCAGCGGCTAAAAGATTTGGAAACCACCGCACTTAGTTTCGATGGTGTAGAAAAAGCTTATGCCATTCAAGCCGGAAGAGAATTGAGAGTCATGGTGGAAAGCGATAAAGTCAGCGATGAAGGGGCTTCCGAACTCTCTTTCTTGATTTCGGACAAAATCCAAAATGAAATGACTTATCCCGGACAGGTTAGAATCACAGTTATCCGTGAAACCCGATCCGTGAACATAGCAAGATAGTGTTCAGTAAATTAGATAAGCAAATCCCGTTGTATTTAATTTCAATGAGATTTTTCATATAGATAAGTGATTTGTGGATTGAATTATAAAAAAAAGGAAAATTATAATTTCCTCCAAATTTTAGTCAATAGTCAAGTTAAAAGAAAAGCATTGATTTAACTCAATGATTATGAGGTAAAAACGCTCGAATTTAAAGCTAAATTAGCCTTGAAAGCTAATAAACAACTTTGAGGCAAGCCACCCCAAGTCGGTTTTTAATTGCTGATGTTTGTGTGTTCAGTGGTAAACATTCCTGAATTTAGCTTCCTGCTCATTGTTAAAAAAAAGCCTTAATTGTCCTTTTTTTCTGAAATGGAATAAAATTTGTAGTGAATCAGAATGTAGCATTCATAAAATGTTTATGAAACAAGGTTTATACATTCTGGTTTCTGTTTTTCTGGTGGGCTGTAATACCATGAAAAATGACAGTCTGGCTTCTGCCGGTTCAATCAGTATTGTAGAAGAAACACCTACTATCAACAGTTACGGGAAAACGATACTCGAAAGATTCGATACCCCTTTTGGCTATACCAGAGTAGCTGTCAATCAGAATTCATTTGCTTCTTATCTCAGAACATTGCCGTTGAAACCTGTCGGGACGCCCGCGCATTATTTCGACGGAAAAGCCAAACCAGGAGAGAACGTTTATGTTTCCGTGGTGGATATGCCTATTTCTCCCAGAAACTTACAGATTACGGCCAATTCCGTGATGCGGTTAATTTCCGAATACCTTTATGAAAATCATGAATACAAGAAAATCGCTTTTCATACGGAGAAAGAAAAAGTGAATTTTATGGAATTCTGCAAAGGGGATTATTCTGTGGATGAATTTCATAAATTCATGGATTATGTGATGGAAAGGATGACTACCCCGAATTTTTGTTCTGAACTCGACAAAGTCAGGCTGAATGATTTAAAAATCGGAGATGTCTTTGTACAAAACAATCTGAATGGTCATGCCGTCATCGTCGTGGACATGGCAGTAAATCGTAAAGGAGAAAAGCTATTCCTTTTAGCACAAGGATTTCAGCCGGCACAGGAAATCCAGATTTTGGCCAATCCTGATTTGGAAGACATCAGTCCTTGGTATCATTTAAAAGAAGGTGAACTGTTGACACCTGAATGGCGTTTTATGACTTCCGACCTGATGCGTTTCAAATTTCTGGAAACGGATGGATTAGTCAAAAATTAATTTCCTATTTTTGCAAGAAATCCCGGTTTTAAGTGAAAATCTTAAATTTATTAATACTTCTGTTGATTACAACTTCATGTAGTCAGACCCAAAACGTTGATACTAAAGCGGCGAACCGACAACATTTTGAAATTCTTTATTTGTCGGAATATGGTGGTGAAGGCATTGAGAAAATTGAGATTTTCGATGATTCTGAATCTTTTACGAATTGGTGGCAAACCAGTATGTCGGATATTACGGGTTCGACTGAAACACCTAAAATTGATTTTCAGCGGGAAATGGTCATCGCAAAACATTTTCAATCTCAGAGAAGCGGTGGAACCAATTATCAAATTGAAAGTGTACAGCAGGCAGGCAATACGACGGCCATTTATTATTCGGCAGAATCTCCGGAGAGCATCGGAACAACCGCAATTACAAGCCCGTTGATGGTTGTGGTGGTACAGAAAACCGAAGAACCGCTCGTAGAATTCAAACTAAAATAGCACACAAAACATACAAAGAATCTAAGAAACACACAATGAAAAGACTTTACTTCGACAATGCGGCTACTACCTCCATCCATGAAGAAGTGATCAAAGAAATGATTGACTGTATGCAGAATGTTTACGGCAATCCTTCTTCCACCCATGCTTTTGGACGTGAAGCCAAAGCGCAAATTGAGCTTTCCAGAAAGAAAATTGCTAATTTACTCAATGTTCATCCCGGTGAAATTATTTTTACTTCCTGCGGAACGGAAGCCAACAACCTGATAATCCGTTCCTGTGTGGAATATCTCGGTGTAGAAAGAATCATTACCTCCAATCTTGAACATAAATGTGTGAAACAGACAACCCATGAAATGGAGGAGTTGCAAAATGTAGAATTACTGAAAGTGAAAGTGGACACAGTAGGAAATGTTGATTACGAAGATTTGGAAAATCTGCTGAAAGCCTCCGATAAAAAGACTTTGGTAACTTTGATGCATGGCAACAATGAAATCGGGAATTTGTTGGATTTAAACAAAGTCAGATTGCTTTGCGATCAGTACGGCGCATTGTTACATACTGATACAGTACAGACTTTAGGGCATTTTCCTTTGGATTTCGGCACATTGAAAATGGATTTTGCAACCTGTAGTGCGCATAAATTTCACGGGCCAAAAGGAGTTGGTTTTGCATATATCCGAAAGTCATCTTCTTTTTATCCGCAAATCACAGGAGGCGGGCAGGAGCGAGGTTTGCGTTCCGGAACCGAAAATGTTTACGGTGTTGTGGGAATGGCCAAAGCATTGGAAATTGCTGTAAATAATCTTGATAATCACAGCAAATACATCAAAGAATTGAAGAAATATACCATTGAAAAACTTCGTGAAAATATTCCCGGAATAGAATTCAACGGGGCTTCGGCAGATATTGAAAATAGCCTTTTTACGGTTTTAAATGTTCGTCTGCCCTTTCAGGATAACCTGATTGGCTTTGAGATGGAACTTCGTGGGATTGCGGTTTCACAAGGCAGTGCGTGCAGTTCAGGTGCGGTTCAGGTATCATCGGTATTAGAATCGATTCTGACAGCTGAACAACTTGAAAACACTACTCCTTTGAGGATTTCATACAGTGAATACAATACCAAGGAAGAAATTGATGTATTGGTGGAAGCATTGACTAAAATTACTCAAAAACATATGGTTACGCCCTGATGAATTATTTGGATTGGTTTTTTCTCATCACTTTGGGTTACGGCGCAATTCGCGGATTCCGTACCGGTTTAATCAATTCAGTGATGAGTCTTTTGGCTATAGGACTATCCATCTGGATAGGTTTCCAATTTTCCGATTTCATGCTTGGGGTGGTCAGGAAAATTGATTTTATTCCCGAAGAATTTGTTTCCGTTGCGGCAATTGTTTTGACCATCGGATTGGTTTATTTTGCTTTGAAATTATTAGGCAGATTCGTAACTGGAGCTACGAAAGCCGTTGGTTTGGGATTGTTTAACCGAATTGGAGGGACTGTATTCGGCTTGATAATCAATTCGCTGGTTTTGAGTGCAATGTTGATTTATTTGACACCTTTTATTCCCGAAGAAATTTACTCCGAATTAACGGCAGACAGCAAAATCATGCCTTATCTTGGAGAAATCATCAAATTCTATGAAGCCAATTCGGAATTTATTCAAAACACGTTGAAAGACATTGAATTTAAACCGGAACAATCACTTTAAATTTTTAATAAAAACGATATATTTGAAACAAAATAAAAAAAGACTGATATGGATTTTCAATTGACAGAAGAACAACTGATGATCAGACAAGCGGCAAGGGATTTTGCACAAAATGAGTTGCTGCCAGGGGTAATCGAACGGGATGAGCATCAGACCTTTCCCGCAGAACAAATCAAAAAAATGGGCGAACTCGGATTCCTTGGTATTATGGTTGACCCTAAATACGGCGGTGCCGGAATGGATACGATTTCCTATGCGCTGGCCATGGAAGAAATTTCAAAAGTGGACGCCTCCGCTTCGGTGGTGATGTCCGTGAATAATTCCTTGGTTTGCTGGGGGTTGGAAAAATTTGGAACGGAAGAACAAAAACAAAAATACCTGACTCGACTGGCTACCGGAGAAATCATCGGAGCTTTCTGTCTGTCAGAACCTGAAGCCGGATCAGATGCGACTTCACAACGTACAACCGCTGAAGACAAAGGCGATTATTATTTATTGAACGGCACCAAAAACTGGATTACCAACGGGAATACCGCTTCGGTTTATTTGGTAATGGCGCAAACCGATGCCGACAAAGGACATCATGGCATCAACTGTCTGATTGTTGAAAAAGGGATGGAAGGATTTGTAGTCGGTCCTAAAGAAAATAAATTGGGTATTCGGGGTTCAGATACGCATTCTCTGATGTTTCAAGATGTGAAAGTTCCCAAGGAAAACAGAGTTGGGGAGGATGGTTTCGGGTTTAGTTTTGCGATGCAGACTTTATCCGGTGGTAGAATCGGAATTGCGGCGCAGGCTTTGGGAATCGCCAGTGGTGCTTTGGAACTTGCAACCAAATATTCCAAAGAAAGAAAAGCTTTCGGAAAACCGATTTCACATCATCAGGCCATTGCTTTCAAATTAGCGGATATGGCGACCAACATTGATGCAGCGAGATTTCTGGTATTACATGCGGCATGGTTGAAAGATCAACATAAAAACTTTGACAAAGAAGGTGCTATGGCCAAACTTTTCGCTTCACAGGTAGCAATGGATGCTACGGTCGAAGCAGTTCAGATTCACGGCGGTTATGGTTATGTGAAAGAATATCACGTGGAAAGATTAATGCGAGATGCAAAAATCACCCAGATTTATGAAGGAACTTCTGAAGTTCAGAAAATTGTGATTTCAAGAGCAGTTTTGAAGGATTAAATCCCAAGGTTTGTAAATATAAAAGAGTCTGATTTTCAGGCTCTTTTTTTTTGTTGCCTTGAATAAAATCAATTCTGTGTCAGCCATTCACAGCCTTTAAACCCAAAAGCAAAAACGGCGATCCATACCAAACCTTTGATAAAAAAGAAAGCGAAACCGGCGATGCCCAATTTCTTTAAATAGGATTTGAATTTGCCGTCTTTCTTCTCATTGAGTTGTTCTGAATCCTGTTCTTTGATTTGTTTATTTTCCATTGTTCTGGCTGTATTTTTTTTAGAATTCACAAATATATGTAAGCTTTCTGATATGTAAGATGACCGATTGCATTCCTAAGCATTTCCCATAAAAAAAAAGCCGGAGTGAAGACCCCGGCTTTAATTTGTCTGAAAAATTCAGATTTATCGGATAATTAGTTTATCTGTTGTTTGTCCTTTGGCTGTTTCCAATACAATGATATAAACACCTGTTGGAAGGTTCAGGTTGTAGGAATTTTCAAAATTACCTCCTGCATGGTTCAAGTTTTGGCTGTAAACCATTTTACCGGAAGTATCGAATATAGTGGTTTTCACATTACCTTGATTGATGTTGGCTGCTCTCACATAGAATTGTCCGTTGTTCGGATTCGGATAAATGCCTACTTTGAACAAATCGATATCGATTACCCCCATTTGGCCTGTGAAATTAAATTTCCTTGAAACGCAATAGTAAATATTGTCTATGGCTTCAATCATGATTCTTCCAGAATCAGTATTGGTTGTCCCTTGAGGAATTGTGATAACTTCACTTCCGTCATTAGCAGTATTTTCTGCAACTACAGTCCAGTTAATTCCGTTGTCTTTTGAGAACAAAATTCTCACATTTTGTGTATTGATTGGTGCCTGATTTGTACCGGCTACATCCCACTCAACCAGCATAGTTCCTTCGCCCAAATTCACATCCTGATTGGCAACTGGATTAGATACTTTAAAAGGACCGGCATTTCTCACGGTTACTTTCATGAAATCAGATGCGGTCTGTCCGCCTTCAGGATTGTTGTCTCTTGCAGTAAATGAGAAGTTGAAGATTCTTTGAACCTGAGTAACTGCTTCCCATTTTGCTCTCCAGAAGGTTTCTGTTTCTGTAACGTCAACAGCCAGAACATTCGAGAATGCTGGGAAATAACGGGTTGGAACATCTAAATGTGGTAATGATCTGAAGTTAGGACCTGCAGTTTTCGTAAATGAAACACGGCTGTTGGCGCCTGTGGTAGAACTGTTTCCGGAATCTCTTTGCTCCCAGTTATACAACATTGGATCTTCGTCAGCGTCAGTTGCCGTTCCGGTTAATTTAAACGCTGTACCCATCGGAATGTCATAATCTTCACCTGCATCAACTACAGGAGTTTGATTGTCTAATTCATAATTGATTGCACATTGTTTGTTGTTCAGGTTGTTTTGTACCTGCTGAATACTCACATAGGTGAAATAATCATCAGAATGTGGCTGTACATTATAACTGGTGATACCGGCATAGCCCATGATGGTTGAGCCACTTCCGGGTTCAACATTGACTCCGGTTCCTTCAATATTATGAGAGAAAGTATGGTTTGCTCCCAATTGGTGTCCCATTTCATGGGCTACATAATCGATGTCAAAATTGTCTCCTTCAGGACCTCCGGATGCAGGAGAAGTATAAGCACTTCCTTTGTTTGCATTATTACACACACAACCAATACAACCGGCATTTCCGCCGCCGCCTGATCGACCGAACAAGTGTCCGATGTCATAATTCGCTGCCCCAATCACAGAGTTCAAAGTGCTTTGTAATTGACTGTTCCAGTTATTCATACCGGATGGCGGTGAATAAGGATCGGTATTCGGATCCAGATAAATCACGTCTTCATTGTTATCAATCAAAATCAGATTCAATGAAAAATCTTTCTCAAAAACACCATTAACACGGGTCAGCGTATTGTTGATCGCTGCCATTGCCCCTTCAACAGTACCTCCGAAATATTGTCCGTACTCTCCGGTACAGGATTGTGCAAGTCTGAAAGTTTTGAATACTCCTATACTTGATTTGTTAGTGTTCATCAAATCATTTAAATCATTGGACAAAGCGGTGGTTTCCGGTGTAGAACACTCAAAAGGCATTTCACCTGCATTTCTGTGCGATTTGGAGTTGAATACGATGAATTTGGAATAATCAGTTGTATAAGCTTCGATAAATTCAGAACCGCCTGCTCTCAATGTCATGGAAGAAATTCCAAATTGGGAAAGGCTGAATCTCAAATAAGCTTGTGGATCATTGATTCCTTTTCCGATATAGGATCGGATATTTGGAAATTTGCTCTGAAGTTCCGGCGTGAAATTGGAAGCTTCCCACACTTCAAATTGCTCCATATCTCCATTGGCATTAGGCAAAGAAATAATTTTGCCTTGCATTCCTGAAAACCTATCCGGTGCATTAACCAATTGTTGTTCAAACATTTGCTGATTGAAACTGTAAACTCCCGCAGTTTCAATTAACTCTTTTCCTTCTTTGATTTCTGAAGTCCCCAAAGTGGTAGTTTTCCATTGGGAAAACAAGGCAATCGGTGCTGCAAAAGCCAAAGCCAATAAAACTTTTTTCATGTGATGTTTTTTAATTGAATGATTATTTTAACTTTGCTAATATATAAAAATTAATAATTAATGCGTTTTATTATTTTTTCAATTTTTATCGTATTCTTAACATTCACTTCGTGTGAAAATACTAAAATTTTGAATGACAATAATTTGAAATTAGTTAGGATGGAGATGTCCACCCTTGGAAATGCTTCGTTGTTGGAGATAAACGGCGATCAGATTCTGATGAAGACCCGAGAACGTGACGGCAGCAGGGAGGGCAAAGTAAACTCTTCCACCAAAACAGACACAAAGGTTTGGCGTGAAGTCCTTCAGATACTTTCAAAAATGGATTTGAATCAGTTCGAGAACTGGCCGGCACCGACCGATAAAAGATTGTATGATGGCGCACGTGCTGTGACAATTACGTTAGAAACTTCAGAAGGCAATATCGTTGCTTTGCCCTTTGATGAAGGAGAGCCGCCAGTGCAAATGAAAGAACTTTATGAATTTCTGGTATCGGTAGAGAACCAGTAATCATCATCATCTTTTTGAGGTTTATTTTCGGGAATCTCAATTTCCTTTTCTTTCCATTCACCGTATTTTTTTTCCAATTCCACCCTCTCATCTTCTGGAAGCGAAGCTTTGTATTTTTCCCAAAGCCATTGTTCACTTGCGTCAGGTTCTGATTTTTCTTCCCAGGAATATTTCTTGGTTTCAGGTCCGTATTTTCGGGTGATAAAAGCGAAAATTAGTCCGATAACTCCACCCGCTAAATGGCTTTCCCATGAAATTGGATTGCTGTTCTGTCCTTGTAGTTTGGGCAGGTATTCTTCCGGGAAAACTCCCCAAATCATACCGCCGTACAGAAAAACTACAATCAAGGAGATGGCAATCAGATTTCTGGATTTCTTCAAAATTCCACTAAAAAAAACATAAGAAGCCAGCAAATAGACAATGCCGCTCGCACCGATATGGCAACCGATGGTTTCTTCCGGAAAAAGATTCCCGATCAGCCAAACCATCAGCCCGGTCAGCAACCAGCCAAAAATAATCACATAATACGCAATGCGTTCATAAAACAATACGGCAAAAAAACTCAGTACTGCCAAAGGAATCGAATTATTGATGATGTGTTTCCAGCCGCCATGAAAAAGTGGCCCCAGAATAATTCCTCTCAATCCGATGAAATTTCTTGGAACAATGCCATAACAATTATAGCTGCCTAATCCGAAATTCTGCAACAGAAAAGTACTCCATATAAGTATCAGGAGAATCATCGGAATATAAAGGCTGCTTTTTGGAAAAGGATATTTCATCATTCAACTTGAAGTCTTGCAGGTGTCATAAATCGTTCCAGAGAATTTTATATGACAAATTTACCTTAAAACAGTCGGATGAATTAAAAAATTCTGTGCAAAACCGCTTTGTAAAAATGATAAGATGAATATGTTTTTTTATTGTATCTCGAAATTTCAAATTGCAAATCCAAATGGCGCATAGCCTCCTGATAAGCCTGCAACAATGAAAAACCGGAATCATAAATATGAGTGGGTTCGGAATTGGCTCCGTTAATTTCCAATACAAGAAATTGTCCGGATTTCAGCGCTTCTACAGATTTCGCTTTAATGTCAAATCTACCATAATAGAAGCCGTCAATTCCCTCTGCGATTTCATGTATGTTTTTGGTTAATTGTCGGGTAATCAATTCAGAAGCGTTGTAGAATCTCGTTCCTCTGTTGTGATTTCCGATGGGTTCGAGTAGGATTTCAGTTCCTTTGGAATGAATTATTTCCCATTCTTCTATGAATTTCTGGTGTAAATATTCAATTCTGCCGGTCGTGCGGGGATTAGACAAAACGAATTCCTTCAGCGTAGATTTACCGGTGGCTTTGTATTTCAGAAACTCTTTACCGGTGATAGAGAGGATTCTACCTTCGTCAATATGTGGCATTTTTACATAAAAAATCCCGAATTCCAACGGATAGTCCACAAATTCTTGGAGGATGAGATTTTTTTCGATGGGATAATTCTCCCAATCAGCAGCAGAGCAAATGACTTCTACGTTTTTTCCTCTTTCACTTACATCGGGTTTGACAACGAAAGGAAATTCGGGCATTGAGTCAATTTCATTTTTGGAAGTGATGAATTGCGTTTTGGGTTTAAATTTTTCGGGAATTTGCTCGATGATTTTGCTTTTGGAATAATCAAGAAATCCTCCAAATTCAATACCCGGATTGACTCTGCAAAAATAGCTGAAAGACCCTATTTGCAAGGATTTCCAAATCCAATATGGAACAAAAGGGGCGTAAAAAACCCAGTATGGCCAATACTCATACTCCGGTAATCTCAATCTCACTTCTGCTTCAGTTTTATGGGGTTAAAATTGATTATACAAGCCTAAACTCAAACAAAAGTAAGCGATTCGCATTAAATAAAAAAAATCAATAACTAACCGCTTCATTTTAATTTGATTAAAAAAATAAATCTTCAACATTCATATTTTTACTGAAATTTTGTCCGATTGAATGCCTGATTTGTCTATTTTTGGCAGAGAGTAATTAACAACAGACCGTTAATAACTATGGCACCATTTATGCTTAAAACCATTTGTAGTAACTATCTTTGTTTGTAAGAGAACTATATGAACGATAATTTTTCACAAAAAGTTAAAGATGTAATCGCTTTCAGTAAGGAGGAAGCCTTGCGATTGGGACATGACCAAATCGGAACTGAACATTTGCTTCTCGGAATTTTGAGAGACGGAGACAGCAAAGCCGTATCCATTTTGGACAGCCTGCACATCAGCATGAAAGAAATCAGAGAGAAAATAGAGCAGCTCAATCCGCCCAAGGAAACCTATGCTGTTCCTAAAAACAATCTGCAATTGACCAAACAGGCAGAAAGAGCTTTGAAAACAACTTTTCTGGAAGCCAAACTTTTCAAAAATTCAACAGTCAATACCGTTCACTTGTTGTTGTGTATTTTGCGCAACGACAATGATCCTATAACCAAGTTAATGAACAAATTAGGGATATCATACGACAACGTAAAAAGCGAATTTAATTTCCAGTTCAAAGACAATGCGGATGAACTGCCCAAAGCAGAATCCAATTATGAGGATGATGAAACCGGAGGTCGTCCGAGAGGAGGAGAGTATGAAAGACAAACCCCGAAAGGAACTTCAAAATCCAAAACGCCGGTGTTAGATAATTTCGGAAGGGATTTGACACAAATCGCGATTGAAGGGAAAATGGATCCTGTGGTTGGTCGGGAAAAGGAAATTGAAAGAGTTTCCCAAATCCTAAGCCGTCGCAAGAAAAATAACCCCTTGCTCATCGGGGAGCCGGGTGTCGGGAAATCAGCAATTGCCGAAGGTTTGGCCTTGAGAATTATTCAGCGAAAAGTGTCAAGAGTGCTTTATAATAAAAGAGTAGTCACCTTAGATTTGGCGAGCCTTGTGGCCGGAACCAAATACCGCGGTCAGTTTGAAGAAAGAATGAAAGCCATCATGAATGAATTGGAAAAAAATGATGACATCATTCTTTTCATCGATGAGTTACATACCATCGTTGGCGCAGGTGGTGCAACCGGTTCCTTAGACGCTTCCAATATGTTCAAACCTGCTTTGGCAAGAGGAGAATTGCAATGTATCGGTGCGACCACATTAGATGAATACAGACAGTATATTGAGAAAGATGGTGCTTTGGTGCGTCGTTTCCAAACCGTAATGGTAGATCCGACTTCACCTGAAGAAACCATACAGATTTTGAATCAGATTAAAGATAAATACGAAGCACATCACAATGTGAATTATACGGATGAAGCCATCAATGCTTGTGTAAATCTGACCAATCGTTATATTACCGACCGCTATTTGCCGGACAAAGCAATTGATGCAATGGATGAAGCCGGTTCCAGGGTGCATATCAAAAACATTCGGGTTCCCCAAGAAATTTTGGATTTGGAAAAGAAATTGGAGGAGGTCAGAGAAGAAAAAACCAAAGTGGTCAGAAGTCAGAAATATGAAGAAGCTGCCAGACTACGTGACACAGAAAAACAAATTGAATCTCAACTCAATAAGGCGCAAACTGATTGGATGAAGCTTTCCGAAGAAAATAGGGAAACGGTAACCGAAGAAAACGTAGCCGAAGTCGTATCCATGATGACGGGCATTCCTGTTCACAGAGTAGCAGAAAAAGAGTTGAAAAAACTCGCACAAATGGGAGATTTAATGCGAGGGAAAGTCATCGGTCAGGATGAGGCGGTTAATAAAGTAGTAAAAGCCATACAGCGAAATCGTGCCGGTCTGAAAGATCCGGGAAGACCAATCGGTTCTTTCATTTTCTTAGGAACAACCGGTGTCGGAAAAACGCAATTGGCCAAAGTATTGGCCACTGAATTATTCGATTCTCCAGATGCATTGATTCGGATTGATATGAGTGAATATATGGAGAAGTTTGCTGTTTCCAGACTGATTGGAGCGCCTCCGGGATATGTCGGTTATGAAGAAGGCGGTCAGTTGACTGAAGCGGTGAGAAGAAAACCTTATTCTGTGGTGTTGCTGGATGAAATTGAAAAAGCACATCCCGATGTTTACAATATCCTGCTTCAGATTCTGGATGACGGCCATATCACGGACAGCCTTGGTAGAAAAGTAGATTTTAGAAATACGATTATCATATTGACTTCAAATATTGGAACACGTGAATTGAAAGACTTTGGTGATGGCGTTGGATTTGGAACGATGGCTAAGAAAGATAGCTCAGATCAGCGTGCAAAAAGTACAATCGAAAGTGCTTTGAAGAAAACTTTCGCACCCGAGTTCCTGAACAGAATTGATGATATCATCATATTCAATACTTTGACCAAAGAGAACATCTTTAAA
Organism: Weeksellaceae bacterium; assembly: GCA_041656055.1. GTDB lineage: Bacteria > Bacteroidota > Bacteroidia > Flavobacteriales > Weeksellaceae > Moheibacter. Next base: position 45,661 of record JBBAEI010000008.1, read on the forward strand.
ATCATTGATATTGAACTTGAAAAACTTTTTGCCCGATTGAAAGATCTGGGTTATGAATTGGAATTGACCAATGATGCCAAAGAATTCATTGCTGAAAAAGGATTTGACAAGGATTTTGGAGCCAGGCCATTGAAGCGAGCACTTCAGAAATACATTGAAGACCCGATGGCAGAAGAAATTATCAACTCGGAAATTACCGAAGGTGATAAATTGTTGCTGGAACTCAATGAAAATAAAGATGGAGTGAAAATTTCAGTGAAAAACAAGTCAACTGAACAGGAGTCCTGAGTTGATTCCGATCATATATAGACCGGCGGTGTTTAACGACACCGCTTTTTTATTGAACTTTATTTTTAAAATGTAAACCATGAAAAAAATTGCGGTTTTAACCGGTGCGGGTATCAGTGCGGAAAGTGGCATCTCAACTTTTCGGGATGCCAATGGTTTGTGGGAAAATCACGATATTATGGAAGTGGCTTCTCCCGAAGGTTGGATGAAAAATCCGGGATTGGTGCTGCAATTTTATAACCAACGAAGAAAGCAGTTGAAGGAGACAGAACCCAATGCGGCACATTATTATTTGAAAAATTTGGAAAAAAATTATGATGTGGTCATCATCACTCAGAATGTGGATGATTTGCATGAAAGAGCCGGTTCCTCCAACATCATTCATCTGCATGGAGAATTGCTGAAAATGAGATCGGAAGCGAATGAATCCCTGATTTATAATTGTGAAGGCGATATTCAATTGGGGGATCTGGCCGAAGACGGTACGCAACTAAGACCGCACATCGTTTGGTTCGGTGAATTGGTTCCCAAGCTTGAAGAAGCTAAAAAAGCGGTTGAAGCCTGTGATGTATTATTAATCATTGGAACATCACTGCAAGTATATCCGGCGGCATCTCTTATTCATTATCAGGAATCCGGAAAGCCCATTTATCTCATTGATCCAAATGAAGTAATGGCTGTCCCGCAAATGAAAAACCTCACAATCATTCAAAAGTCGGCCACAGAAGGTGTGAAAGATTTACCTTTATAATTTTGGATTCTTGATTTTACTCATAAACTTCATTTTTTTCATTTGATATATTTGTGGAAATTAATATAACATGAAAAATTTATTCCGCATCCTAATCTTCATGCTTTTTATCGGTTGGATAACTTCCTGTAACAATAACACCTCAAGTGAAAATATTGAAAGTCAATCCGATGTAGCCCGTGCAACAGCACTGAGCACATTGACCAACAGGGATGGAAATGCGATTCAGATTTCCTATTTTGCCAAAGACGGCGAAGTTGCCATGAAATTGATTGTAAACGGCGAAGAGCGTGAGTTAATAGGAACAGGTTACCGCGGCTCAGATAACCCAGTTTTTTCTGACGGGGAATATGTTTGGGAAATGGGAGAAGACGGACATTCGGGGCTTTTGCAAATGAAAAATGCTGAAGCTGTAGCTTACAAAGAAGAATGGTAAATATTTACTTTTACCTTATTCTGGTTGAACAGTAAAATGAAAATGTAGCTTCATCATAGAATGAATACATTTTCCCTTTCTTTTCTGAAAAAAAATCACTTTTTTTGAATCATGAACAAAATTGTGTTTAAGCAGTTGAGCCGACTGCTGATATTATTGATATTTAATGGGGTGCTTGCGCAGGTTGATTCTCCACTTTTTGTTGATTCAGTGCATCAAAAAAAATGGGTGGATACACAGTTTAATGCGATGTCTTTAGAGGAAAAAGTAGGGCAGCTTTTTGTGGTTGCTGCTTATTCCAATCGTGATGCTGCACATGAAAATGAAATTGAAAACTTGGTTAAAAATGAAGCCATCGGTGGTTTGATTTTTATGCAGGATGACGCAGTTCATCAGGCGGAATTGACCAATCGTTACAACAAATCAGCCAAAATTCCTTTGCTAATCGGCATGGATGCAGAATGGGGATTGGCCATGCGTTTAAAAGATGTGAAAAGATTCCCTTGGGCCATGACTGTCGGTGCGGTTCAAAACAATGAATTGGTGAAAGAAATGGGAAGAAATATCGGGGAACAGGCAGCCCGGATGGGCGTTAATTTCAATTTTGCACCCGTGGCAGATGTGAATACCAATCCCCGAAATCCGATTATTGGAAACAGGGCATTCGGTTCAGATGTGAATAATGTGGCAGCCAAAGGCATTGCTTATATGCAGGGAATGAAAGAGATGAATGTGCTTTCTTCTGCCAAACATTTTCCCGGACACGGGGATACCAGTCAGGATTCCCATAAAACGTTGCCGACAGTTCCGCATGATTTAGAACGATTAAAATCCGTTGAATTGGCGACTTTTCGTGAATTGATAGATGCCGGTGTTTCGGCTGTGATGGTGGCGCATCTGAATGTTCCTGCGCTTGACGATAGTGGGCTGCCGTCGTCTCTTTCCAAAAAAATAATTACCGATTTACTGAAAGACGAAATGCATTTCAAAGGCCTGATTGTTACGGATGCGTTGAATATGGATGGAGTGGCCAAGGCTTATCCGCCGGGAGTAGTGGATTTGATGGCTTTTGAAGCGGGAAATGATATTCTCCTTTTTTCACAGAATGTGCAGAAGGCCAAACAGAAAATCATTGAAAAAATCAATGCCGGAGAAATTTCACAGGAACGATTGGAAGAAAGTGTCAAAAAGATTCTCATGGCCAAATACATGGTTGGACTGAACAATCCCAAACCAGTGGATTCCAAAAATCTGATGAAAGAACTGAACAAAGTCAAATATGCGGAAACAAGCTATCAGCTGTATGAACAAGCGGTCACTTTGGTGAAAAATGAAGACAATCTGCTTCCTCTCAGAAATCTGGAAAACCTGAAAATTGCTTATATTCCGTTGGAAGAAGCGGATTACAAAAATTTCCCGGAATTCATGAATTTCCATGTTCCGGTGGATGAAATTAAAATTCAATCTCCAACTGAAATTTCCAAACTTGAAAATTATGATTTGGTCATCATCGGTTATCATAAATCCAATGAGACGGCTTATAAAAGTTTTAAAATCGCCAAAAATTCCCAACAAATCCTCAAAATGGCTTCCGCAAAATTTCCAACTGTATTGGCGCTTTTTGGAAGTCCTTATGGGCTGATGGATTTGGATATATCCCAAACAAAATCCGTTTTGGTAATGTATCAAAACCTGAATTCCACCCATGACATAGCCGCCGGAGCCATTTTTGGAGCTTCAGCAATCAAAGGTCGTTTGCCGGTGGATGTAAATGCAGAATTGAAATTCGGTTGGGGAATTCAAACAGAATCATTAGAACGATTGGGTTTTGCACAGCCGGAAGAAGTCGGTTTGGATGCTGAGATTCTGAAACAAATTGAGGTGCTGGCTTGGGATGCCATTAATTCAAATGCTACACCCGGCATGCAGATTGTTGCAGCACGAAAAGGAAAAATAATCTACGACCGCGCTTTTGGTTTCAAATCTTCGGATAAAAAAAGCAATGTCACCAAAACGGATTTGTATGACCTGGCTTCTGTTACAAAGGTTACGGCTACTTTGCCCTTGCTCATGCAGGAAGTGGATAAAAAGAAACTGAACCTTGACCAAAACCTATCAAATCTATTGCCGGAAACAGCTTCAACAGATAAAGGCAATCTGAAACTCCGGGAAATTCTGGCGCATCAATCGGGATTGCCACCCTGGATAGGATTTTACAAGGAATCAGTGAATGTACAGAACGCAAGACTTTATCTCGATTATTATTCTCGAAAACAAGATGAAGAACATCCAATCAAAGTGACGGACAATATCTTTATCATCGGTTCCATCAAGGACACGATTAAAACCGATATCATGTATGCTCCTTTGGGGCGTAAAAACTATGAATACAGTGATTTAGGATATTATCTGTTTCAGGAATATTTGGAAAATGAATACAAAACCACCTTGGATTCTTTGACTACGGATAAGATTTACAAGCCGATGAATATGTGGACAACCACTTATTTACCGCGAAATAAATTTCCTTTGGAACAAATTATTCCCTCTGCTTTTGATAAAATCTACAGGAATCAGCTTTTGCAGGGTTTTGTGCAGGATGAAGGCGCAGCAATGATGGGTGGCGTGGCAGGTCATGCGGGTTTGTTTTCCAATGCACAAGACCTTGCCAAATTAATGCAAATGTATCTGAATGGAGGTACTTATGGCGGCGTGCGGTTTTTTCAGCCTGAAACCATCGCCGAATTTACCCGAGAACAATATTCAGGAAATCGGCGCGCTGCTGGTTTTGATAAAATCGCGAAAGTGGAAAAAAACGGCCCCACAAAAAGTAGCTACGGACATACGGGCTATACCGGTACGATGGTTTGGAATGATCCGGACAAGGAATTTGTTTACGTGATTCTAACCAATCGGGTGAACCCGAATGTGGACAATAGAAAGTTACAAACTCAAAAAGTAAGGGAAAATATTCGGCAGAAATTTTATGATGCGATGGTGAATTAAGCGATAAAATGATTTTATTCTAAATGAAATTTTAAATTTAGTTTGTGAAAACACAGAATTTTTTTAATTGAATTAAAAGTTTATCTTTGTCAATTGTATTTATTAACATAACACATTAAAAAACATTAAATTATGAAGAAGACTTATTTTCTGAGAAATTTATTTTCTCTCATTTTATTAATTTCACTTTGTGGATTGAATGCGCAACAAATCGTTACGGAGTATTCCAATGTTTCCGCAAATTCACCTTGGATAACCCAACCTGCAATCAACGCTCAAGACTACACCACTGTCTATAGTGATAGTAACAAAAAAGTTAAAGTAAATCAAGCGCAACAGGCAATTCCTGTAATGGGAACAGATGGAGTCAATGAAGTGACACTAAGTATAGATTTGGATTTTGACCCAGCAGAGTTTGAGGCTCCATGGATTGTTATGATTTATGATGAAAGTGGGTATATGGATTTTGTTTTTTGGGAGGGAACCAATCCTATGACTCTCAATGTGCCTGAAGGAACTTATGATTTATTGGCTGAATTTTACAATTTAACGATAGGAAGAACTCATATTATAATCAAAGAGCAACAAGTTGTGTCAGGGAATTCGACAATAAATATAAATCCATCCGAAGCATCAAATTATGTGTCAGTCAATGCTTTAGATGAAGATGGAGAAGTCCTGCAACCCGGAATTGAGCAACCCGGTGCTGATTTCCCATCTGAAGTTTTGTTTGACAGATTCATTTACTTTAAAGCTGGAAATAGCGGTTTGTCAAGTGCTTCATATATTTGGGGTGTTCCTTTCGAAGGAGATCCAGTGTGGAACTTTAACATCAATGATGTCAGTGAGCGATATTATCTAATGCATACTTTCATTGGCTCAGGATATGAGCAAGGAAATTATTTCACTAAATTTGAAACCCTCAATGGTATTTCAGATGATATTTCTCTTAGTAATAATCAACAGAACTGGGTGTATCATACAGAGAAATTTCAACCTTCTCTATTGTCGGGAGGAAATGTAGCAGGCGGTTTTATGACAACTTCTACCATAGAACAAACAATGGCAGGAGGCTGGACAGTATATAATACTTTACCTATTAGTCCTGATGAAGCTTTTAAAGGTTACATCAATACCCCTATAGATGGTAATCCGGTTGATTTCATAATTACTCCTGCCATTGTGGATCATTTTGAAGTAATCGATCCCAGTTGGGGTGAAGAAGCTTTCTTTATCAGAGGAAATCCAATAGTCTCAGATGTCAACGGCGGAGTTATATACGGCTCGGGAGATTTCACTTTTGGGAACTTTATGCTTCCTACTTTGAGTTATGAATATTTTATGAATGAAAACAATCAAATTCTGGTTCTTCCCTTTCATTCTATGTTTAGTTTTGACAATACCACAACTTCATATCTTAAACCCGGTAACAATGTGCCAATTACTGCGACTTCATTTAATATATCTCCAAATGAATACAATGTGCTAAAATACAAGAATTTAGGTAGGTATGGAGAAAATAGGGAAAGTGATTTTTTCGCCTCTCAATTTGAAGTCAATCACAATGGAAGCAATCTGTTTTCCGGAGATTTCATGAGTTTTATACAGACGTCTTTACCTACAAACGGAGAAATCGAAATAAAAATTATCAACACCAATACAGATTTGGAAGGAATTGAAGGAAGTAATACCACAACAATATCTTACAATGTGGATTCTGGCGATGCACCACCGACTTTACAACATTTGCAATTCAGAAATGCGGATGACAAGGTTACCAGTATTTTTGACTCTACTGAAGGAGCTACCGTCAGAGTAGCTGCCGGAGATTTTGAGTTCGTACAAACAGATGAATGGGGAAGTGGTTATTTTGATTATGTTGATGGCAATACAGTGGAAATGCATTATTCGGTACACAATGAAAATGAATGGTCTGCCATTGAATTGACCGAATACCCGGAACACTTCCAGATGCCCGCTTTTGGAAACTATTATGAAGGTTCGCTTTCTAATATAGGAAATAGTAACAATGATGTTTGGTATGACTTAAAAATTCTTTGTACCGACAGTGCCGGAAATACACAAGAGCAGGTTCTTTCTCCTGCGTTTAAAATCAATAATACAATGCATATTCAGGAGGTGATACGAGAAAATTTCTTGGTGTATCCGAATCCATTTACGCATCAATTAAACATTGTTTTGCCTGAAGATTTAAACGGGAGCTACACATTTAGCGTAACAGATATGACGGGAAAAAGGGTTTATTCCAATGTTCAGAATTCCAAATCATTTAGCTGGAATGCAGCATCACTTCCCAAAGGTGTTTACATTATAAGTATCGAATCTGACGGAAAAATCATTGGAAACAAGGTTATCAAGAAATAAATTATAGTTTATATAAATGAAAGCCGCTGAAAAATGCGGCTTTCTTTATTCACAGCTAAAGTGTAATATTCGTTTTCAAGTATCGGATGACGACTTTTATAATCAAATACTGCATTTGAAAAATAGGTTTAAAAGATTGATAATCAGATTATTTGATTGATTGCTAACATCATCCGGTAAGAATCCATTTGTTTGATACCCATTTTCAATGTAAGCAATTCAGATTAATTGCATCCCTTCATAAACATATCAAAAAAATGTTTGGTGGTTTGAGGGTATTTTATATATTGCGCATTCTTAATAAGAAAGATGGGGAAAGTCAAATTTAAATCAGAGTTTGTTGTAAGGTCATCTCCTTCACTGTTGTATAATTATATATCCAACCCTTCCGGACTGGCTGAATGGTTTGCGGATAACGTGAATTCAAGGGGGGAGAAATATGTTTTTATCTGGGACAAGGATGAGCAGGTGGCGTTTTTACTGAAAAGCAAACAGGATTCTTATGTCCGTTTTCAGTGGGAAGAGGACGAGGATACCAAATATTTCTTTGAACTAAATATTATGGAGGATGATTTGACGGGTGATGTTTCCCTGATTGTTACCGATTTCGCTGAACCGGATGAAATAGATTCCGCCAAATTGCTTTGGGAAAGTCAAATCGAGGATTTGAAAAAAGTACTCGGAGCTTAATTGAAATTGGATTTCTAATTCATAGAAGGATCGGCCGGTGTATTGAGCCAAATCAGATGTTCACCTCCTAATTTCTTCAGTTGTTCTTTCCAGAGATTGTTGCTCCAGTCCTGAAAAATATTCACTTTATCATCCACCACAATCCAAGCTTTGTCATCTACTTCCGATTGGAGTTGATTTTCACCCCAACCGCTGTAACCCAAATAAAATCGGATTTCATCATTTTGGATCAACCCGTTGTTGATGGCATTTTTCACATCGACATAATTTCCAGACCAAAAAAGATTATTGGCAATGGGTTCACTGTCGATAATTAAATCCGGACGGTTATGAAGATAATAAAGGTTGTTGGTTTCCACCGGTCCGCCGCTGTACACCAAAAATTCAGAGTCTAATTCTGAAACAAAAGAATTCACTGTTTGCTCAAGTGGTTTATTTAAAATAAATCCAATGGAACCGTTCTCATTGTGTTCGGTAACCAGAACAACAGTACGATTGAATGTCAAATCGTAAAGTGAGGGTTGAGCAATCAGAATATTTCCTTTTGTAATGGTCTTAATTTGCATTAAGTTTGAATTAAAATTTCCTTTATTTTGATAAAGATAAAAAAAAAATTAAATGAAACAAGATTTGAGCGATAAAAGAAAGGATTACGGAATTAAAAAAATAGATTTCAATGCTGTTCCTGCCCATCCGATGGAGATGTTTTCAAATTGGTTTGATGCAGTAAATTCTTTAAAGCCATCAGGCGAACCTTACGCCATGCATCTTTCAACGATTGAAGCAGATGGTTTTCCGAGAAGTCGCGTGGTTTTGCTGCGGGAAGCGGACAAGGACGGTTTCGTTTTTTACACGAATTATCAAAGTCAAAAAGGAATCGCCATTAGAAATCAGCCGATGGTATGTCTTTCATTTTTCTGGGAATCAAGTGAGCAACAAGTCATTATCAAAGGAATTGCGCATAAAATCGCACCGGAAAAATCCGATGAATATTTCTACAGCCGACCTGTCAAAAGTCAGCTTGGTGCCATTGTATCGCACCAGAGTTCAGTCATAGATTTTGACCGGGACTTGGGAAAAGAAGAAATTGAATTGGAAATGAAATTGGGAGAATCCGAAATCAAGCGACCTGAAAGTTGGGGTGGATATCGGGTAGAACCGGTGGAAATCGAATTCTGGCAAGGGAGACCCAGCCGCCTTCATGACCGGCTGCGCTATCGGTTCGTAAACGGAACCTGGATTAGGGAGCGGCTTTCACCATAAAAAAATCCCCTGCTTGGCAGAGGATTCTTTTAAATTTTCTCAAGAATTATTTTTTCTTGTTAACTGCCTCTGCCAATCCTGCGCCAGCTTTAAATTTGGCTACGGTTTTTGCGGCAATTTTCATGGACGCTCCGGTTTGAGGATTTCTTCCTGTTCTGGCATTTCTTTTGGAAGTTGAGAAAGTTCCAAAACCAACCAATGAGATTTTGTCTCCTTTTTTCAAAGTTTTGGTAACGTTGTCAGTGAATGAATCCAAAGCTTTTTTTGCTGCTGCTTTGCTGATTCCGGCATCTGCTGCCATTGCATCAATCAATTCTGTTTTGTTCATAATTTAAAGAGTTTTAAATGTTAAAATCAGAACAAATATAGCGCAATCCTTTGTCCACACAAGGTTTCAGGCAAAAAAAATCAAAATTTGTTAATAAAAACGTTGAATTTGTTAATAACCACTGCTGAATTCCTTGTTGCTCATAGGGTTAATCCACTTTCCATCCGTTTTTGTTGCGAATTCCATTGATGAAATCCCGGGCATTCATGCGTTTTTTTCCTTCAGGCTGCAATTCTTCAATATAATAATTTCCCTGCGGCAGCATGATTTTTAGGTGAGAGTCTGTAAATTCCAAAGGGATTTGCGCAGCATCCGGATTGGGAGTTTCATCAAAATGACCTTTGAATATTTTTATGACTTTGGATTCCCCGTTGTCATTCAAAACAGTCCAAGCAGCGGGATAGGGGCTAAGACCGCGGATTTTGTTATGTATATTTTCAATCTGTGCCGTCCAGTTGATTCTACAATCTTCCTTGAATATTTTGGGTGCCGGTTTGGGATGGCTGATGGCTTCCTGTGGTTTGGGAATGATGGTGTTATCTTTCAAACCGTCTAAAGTTGCAATGATCAGTTTTTTTCCGACTTCTGCCAGTTTATCGTGCAGAGTTCCGGCATCGTCTTCCGGTAGAATTCGAACTTTTTCTTTCAAAAGAATATTTCCGGTGTCAATTTTTTCATCGATTAAAAAAGTGGTAACCCCGGTTTCTGTTTCTCCATTGATAATCGCCCAATTGATTGGTGCTGCGCCGCGGTACTGCGGCAACAGGGAAGCATGAAGATTGAAAGTGCCTGCTTTCGGAATTTCCCAAACTGCTTTGGGCAGCATTCGAAAAGCGACTACCACAAATGCGTCAGCTTCAATGGCAATCAAAGCATCAATAAATTCCTGGGATTTCAGTTTTTCGGGCTGCAACAATTTCAAATTGTTTTCAATGGCCATTTTACTGACCGCAGATTGGTGTAATTTTTGTCCACGGCCGGCAGGTTTGTCAGGCACGCTGACCACAGCAGCCACTTCATGTTGACTTTTCAGGATTTCTTCCAAACAAATCGCTGCAAATTCGGGCGTTCCCATAAAAACAATCTTCATTTCTTTTGCTTTTTTATGATTTGATATGAGTCAATATTTACGTTGTCCATTAGGTTTTCATCGCAGAGCATTTGAATTTTTTCGATGACTTCTGATTTCGGAAAATGAGCGAAATGAGCAAGAATTTCACGGATACTTTTCGGAGAATCATTCATAAAATCGAAAATCGCTTCCTCACTTAATTCCACTGCTTTATGGAGGCAAATATCGCATTTTCCACAATTCTCTTTGGGCTTTTCCCCAAAATACCGCAATATCAATTTTTCCCGACAAATTTCTTTTTGTGTGGCATAATAAATAATGTCCTGAAGTCTTTTCCACTGTACAATCTGGAAATTTTCAAATTCTTTCCAAAGCACATTCTGGATATAGTCCGATTCCCGTGGCCGTTTGAATTCCACCCAGCGGATATTCCTTTTGTGATAATGCAGATAACCATTGTCATTCAAAGCCTGCAATTGTTTTTTGATTTTACGAATGGATTTTTGTAATTCGACGGCAATGGAAAACTCGGAAACCGCCTGTTCTTCGGTCAAAATGCCCGGATATTTTCTCATCAATGTTTCCAATAATTTTGCATGACCGGATTTTGAAAATATGAAATTTTTAGGATTCCCGTACAATCTGATTCGACTTGATTCATGTTGATTCCTGAAACCGATGACCTCCTTTCTCTCTAAAAAATCAAGCACTTTTTCGGTTTTCTTTTTATGCAGCCCGTATTTTTCAATGAAATGGTTAAAATTAAATTCCATAAGCCGATCCGGTCTTTCATTTTCACCGATTTCAAAATAATTATAAAAACATATTTCCGTTTTTTTAAATTCATTTTTTGAGGAAAGATTGGATTTAAACATATCTTCCATTTTTTCCACTTCATAAGGCTGAAGAAACAACATCGCTTCCGCAGCCAAACCGTCTCTTCCTGCGCGACCTGCTTCTTGCACATAAGCTTCCATGCTGTCCGGAATATCGAGATGAACCACCGTCCGCACATTGGATTTATCAATTCCCATCCCGAAAGCATTGGTTGCTACCATGATTTGATCGACGCTTTCCGTCCAAATCTCCTGTTTTTTATTTTTTTCTTCTTTTGGAAATCTGGCGTGAAAAGAATCTGCATTAAAGCCTTTTTCTTGCAAGAAAATGGCTACTTCATGCGTTTTCTTCCGGCTTCGTACAAATACGATGCCCACGCCCGGAAATCTCTTCAATTCCAACGTCAAATCATCTAATTCATTTTGAGATTCATTGACCTTATAAACCAAATTTTTTCGTTTTAAAGAGGTTTTGAAAATTTTCGGATTTTTTAATTCCAAAGCCGAAATGATTTCTTTTTCGGTTTTCGGCGGAGCGGTAGCGGTGAGTGCAAGCAGGGTGACCTTAGGAAATAAATCCCTGACTGTGTTGATTTTCAGATAAGCAGGTCTAAAATCAAATCCCCATTGGGAAATGCAATGCGCTTCATCCACGGCAATCAGCCGAACGGACAGGTGCTGTAAATTTCTGACAAATGAATGGCTTTGCAGTCTTTCCGGCGCGATGTAAAGCAATTTGACTTTTCCCATTGCGCAGATCGATATGATTTGTGAGATTTCTTCCTCATTGAGCTGAGAAGTGATGAATTCAGCTGCGATGCCTTTGGATTTCAAATCCAGCACTTGATCACGCATCAGGGCAATCAGTGGTGAAATCACCAATGTAATTCCATCCAAGATCACACCCGGAATCTGATAACACAAGGATTTTCCGCCGCCAGTCGGCAAAATGGCCAGCGTGTCCCTACCATCCAGCACGGCTTCAATGATTTCTTTTTGTGGATAAAGAAATTCTGCATAACCCCAATATTTCTCTAAAACTTCCTGTGGACGTTGCACCAGATGGGTTTTGGGTAAAATTACAAAAGGTATTTGAATTAAGAATAAATATTTTTCAGGCTCAAAATGAATGAATTAATTCCGAGTTTAAAATTAAATTTTGAATGATTTGATTTCTATAACTATCCTATAATCAGTTGAAATAGATGAAATGATAAAATGAATTTGCCTTCAGTCAATTAGACTTCACATTGCAGATATTTAGAACCAAATTATTTTTTAATGACTTTTTTGATGACTGTTTGTCGGTTTTCCAATAATATTTTTAGAAAATAAGTCCCTTGTGGAAGCCCGCTTAGATTCAACTGATTTTGATTTTCAAGCTGACGCATCATTTTGCCTTCCATATTAAAAAGTTGAATTTTTTCAATGTTTTTGTCCGCTTTGATATTCAGAATGTCATTAGTCGGATTAGGAAAAACGCTTATAAAGCTCTCCTTTATTACTTCATGCGTGGACATGAGTGCATCATAAACCGCTCCAAAATCAGGAATTCCGTAGCCCATCTGATCCGTGGGATTATTAAATAGATTGGCCGAAGCCCTTACGCTTTGTCTTAATTCGGCCGGATGCGTATTGGGAAAAGCCAGAATCAGGCAAGCCATTGCGCCGGCCATGATCGGGGATGAAAATGAGGTTCCACTGCTATAACTGATGGTTCCATTGGTAGAAATCACCGTGGCACCCCATCCCATAGCGTCCACATCAGGTTTGATTCTGCCATCCGCAGCAGGGCCGAAGGAAGAAAAATAAGCAGGATTTCCGTTTTCATCTACCGCACCTATTGTCAGGATATTTTCAGCGTCGGCCGGCGCAGTGATGTAATGCCATTCATTGGCACCGGAATTTCCGGCAGAAACCAACACCATAATTCCTTTTTCACCGGCGATATTTGCCGCACGGGAAATGTAAGTGGTGTTGCCATCCATGTCTTCATAGGTGTAATTGTAACGGGAATCATCAAAATTTGCATAGCCGAGGGAAGTATTGATGACGTCAATGCCAATGCTGTCAGCTCTTTCCGCTGCGGAAATCCAATGAACTTCCTCATCTGGAAGCTCATGGCTGTTGTCTTCCGTGATAAAAAGGTAAAAATCAGCGTCAATGGCTGTCCCAACAAATGCTTCTTCAACATAACCGCCAATCGTAGAAAGCACAGCTGTACCATGACCTCCTCCGGCATAAAAATTCTCGTTGTTGGCCACGAAATTATAGCCGCCTTTGATTTGACCGTTATTGCGGATATAACTGAATCCGTCAATATTATCCACACCAACAAATCCATTGTCCAATACCGCTATACTGATGCCGGCACCGGTAAATCCAAGATTGTGCAGATAATCCAAATTGAGTTGGGTCACCTGATTAAATGTAAATCCATATTCAAAATCCATGAGTCCATTCAATTGACCGACTTCTTCCATGGTTTCCACGAATTTATTCTGTTGAATTTTTCCGGAACTGATTTTACCGGTATTTCTGACAAAAGATTCAACACCGCTTACAAATGGTAGTGCCTCCACTTGTGAAACTTGTTCATCCGTACACCAAGCAAATACGCCGTTGAACCATTTAGAAACAGCGATTGGCTCTATGCCCAAATCTTCAACTTGCGAAACGTAAATCGGCTCAACCGGAATATCCCTGATATCCAAACTGATATCGTATTTGATTCTGCGATCCAAAGCTTTTTGAGAGAGCATCAGCGTGGGGTTCAAAAAATAAGTATCGGCAGAAGGTTTGTCCGCAAATTTGATATAAACCAAATCCTGAGAATTGGCGAGACCAAATATCAAAAGCATTAAAATCGAGAAAATTTGTTTCATTTTTTTAGAAATTAGCTTTCAAAGTTAATGCTTTTGGGAAAGTAACTTTTGATTTACATAAATTTTATGATATTTTGAATTCAAATGATTTCAAAAAATTTGCCCGACAATGGTTTAATTGCGTTTTTCAACTCTAAATTCAGCAGCAGTCCGTTGAGTTTAAATACCGGAATATTCAGTTCGGCACCCAGCACATCAATTTGCTGCCTGCCATTGGTTTTCAGGAAATCATAAATCAGCCTTTCTTCGGGTTCCAATGCGATAAATAATTCTTTTTGTATAGGTTTTGGATTGATTCTCAGATTGAAATAATCGAGTAAATCTTTGGCCCGACGAATCATTACCGCTTTGTTGGACTGAATCAACTGATTGCAACCTAAACTGAATTTATCCTCCACTCTTCCCGGAACTGCAAAAACTTCTCGGTTATAGGAATTTGCATATTCAGCCGTAAACAAGGCACCGCCTTTCAAATCGGATTCGACCACTATGACTGCATCACTCAATCCTGCGATGATCCGGTTACGAATCACGAAATTCATGGGTTCGGGATTGTGAAAACTGGAGTATTCAGAGACCCAAGCTCCGTTTTTCAGGATTTCTTCAGCATCTTTGACATGTCTTCTCGGTGCAATCTGGTTGAGTCCGTGTGCCAAGACGGCAATGTTTGGAATGTTGTTATTATTGGAATTCCGATGCGCTTCAATATCACAACCCAACGCCAGACCACTGATGACAGCGATATTTTGTCCGGCCACGTCTTCGATAAAATTCTTGATGAACTTTTTGCCGTAAGCCGTCATTTGTCGGGTGCCAACCATACCGATATGCAGTTTTTTGTTGAAATTATAATTTCCTCTTTTAAACAAAACCAAAGGTGCATCGGCAGTATGTTTTAAACTTTCCGGATAATTTTCATCTTCCAAAGTCAGGATTTCAATCTGATTGGCTTTACAGAATTCAATTTCTTTTTGCGCCAATTCCAAACCATGAGAAGATTTGAAATAGGCGAGCCATTCCTTTTTATCCTTGAATATATTTCCGGCTTCCTTATTGGAGAGCTCCCAGATTTCACGCACAGGAATTTCTTTCAGAATTTTACGCTGGTTGACAGGGCCCAAATCAGGCGCATAAGTAAAAGCAAGCAAATAAAGCAGTTCAGAATTCATTTTCCGAAATTAATAAAAGTTTATCAACAACTTATCTACTTTGCTGTTTTTTGTGGGATTAATTCGTAATTTTGAATCATGAATTTGGAAAATTATATCTCAACGTTGCTTTATCAACACGATTGCGTAACCGTACCCGGATTCGGGGCGTTTATCGGTCAAAAGTTAAATGCAGTTTATGAGCCTGAAAATTCAGTTTTCAGTCCACCTTCCAAGAAAATCGCTTTCAATTCTGCATTGATTAATAATGACGGCTTGTTGGTGCAAGCGGTTGCTGTAGGAAGAAACATCTCTTATGAACAGGCGATGCAGGAAGTCGGGGATGTCGTCAATTTCTGGAAAAATCATTTGAATGCCAATGCTGGACTGAATTTACCGGGATTGGGTTTGATTTCAAAAAACAGTGAAGGAAAACTCGAATTCATGCCAGGGCATCCGAATTTTCTGCCCGAGGCATACGGTCTTGAGAGGGTTAAATCTGAATATATACTCACCGAAGCAATTCCTACAGACAAATCAATGGTGTGGTGGAAAGTTGCGGCTTTGGTTCCGATTTTGCTCTGCGGTTATCTGTATTTCAGTAAACCACAACCGGTAGCGGATTTTGTGAATCAACAATGGAGTGGATTTATCTCTCCGACAAACACTCAAAATCAAACGGTTGAAGAAGCAAATGCGCCGAAATTGCTTGCAGAAGAAGTGGTCGTTGAAGAAACAGTAATTCCGGAAGAGAGAGTTTCATTAATTCATGATTATCAGGTAATTGCGGGTGCTTTCAAAAAGCAAAGTGAAGTGGAACCTGAATTGAAAAAACTTCATGAAAAAGGTTTTGAAAATGCTTTGTTTACACAGAAAAGAGGAAGTTTTTACTATGTGGCATTTGCAACTTTCTCGACTAAAGAAGAAGCATTGGCGTACCGATTGACTGTTTTGGAGCAATTTCCTGAAACTTGGGTTTTGTCTTTAAAAGAATAGAAAAACAATTTGAAATCCTCAATAAATTAAAGACCTTTGCAAGCAAATGGTCTTTTTTTATGAGCAAAAAAATCAAAACCCCTTCCGAATCAGAAGCGGTTCTCACCAATCTGGTGCTGCCAAGTGAAACCAATATGTTGAATAATATTTTCGGTGGTGAACTGCTGGCGCGGATGGACAGGATTTCATCCATCGCTGCAAAACGTCATTCGGAAAGTTACCAGGTTGTTACCGCCAGTGTGAACCACGTTTCTTTCAATACCCCCGTTCCTTTGGGCAGCATCCTGATGTTGAAAGCCAAGGTTACCCGGGCATTTACCAGTTCCATGGAAATCTATGTGGATGTGTGGATTGACGACCCTGTGAAACAAGAAATGATAAAATCCAATAATGGAATTTACACTTTTGTGGCGGTAGATGCAAACAATAAACCAGTGCAGGTTCCGGAGTTAAAGCCCGAAACAGAAGAAGAGATTGAAAGATTCCATGCGGCTTTGCGAAGAAAACAGCTCAGTCTGATTCTCGCCGGGAAAATGAAGCCTCAGGATGCCAATGAATTGAAAGCTTTGTTTGTTGAAAATTAAACAATTATGAAGTCAATAAATCCTGATTATAAAATTCTTGCAGCAAGTACAAGTACGGTTTACGGCAGTGGTTACTTGGAATACATCTTGGATGATGCCGTCGAATTTTTGAATTCCGATGAAATTCTTTTCATTCCATACGCCAGACCTTCGGGGGCTACTTATGAGGATTACAGTGAATCTCCGAAAAAAGCATTTTCCAAAAAAGGAATTCAAGTCAGAGGAATCCATGAATTTGAAAATCCGCAAAATGCGACTTCATCAGCCAAAGCGATTTTTATCGGTGGAGGCAATACTTTTCTGTTGTTGAAAA
Organism: Weeksellaceae bacterium; assembly: GCA_041656055.1. Classification (GTDB taxonomy): domain Bacteria; phylum Bacteroidota; class Bacteroidia; order Flavobacteriales; family Weeksellaceae; genus Moheibacter. Next base: position 62,642 of record JBBAEI010000008.1, read on the forward strand.
CTTTGTATGAATTAAATCTGATGGAAACTTTGCGCGAAACGATTGTCAAAGGCACGCCCTACATGGGAACAAGTGCGGGAAGCAACATTTGCGGCATGACAATCGGTACGACCAATGATATGCCCATTGTGTATCCGCCGTCCTTTGAGGCTTTGGGTTTTTTGCCTTTTAATATTAATCCGCATTACCTTGATCCTGACCCGGAATCCAAACACAAGGGTGAAACCCGTGAAACCCGAATTTTTGAGTTTCATCAGTTCAATGACCAATCGGTTTTGGGATTGCGAGAAGGCAGCTGGATTGAGATTTCGAATGGAAACTGTGAACTGAAAGGCGCGTTGACAGCCCGGCTTTTCCGTAGTGGGATGAAACCGATTGAAATCGAATCAGGAATTTTGGATTTCTGAATTTATTCCGGTTGATGTTCCGGTTTCTCGTTGTTTACTTTGAATCTCAGATTTTTGGAACGTCCCTTTTTATAAATATTATTTTTGATTAATTTCCCTTTTCTCAGTTTGCGCTGTTCTTCTTCCGGAAGATGATAAATATCTTTGCAATCATCGCAGCAGCAGCCATCGAATTTCTCACGGCATTCATCACATTGGATGAATAAAATATGACAGGCTTCATTGTTGCAATTGGTATGTGTATCACAAGGTTTTCCGCATTGATGACAATGCGCGATTACCTCATCTGAAATGCGTTCCGCCATTCGATCGTCAAAAACGAAATTCTTTCCGATGTATTTGTTTTCCAAGCCTTTATCCATGCAGTCATTGGCGTATTTGATGATTCCGCCTTCGAGCTGATGGACATTTTTATAACCTTGGTGTTTGAACCAAGCAGAAGCTTTCTCACAACGGATGCCACCGGTGCAATACATTACAATATTTTTGTCTTTGTTGCCTTGCAGAATTTCTTTCTCTATAATTGGAAGTGATTCCCGGAAAGTATCCACATCCGGCGTGATAGCACCTTTGAAATGCCCCACTTCGGATTCATAATGATTGCGCATGTCAATCAAAATGGTCTCCGGATCATCTGTGAGCGCATTGAATTCTACAGCCGAAAGATGTTTTCCGCGGTCGGTTACATCAAAGGTTTCATCATTCAATCCGTCTGCCAGAATTTTATTTCTGACTTTGATTTTTAGTTTCAGGAAAGGAAATTCAACGCCGGCATCGTCCACCGCAATGTTGAGTCGAACGCCTTTCAGAAAGGAAATTTCATCTAAAGTTTTTCGGAATGCTTCAAAATTATGAGCCGGAATACTGATCTGCGCATTGATGCCTTCATGCGCAACATAAGTCCGCCCAACAATGTCGAGTTCAAACCAATTTTGATATAGAAAATTTCTGAAAATCTGAGGATTGCCGATGTGTGCGTACTGGTAGAAAGAGACAGTAACGAATTTCACGTTTTGTTCTTTCAATTGACTCAGCAATTCCTCTTTATTCAATTTGTTCCACAGTTGCATGCTATGTAATTTTATTGATTAAAGAAGTGCAAAGATAGAAAAATCTAAAAAACTCCAAAAAACTGGTTAAAATATATTTTCCTGAAAATCAATGAATTTATAAAATAATTGATTGTCATTAAAAAATAATCCTTATTTTTGCCGCCGTTTTCATACTGAGAACACGGATGTAAAAGATTCATTTTGGTTTTTGGGGCTGCGCAGCCGTTGAATTTCATCTTTCACATTCGTAAGAAATTAAATCTTCCGGCGTGAAAGAAATGAAAGCTGCCCGGACTAATGAAAAAATAATGATTACATTCGAACAAATGGGTTTGCAGGATCCCATTCTACATATCCTGACTGAAATTGGTTTTTTGGAACCAACTCCTATTCAACAACAAGCCATTCCTAAAATTTTGGATTCAGACAAAGATCTGATTGCACTTGCACAGACGGGCACCGGAAAAACGGCCGCTTTTGGCTTGCCGATTTTGGAAAAACTCGATGCTTATACTAAAACGGTACAAGTAATAATTCTGTGTCCAACCCGAGAACTTTGTCTTCAAATCACCAAGGATATGGAAACTTATTCCAAGTATTTAGAGGAAGTGAAAATTCAGGCGGTATATGGTGGTGCCGATATTCAGAAACAGATTCGCGGTTTGAAAAGCAAACCTCAGATTGTAGTGGGAACGCCGGGAAGAACACTCGACCTGATTAAAAGAAGAGTGCTGAACATTGAAAACATACAATGCGTTGTATTAGATGAAGCGGATGAAATGCTGAATATGGGATTTCGGGAAGATATTGACGACATTTTAGAAAGCACACCCAATGAAAAACAAACACTTTTGTTTTCCGCAACCATGCCTTCTGAAGTTCGCAGAATCGCCAATGAATACATGAAAAATCCGGCGGAGATCTCCATTGGGAAAACCAATGAAACCGCCAACGATGTTGCACATTATTATTATATGGTACGCTCCAGCGACCGCTATCTGGCATTGAAAAGAATTGCGGATTTCTATCCGGATATTTATGCCATTGTTTTTTGCAGAACAAGAAGAGAAGCTAAAGATATTGCGGATTCATTGATTCATGACGGTTATAATGCCGATGCCCTTCACGGAGATTTATCTCAATCTCAACGTGATACAGTCATGGAAAAATTCCGAAGAAAAAACCTTCAACTGCTGGTAGCTACAGACGTGGCGGCACGCGGAATTGATGTCAATGAACTGACGCATGTAATCAATTACAATTTGCCGGATGATCCTGAAGTTTATGTACACCGTAGCGGAAGAACGGGAAGAGCAGGCAACAAAGGGGAATCTCTGATAATTATTCATTCCCGTGAAGGAAGAAAAATCCGGGATTTGGAGAAATTGATTCATAAAACCATCGAAAGAAGATTGATCCCGACCGGCGAAGAAATCGTGGAAAAAAGGCTTTACTCATCCATCGATAAGATTGAAAACATCCAACCGAATAATGTCCAGATTGAACCATTTATGGATGCGATTTCCAAGAAATTAGCTTGGATGGACAGGGATGAATTGCTGAAACGCTTTGTATCGATGGAGTTCAATACTTTCCTCGAATATTATAAAAAAGCGGGAGACCTGAATGTTACTGAAAACAGAAAGGAAAGGGATAGAGATAGATCTTCAGGCAGCAAAGATTTCACACGTTTCTTTATCGGAATCGGAAAAAAACAAAATGTAAAAGCACCGAATCTGATTGGTTTAATCAACGATGTAACCGGAACACGCGATATCAAAATTGGAGAAATTGAAATCATGAGAAATTTCTCGTTTTTTGAAGCGGATTCTCGTTACAAAGACATTATTTTGGACGCGTTCAGCAAAGAAGAAGTAACGGTTGAAATTTCCACCCCCAACAAGCATTCCAAAGAAGAAAGAGGTTTTGACCGTGGAACAGACCGCAAAGACAAGAAGAAATTCAAAAAACCTTTCCGAAAATTTGACGACAGAAAATCTGATAGAAACAAAACCGGGTATTTGGGCAGCAGAAAGGGGAGAAGCCGAAAAAAATAATTTTGGGATTCCTTTAGGATGGATATCCTCCTAAAGCATCGAATAGATTGACAATCAAGCTGCGTTTGGCTCTGCTGATGGGAATAATTTGTTCGTCTTCCATGATGATATATCCGCCGTCATTTCTGGAAAACTTCTTCATGTAATTGGGATTGAGCAGATATGAGCGATGTACTCGTAGGAATAAAAATGGCTTTAGCGTGGTTTCCACTTCTTTCAGCGTTTTGCTGATCAGGACTTTGGATTTGTCTGCCAGAAAAATATTGGTGTAATTGCTTTGTCCTTGACAATACATGATTTTGTCCACTTCGATGAATTCGTAACCGTCACTGACCGGAACTGAAATTTTACTTTTCATGATGCCGGTTTTTTTGAGATGTTCCAAAAGTTCGGTGATATCCTCATTTTGTTCGGACTTGCCTTCCCGCGATTTCATCCAGTTTCCGATGACTTCTTTCAATTCATCTTCATCAATAGGTTTCATCAGGTAGCTGATGGCTTTGACTTTAAAGGCTTGCAGGGCATATTCACTGTAAGCCGTGGTGAAAATCACATCAAATTCATGGTCTGGAATTTTTTCCAATAACTGAAATCCGTTCAGTCCGGGCATTTCCACATCCATAAACACCAAATCCAACGGCAACTGCGGAAGTTTTTCAACCGCTTCCAAGGCATTGCTGCTTTTGTAAATCAAGGTCAATTCGGGAAAAAGTTCCCGCAAATGGATAACGAGACTTTCTATACAATGTACTTCATCATCAATAATGGCTACATTCATAAATCATTTTTTCAGTTTGGTTGAACAAGGTTTTCCAGCGTCAGCACCACTTTGGTTCCGCCTGAATTTTCACGGTCAATGATATGGAGCAAAATCTGACAATCATTTTTGAAACTTTGGTTGAACTGTTGAATTCTCTCTTTGGTGATTTTCATACCGAGACTTTTCTTTTTGGTAGGATTGTTTTCGGATGTTTTTTGGCTGTACGCTCGTCCAACACCATTGTCGTCAATAGAAATTTGCGTCAGATTGTTATTTTTTTCAATGCTTATTTTCAGGTTTTTATTCGAATTTTGAGAGGGGAGAAGTCCATGCCAGATAGCATTCTCCACAAAAGGTTGCAACAAAAGCGGTGGAATCTTGATGTTTTCCAAATCAATTTTCGGACAGGTCTCAATCTGAAAATTGAAATTTTGGTCAAATCTTTTTTCCTCGAGAATCAGATAATATTTGATTAATTCCAGTTCCTCGGCGACGCTGATGGTTTCGTTTTTGGGCAATTCCAATACCATTCTGACAAACCGGCTGAATGTAGTCAGATACTTATCCGCTTTTTTGTTTTCATTTTTCTGAATCATTAATTTAATGGCCGTAAGGCAGTTGAACATGAAATGAGGATTGATTTGCAACCTTGAAACAAGAATTTCAGCCTGTGCCAGATTTTTTTCATATTCAGCCTTCAGCAGTTGCCTTTCTTTGAGCATCAACTTTTCCTTCGCAATTCTTTTATTTCTTCTGTTTCTGTAATGGATATAAAAGGTTAAAAGGCCTAATCCAAGCGCAATTATGAGTGAAGTGGTAAACAGCCGTTGGTTTTCAATTTTCCTTTCGCTTAGAAATTGTTCGTTTTGCAAATTATTGATTTCCAATTCTTTTTTGTCCCATTCGTACTGATTGTTCAGGGCGATGATTTTGATTTTTTGATTATCCAAATCAATACTGTCTTCATAAGCTTTACCCAATTTATAATATTGCAATGCCGAAGTATAATCCCCTTGATTTTCTTTCAAATCGGAAATATGAAACGCATTGACCATCATCAGGGATTTGCTTTTCAGACTGTCAGCAAGTTGTGCAGATCTTTCGAGATAAAAAATTGATTTTTCAGGATTTCCGGCTTTCCCCATTATCTCTCCCAAACTGTTTAAAACCTGTGCCTGATTGAGTGGTTTTTTTGCGACTTTGTATTCTTTCAATGCCATTAAATAATAGCGACTTGCTTCCGAATAATTATTCTGCATGGCATAAACATCGCCATAAGTTTCATTGGTCACAGCCATTCCGAAAACGTCCTGTCTCTGCTCATTTACTTGCTTCAAACGACTCAAAAGTCTGAAGCTTTCATCAAAATCTCTTTTATCGATATAAAGTTTGGAAATGGACAAGAGATTCATGGCAATTCCCAAGGATTCATTTCTTTTTTCTTCCACTTTCAGCGCATTTTGAAAATACTGCAAAGCTTCCTCTTCCTTGCCGGGAATGTTGCTCAGGGTATTGCCGAGACCATTGCTTGAAATCGCGATATTTTTCAGGTTTTCAGTAGTTTCTGCTATTTTCAGTGCTTTCAAATAATAGTTGACAGACAAGTCATATTGCTGATCATAGCGGGCGGCTAGTCCGGCGTTGTTGGCGAAAATCATTTTTGTAACAGGATTTATGTCCATTTCTTCCACCAAGTCAAAAGCTTTGGTGTGCAGGGGGACTGCCTGTGCATACCATTCATGATAACGGTACAGCAAACCGAGATTATCAAGTGCTTTGGCGTACAAAACCGTATTTTCTGAAGCCAAAGCCCTGGAAACCGCCAGTTTTGCTATTCTGTATTCTGCGGCTTCATCATGACCTTCCCGGTGAATTTTCTTGCTTAAATCAATGGCAGTTGTAACAAAGCCCGAATCATCATTTTCCATCTCCAACTTTTTGCTAAGCTCATCCAAGGAAGGGGTTTGGGCAGTCAAAGAATTTGAAAGAAAAAATATAGAAACAATAAATAACGCAGTGATTATTAGGCGATTTGAAGCGTGAAGATTTAAAATGTATTTTGTGTTTCTTGGGGTCATTATGAATTGTTTTCTTCCGTTGTAATGATGATGACAGATGCATTTAAAATCATATTTCCTTTTCGGTCATTTTCCGTACTGTTATAGCATTGAATCTGGTTTTTATGAATTTTATTATACAAATCTATTCTTTCATTATTAATTAATTGCCCTTTAGAATTTATTATTTCATCAATTTTAGCTGAAAAATCAGTAATTTCATTTTTACTGATGCTGATGACGGTGTTTTTTTGGTATTTGTTTACAAATATATTTAAAGTTCTGTTGTTTTCCTTCCAAATGATTCTTTCTACGATTTGTTGAAAAAGCAGGGGTGGGACGGCAATTCCGTCGGTTTCCACTTCCGGACTGACTTCAATGGAATACGAAAATCCATCCTGTAAACGCATGGCTTCCAAAGACAAATAATTGGAAACGATGCCTAATTCTTCTGTTAGCGTGATTTGTGATTTCATGCCTGCGTCTAAAATGGAACGGATAAACCGGCTGTAATCGGTTAGGGCTTTGATTGCTAACTTATTCTGATTGCTCTGAATCAGATATTTAATGGCGTTTAATATATTGAAAATAAAATGACGGTTGGACTGTGTTTGCGAAGCCAAAACCTGTGATATGGCAACGTCTCTTTCATAAACTGCAACTTGCCGGAGTTGTTCGTCTCTCTCTTGTTTTTCCTTGTAAAGCAAATAAATTCTATGGCTCAAAGCCAATGCAAAGCAAATGATTTCCAGAAATATACCCATGTGATAATACACACTGGCAGCAATATTGTAGAAAAAATCAATGGGAATTCCTTTCACAGAATACCTCAAAAGCCCGAGCAATGCACCCACAAAATAGAAGACACTTCCAATAATAAAATACCCCTTGAAAACCGATTGAATCCGGTAAGAAACCCAAATGATGGCCACAAAGGCCATCGGAAGCAAAATCAATCTTGATGTGATAAACATTTCCATGACACGGGATGCAATCAAGGGAAAGAATATCCAATATAGAATTCCGTAAAATGCAGCAACGCCAGCAATCACGTTGATCCAGCGAGCCAATTTCGGGGCTTGTTTTTTGACATTCAATAATTGCAGCGTGAAAAGACAATAAAAGAAAAGTGCAAGCAATGTGAAGGCTTCCTTCGTTTTGTTTTCAAATCCGGTAATTTTATGAACACTGAAATCCATCCAGTCGATGCGGCTAAAATCTATAATCAAGTTGACCAGACAACATCCCAAAAACAGAAAATAATACAAATAAATCCTTTCCCGGCTTTTGATGTACAGCAGCAGAATGAATAAGAATATCATACTGACTATGCTCAAAATAATCAGCAGTATGATATAAGTAGTGTGGTTTCTGGGGTTTTGAGGTGCTAAATTTTTTTCTACGGTTGGGTTTTCAATTTCGGGTTGGGTCAATAAATCAGGTGTTTGCTCTTGCGTCAAGTAAGAATCTCCAATCCATTCTATACTGTTAGTACCGTTTCCAAAGACTGCTCCCGGGAATTTCGTAAAAGAGAGGGTTCCAAAAGAAACCAGCAGAAAGAGCAATAAATTTCTCATGCTGTGTATTAGGTTGATTCAAATCTACAAAATTATGTGATTTTTCAGCAAGTCAATTAGTGAATCTCTATTTTGATTGAGTGAAAAGCATCATTGATACATATTTTCAGTAAATGGGTTGCGATTTTCAATTGTATTGACTTTACTCATTCAATTGTGGGGTTTAATAACTGATAATCCTCTTTTACTAATTCACATATAATATAATAAGAAAATTGGCTCAGATTTGCTCAAGAAAAAAATGCTCAGCCATGGAAAACATCAAAAACACTCCAACGGATACTCCTCAAACAATTGAAGAGGGAAAAACAATTGCAATGATTTCTTATTTGACACTGATTGGATTGATTATCGCATTTGTGATGAATAATGACAAGAAAAATTCATTTGCCGCTTTTCATATCCGACAGAGTTTAGGAATCGGCTTGACGGGATTGGTGCTTAGTTTTCTGAATGTTATTCCGATTCTGGGGCAGTTGGTTTTCATCTTAGGTTTTGTGACATTATTCATCTTGTGGGTATTAGGATTCATTGGTGCACTCAAGGGTGAGAGAAAATTAGTGCCAATTTTGGGAAGTAAATATCAGGAATGGCTGAAAGGAATTTAATAAAATACATACGAATTAATTTAAAATCAAATATATAAATTAGAAAACAATCGGAGAGCGGGACCCCTTTTACACAATATAACTTTAATTTTCATTATAGCTTTTTAAGATTACCAACCTGTGGACTGTAACAATCTCAAAATAATGAAAAACATGAATAGTTGATTACCGAATATTTAAATGAATTGTTACAGTCTTTTTTTCAAAGTTTAATTTTGTTTTATATGTTAAATAATTATCGACCTCGGTCGATAATTTTTTTTATAAACCTGAAGTATAATTTACAGCAAGATTTAAAGCCTCATATATTTTTCAATCCCGCATATTTTAATTTTGTAATTTCAGCCAATGAAAGAAATACCAACCAAAGATGCGGGATTTGTTGTGATACAGTTGTTTCTGTTTTTCGCTTTTTTCTTTGATGTCAGAATTCTCCGGCTTTCCCTGCCGGAAACTGCACATCTGACGGGTTCTTTTCTTTTTATGATGGGAATGGGCATTTTGCTGATAGCAGTTTTGCAACTCAACCGAAATCTTTCCGTATTTCCATCGCCCCGCCAAGGCGCAGAATTCATCAAATCCGGACTTTACAAATATATCCGCCATCCGATTTATACGGGAATTCTTACTGGCGGAATGGGATTTGCGCTTTATACGGATTCAGGATTCCGCTTGTTGATTATCTTGCTGCTCGGGGTTTTATTTTATTTCAAATCCATCTATGAAGAAGAGAAATTATCAGATGTTTTCAGGGATTATAAGGATTACAAAAAGAAAACCGGAAGATTCCTTCCCAAACTTCGATTTTAAAAATCAATTTCTCTCCGCTTCTTTGGAGGCGAAAATGCTAATTACAAAAATCTGAAATGCATGAAAAATCATGAGTGGCAGCAAAATCATACCCATTGGAAAATGTGCCGGAAAAAGGATTGCTGAGAAAACAGTTCCATGTACCAATGATTTTTTTGTTCCGCAATATTGTGCAGTAATTTTATCTTCCTTGTTGAATTTCAATTTGTCGGCTAACCAGCCTGTCAAGCCGTAAATAACAAAAAACAATACCATCGCCAACACCGTAATCAGCAGCAAATCCCCGACATTGACCGAAGAGAAAATCTTTGATTCAAAAGATGGTGCAAAACTTTTATAAATAATCAGTAAAATGATGGATTTATCAAAGAGACTTAATTTTCGGCTGTTTTTGGAAGCCCAATTCCCCCAGCATCTTTGCAATAATAATCCCAAAACTACCGGCAATAAAATCTGAATCAGTAAATCGCGGTAAATCATCCCTAAATGAAAATCTTGCTGGTTGTTTTCAATGAATAATCCAATCCATAATGGCGTAACAACAATCCCAATGAGTCCGGAAATACTGGCATTGAAAATTGCGGCGGGAAGATTTCCTTTGGCCATAGCAACCATTACAACCGAAGAGGAAACCGTTGAAGGCAAAGCCCCCAAAAATAAAAATGAAAGCCAGATCATTTCCTGATTTTCATTGCGAATCAAGGGATGAAACATTAGTATGAACAACGGGAAAATCAGGAATGTGGATGTTTGAACCAATACATGAAGTTTCCAATTCTTGAGTCCGTGTTTTAATTTTTCAGGACTGAGTTTCAATCCATAAAAAAAGAAAATCAATGCGATTCCGATATTTCCGATGGCATCTAATGGAATTCTATTGCTCTGGCTTCCGAATTGTGGAAAGAGCCAGGCCAAAACGATGGTCAGCAGTATGGCTAATATGAATTTGTCTATCTTCATTTGCCCTCAATCAATATTGCAAATTAAAGCATTGTTTGGGATATTTTAGAAAATAAAAGCCGTTTTACAAACATAAAACGGCTTTGGAAAATATTATGAATTATCTGCTCGTAAACTTTTCAGTCAATCAAATTATTTCTTAATCAACTTCTTGGTGATTTTACCTTGTTCAGTCTGAATAACAATGATATAAACGCCTGTTTGTAGGCTGCTTATATCAATAATTGCGCGCTGACTTCTCAAATCTACATCAGCCTGAAAAACCGTTTTTCCGGTCAGATCCTGAATACTCAGTTTGGCGTCATTGTATGGCTTTTCGGTGATAACATAGAATTCACCTTTGGTCGGATTTGGATACAAACTCATGCGGTTGATGTCCAAATCTTTTACATCCATGAAAGCGGAACAATCCAATACATCTTGTGGCGGCATTTCAAAAGACTGTGTACCATCGGTAGTGCTGTTCGGACTTCCCTGATTTGCTTCCCATCCCAAACCTCTTTTGGCGAATGCTTTCCAGATATGGCATTGGTTTGCACCCTCATTGTTCAATTCATCGGCAGTCAATATCGCATCTCTTCCGGTAACAAATCCCGGCGAGCAAGGTTGCAGTTTCAAACCGTCTATCACCAATTGCATGGCGAGGTTATTACCGCCGGTTCCGTGATATAAATCAGGGTCAAATCCATAAGTATCAATCAGTTCCCAAGTCATTTCCCACAACATGGTTGCCCAAACATATCCTACGCCATGTGGAATGGATTGTGTTTTAATCGTGTTGTAAGTTGCCGGATTGACGGACATATTGGTAGAATAGCGGGTTGGTCTGATGCCGCCTCCGGTCGTAGGTTGGGAAATGGCATAAGTCCCAATTCCACGTCCGTCTTCACCATTGTCTCCGGGATACATGGTCATCACCAAAGCGAAATAATCACTCCAGCCTTCACCCATTTGTTCATCATTGTTCAAACATGAACTGGATGGTCCGCCGGTCAAACGCAATGAGATGCCGTGTCCATATTCGTGTGCAACGATTCCATTATCGAAAGAGCCGTCTTTATAGCCGTCGTAATGATTTTCTTTGGGAACGGAAGCATTCAATTCTACTCCGTCAAGCAAGGCGTCAATGATTGGGTTTCCGTTGTTTTGGCTAATCATAATGGAGGGAATATCAATCGTGGGATCATCGCCACCCATTACTATCGGTGCGCCGCCCACATTGTTTACAACCACCACGGCTCTGGCACCTGCACTTTGCGCGGTATTGACTTTAACCACAAAATTACAATTTCCTCTTTTTACCACAGCAATTTTTCCGTCCAGCTCGGCAGCATTCGTCAGGTTTTCGCAACCGTCGTGCGGATCAATTCCGCCGTTGGCATCATCATCAATCATCACCACCAAGTCATCCGTAATCGGCGGATCGGGCAATCCAGCACCGAAAGCAGCCAACAATGCGCTGTAATTGCCTTCAAAATCGCCGGGTGTATTGATGGCCAATAAGTGGTCATCACCATCATTGGATTCCCACATAAACATGTACATGGAAGGTCTTTGTCCGTCCGGAGGCGTACTGAACATGGCATTGTTCAAAAAGCCAAAGGATTCTCCGGTTTGTCCCAAAGCGATGACCGCATCGTCGGCAGCACCGCCGGCTCCATAATTATTCGCCTGAAAATTTCCGGCTTCTTCCGTAAATCCGTATTGATACCAAATATCGTGCATCACGTTATTCATATAAAACAAATTGGCCGTAGAGGCATCCGAACTTTTGTATAGACTTTTATTGAAATCCAACGGAAAATCGAAATTCAAATCCTCGCCACCTTCAGCAAATCCTTCAAATGTATAGCTTCCACCCAAAATCAACCACATCATGGCATCACTGTTTTTGTCATTCACGGCAATTACATTGTTGCCTCTTGTGTAAGTATATTCCGGTCCTACTTCGCCATCATCATCATGCCATCCATAGGGTGAAGCAATGGGGTCAGCCGGATTAAGAATGAGGGTTCTGTCTCCAAAATTGGGTGCTTCGACCGGAAGTTGGAATACATTGTATTTGGAACCGTCATTCAGATTTACATTTTTCGCATATTGCTTGTTGAGCCATTGGATTTCTTCGCTTCTTTTGTACTCCGTCATGGGATTGGAATAAGCACCCGGTTCAAAATGTTCACTCAAAAGGTGATTGTTTTGTTGATAAATCTCACCGGTTGCAGCGTTTACAATGTATTGCATGATTTTAGGCGTTCCATTCTCTATAAAATTCAAGTGAATGCTCCAGCTTAAATTGATTTTTCCGGTTTGAGTAGGATAATAAACCAATTCATTTTTATACTGCGTGTTTAAAACAGCGGTTTCTTTGAAAGTGTAGCCTAAGTTTTGTGCTAATGTCAAAGCCGCATTTTCCAAATCTGAAGCTACCGTCTGATTGCCGACTGCTTGCAGAATATTTTTTTGGAAATTATGGGTCATGTACACAACCTCTCCGTTTTTGAGGGCAAAGGTCGCAATGGCATTGTAAATCGGATAACCATTCAAATTTTGTTGAACATAAGCGTATTCAACATTTGTTTTTTTGTCCGTGTAATTGCTTAGAACGGTTAAATCATTGAAATCAGAGGCTTTGAAGCCTGATTTTTCTGTTTGAGATTCCAAATATTGTTTTGTGACTTTCAAAATTTGAGAATCCTGCGACCATACTGTAAATGTCACGAAGGACAATATCGCCGCAAAATAAAGTTTTTTCATCTGCTTTTTTGCTAATTTAGATTAATTTGAAAAATGTTTTTCGGGTAAAAATAAATAAAATAAATTATCCTGAATCACACACTTCCGAAACTTTTTCAATTTAATGTCTAATAAGTCAGCAGATTTCAAATCAAAGTCGGCATATTTGCAATGTCAAAAACCAAGCCCCAGCAAAATGAATAAAATCTGTAGCCTGTTCGTCTTCCTTGTTTTTAGCTCTATCGGAATTTCACAATCACCCGATTACCTTGTTCTTGAAGGGGAAATCGACAAATTTCCGGTGACGATGGAGCTTGTTCAAATCGGTGAGTTTGCGCCGGGAGAGCCTTCTTATGTGGGTTCTTATTACAATAATTCTCAAGAAATTCCTTTGGAAGTTTTTCAGACCGTTTCTGATAATGCAAAGGATTTGGCATTGTCAACCTATGCGGACGAAGAAAATAGTCAGGAAACATTCATCGGGAATTTTCAAAATGGAGTGTATAAAGGAATTTGGAAAAAAGGCAATAAAAGTCTTCCATTTGAATTGAAAATCGCACCGAAAGGAAAGTACACCGAAATGGTGAAATTGGAAAATTCAAGACGAGTTCCCATTGATTCAGGCGATTCAAATGAAGAAATTGAAGGTTATTTTGAATACAGTTTTTTGGTTCCCAAGGAGGAAAAATTGCAGAGAGAATTGGCTGTGAAGGTGTATGGATCTTATTCGGATTTTGAAACATTTACCCGGCAGAGTTTGGATGAATTGGAAGAAACTTATAAAAATGACATTCAAAATCAATGGAAAGAATTTGGAGAATTAAGGGCAAGTTTCAATCATCAGTTAAATGAATCTTTTTCACCTTTTTTAAACACGACAGACCATCTGATTATGCGGCACTTTGGTTATGAATACAGCGGGGGTGCACACGGAATGTCCTATCAATTTTTTTATAATTATGACAAGCGAAAAAACAAATGGTTAGCAATCAGCGATGTTTTGGATGTTTCAAAATCAGAAGCCATCAACCGAGTGTTGGACAGTGTTTTGCGTGAAAAACACCACATACCCGCCGGCATCCCTCTGAATCAGGCCGAAGGCTCTATATTTTTGGCAGATGAAATCAGTTTTACAAGCAATTTCACCCTGTCCAAAAAGGGAATCACCTTTCATTACGGATTGTATGAAATGACGCCCTATGTCTATGGTTTTTTTGAATTATTTGTTCCTTATGAAAAATTGAAACCTTATTTGAAGAAAGGATTCAGTTATTGATTGTTGTTGAGGGCATTGAGAAAAGAAAGCAGACTTAGGTTTTGTTTAACCTATTATTTGAGATTAATCTTTTAATTTTGCCGAAAATTTATTCAAAATGACATTGATCAAATCCATTTCCGGCATCAGAGGAACCATCGGTGGAAAACCGGAGGACAATTTGACGCCCATAGATACCGTAAAATTTTCTGCGGCTTATGCCGTTTGGTTGAAATCGCAATCCCAAAAATCACGCTACAAAGTGGTGATTGGCCGAGATGCCCGAATTTCCGGGCTGATGGTCAGCCGTTTGGTCAGTTCCACGCTGATGGGAATGGGAATTGACGTGGTAGATTTGGATTTGTCCACCACCCCGACTGTGGAAATAATGGTAACGGAATTGAACGCCGATGGCGGGATTATTCTGACCGCAAGCCATAATCCCAAAGAATGGAATGCATTGAAATTGCTCAATAACAAAGGGGAGTTTCTTTCGGATGAAGCTGGAAAAGCAATTCTAAAATTCGCGGAAGCAGGTGATTTTGACTTTGCGATGATTGATGATTTGGGGAATTATGAAGTATTAGAAACCGGAATTGACACCCATATTGAAAAAATCCTCCAACTGCCTTTGGTGAACGCAAACGCCATTGCGAAAAGGAAATTCAAAGTAGTGATTGATGCGGTCAACTCTACCGGTGGCATCGCAATTCCCGCTTTGTTAGATAAATTGGGCGTGGAATATGTGAAATTGTTCTGTGAACCGAACGGAGATTTTCCGCATAATCCCGAACCTTTGGAAAAAAATCTTTCTGAAATATTCAAAGTGGTATTAGAAGAAAATGCGGATTTGGGCATTGTGGTAGATCCGGATGTGGACAGGTTGGCGTTGGTGACCGAAGAGGGGAAGATGTTTGGTGAAGAATATACACTTGTGGCTGTTGCGGATTATATTTTGTCCAAAACTCCTTCGGCAGCGGTTTCCAATCTTTCGTCTTCAAGAGCTTTGCGCGATGTGGCGCAAAAGTACGGACAGCCTTATTATGCTTCGGCTGTCGGAGAAGTGAATGTCGTGGATAAAATGAAAGCAACCGGTGCTAAAATCGGTGGCGAAGGCAACGGAGGAATCATTTATCCGGAACTTCATTACGGTCGGGATTCCCTTGTTGGCATTGCATTATTTCTAAGTCATCTGGCAGAAAAAGACATGAAAATGAGCGCACTCCGCGCTACTTACCCTTCATTTTTCATGAGTAAAAATAAAATCGAACTCACCGCCGGCATTCAGCCGGACTATTTGCTTCAGAAAATGGAGGAGAAATACGCTCATGAAGAAATTTCCACAGTGGACGGTGTGAAAATTGATTTTGAAAACAATTGGGTACACCTCAGAAAGTCTAATACAGAGCCGATTATCCGGATTTATACCGAAGCTTTTTCCCAAAAGGAAGCAGACGATTTAGGTGAAAGATTTATCAATGAACTGAAAGAACTTATTTGAAAAAGGGCAGCATACAATTGTAATTCATCAAGAGAGATTTGTATATAAATCTGCGCTGTTCATTTGTTGTGAAAAACTGGTTTGCTTCTTGATAAGGAACATTAAACTATTGCTTAACTTCGTCAAATGGAAGAGGAATTCATGCACAATGACCTGATAGAACGTTTCGAGCGGATGCTTGACAACCGGGAAAGGCTGTATTTTGACACAGAGGAATTCTATGAAATCATCGTGTATTATCTCGATGTCGGTGATTTGCCTTATGCCCTGAAAGCCATTGAATACGCTTTGGATATGTATCCCGACAACGTGGAAGTGAAAATCAAAAAATTAGAATATCTCTTGGCGGTAGAAAAATTAAAAGAAGCTTCTGCCATGATTCTGGAATTGAGAGATATAGGAGAAAATGACGAAGATTATCTGATTTGTGTGGCCAGATACTGGTCTATGCGGGATAATTCAGGAAAAGCCATAGAATTTTATAAAAAAGCAGCCGAATTCAATGGGGATTTGGAGTTTATTTACAATTGTCTCGGCAGTGAATACCTGAGTCTCAATGAAATCAGCCAGGCGTTGTATTATTACAAAAAAGCCTTGGAACTCGATTTGGATGATGATTTCGCATTGTTTTCTTGTGTGCATTGTTTTGAGGATTTGCATTTGAAAAAAGAATGCATCGAATTCTTGCAACAATACATTGAACTGCGGCCTTATTCAGAAGTGGCCTGGACACAGTTGGGACAACAGTTTATGGCGATTAAAAATTATGAAGAAGCGCACCGCGCATTTGATTATGCTACGCTGATCAATCCCAAGGGCATCCTCGGTTATACCCAAAAAGCGAATTGTCTGGAGAAATTAGAGGATTATGAAGGAGCCATAGAAGTTTATCGGGAAACGTTAGAATTAGATGATTCCGCAGCTTATACTTATTTGAATATCGGCCAATGTTATGAGAAACTCGGGAAACCGTTCAAAGCCTTGAAGTCTTACCATCAAGCCCTTCACGAAGACCCGCAGTTTGACCAAGTTTGGGTGGCAACTTCGGATTTGTTCGAAGGCATGGGAAATTACGAAGAAGGCTTGTATTACCTGAATCGTGGGCTGGATTTGAATGCGCAAAATATTGATTACTGGAAGCGGAGAGCTTACCTGCATATTCAGTTGACGCGTTTTGA
The DNA here is from genome assembly GCA_041656055.1 of Weeksellaceae bacterium. Classification (GTDB taxonomy): domain Bacteria; phylum Bacteroidota; class Bacteroidia; order Flavobacteriales; family Weeksellaceae; genus Moheibacter. Next base: position 79,597 of record JBBAEI010000008.1, read on the forward strand.
AGAAGCAGTGCTGGATTATTATCGTTTGGTGGAAATGGAACCTCAAAATTTCTATAACTGGCTTGGATTGAGTGAATTGCTAATAACTATCGGCGATTATCGCAAGGCCATCGAAGCCGTGAACAGTGCTTTGAAAAACTTTAAACGCGCTGAACTTTATTACCAACTCAGCAATTGCTACTATCTGCTCGGCGAAGAAAACGCCGGGAAAACCAACTTTGAAATCGCTAAAGAAATGAACTCCTCCCTGCAATTGGAAATGTTCAAAAAATATCCCATCCTCGAAAATAAAGTGAAAAATCCACCCAACAAAACCACCAGCAAAAAAGGGGAGTGATTTAAAGGCGGAAAATCAGCAACTGTCGTTCAAGAATCGAAATTAGATGTTAGAGAAATTTCATAAAATAACTCAATTCCTTGAATTGACTTCGGAATATCCAACCAGCATATCGTAGCGAACACCCCACGGTCGGTAATAAAACAACGCTTGGTAAAGGTTCTCCGCTTCCCAGAAACTGCCGTCAATTTCAGAATAGCTCACCGTATCATTGACCGTATCATAAACAGCATATTGATAATTGTAATAGCCTTGTTTGAGCAGGATTGCAACTTCCCAATATTGGCTTTCCGTAAATACTAATTTGTTTTCCGGGGTCAATTGCCAGTTATTGAACGCACCGACAATGTATAGTTCTTTGGTACCTTCTGCATCATTGAAATTTTCCATTGCGAAATGTACCCACACATAATCTGCTTCCGTTGCGGAAAGGTTCTGATTGGGGATTTTGGTATTTCGGATATAGAAAGAACCGTTCAAATCCTTGTCGTCAAAATACCCCACTTTTCTTCTTGGAAAATCCGGCCGCAAAACCACATGATAAATGCTGTCATGCTTGAAAATCCTTTCAGTATTCATGGAAGCGATATCCACATTTTTCGTATCAAACCAGAGGTATTCGCTTCCGCCTTCAAACAGAAAATTTTGGTCGCGGTAAGTCAACTTGCTGGTCTGAATAAATTGTGGTCGGTTGATGACCAAATGATCATTCCAGTTGTTGTTTTTCATAACAAAAAGCTTTGCTCCGTCGGGTGTTTCCGTCAGATTCAACTGCCCACTGCTTGCAACTACCGAAATTCGCTGGTTCAAATCGCCGGAGCCGATAGCACGTTCTTCCTGTATGCCTACATTCACGTATTGGTCTTGATAAACTGCGAAACGACGGGTGAAAATCGGTTTATTTTCATCGTTGGTGTAAATTTTTATCGCATAATTTCCGGGTAATTTCAGCCGCATATCCCGGTTGGGAATCTGCAATTGAAAATGGGTATATGCTTGATAGGTATTGAATGAATTTTTATAATCACGAATGTAATTGGAACTGTATCCGTCCAGAAATTCAGACTGGAAAATTCCCGAAGGCGTCCAGTCGGCGTTGTAATGTTCTATCTTGTAATTGTATTCCTTATAGCCTTGTCTCAAATCATCAAATGAGAGAATCAAGTATTCCGAGCCAAGCCGGATAATCGGGGTTTGGTCGTTGGTCTGCGGGTTGAACAATTGGACGGATTTGATATTATCAGGGGGAAGCACCTCTTGATAAGTTTGCGCATTCAATCCCTGAATACCCAGAATTATAAATAACAGGACTGTTTTGATTTTCATAAGCCCAAATATACAATTCTTTGCAAAATGATTCATTGGATTGTAAACAAAGGATTGTTGAAAGATGTTTGAAAAGGATTCCGACCGAAAATAATCAGGCAAGCACATCCCGGATTTCTTCGGTTTTGTCAAAAACGCTTTTGGCGTAGGGGCAAAGCGGAATGATTTTTAGTTCATTTTCCCTTGCAAATTCCACAGCGGCCATTACTAATTTTCTGCCAACACCCTGACCGCCAAAATCAGGATTCACTTCCGTGTGATCGATGATGAATTTATCTTCTCCCGCCCAGACATAATTCATTTCACCGGCTTTGATATCGTTTTCATAAGCAGTAAACGCTCCTTTTTTACCATCATCGCTTTTTTTGATTTCCATAATTATAAAATAAAAACAGACCAATTTAAGGATAAAATATAAATCGGTCTGTTTAATTATTTCAACTTGAAATCTTTGATTTCAGGATTCCTATGGCATCAATCCATATAAGATTCAATTGGCGGACAGGTGCAAACCAAATTTCGGTCGCCGTAAGCATCATCCACTCTGGATACCGGTGTGAAGAATTTTCGTACGCGTACCCAATCCAATGGATAAGCCGCTTTCTGACGGGAATATGGGAAGTCCCATTCATCCGCAGTTACAATTTCCAATGGATGTGGCGCATTTTTCAGCACATTATCTTCCTGTGAATATTTTCCTTCCGCAATTTCATCAATCTCTTTGCGGATTTCAATCAAAGTTTCCACAAAGCGGTCTAATTCTTCCTTGTTTTCAGATTCTGTAGGTTCAATCATCAGTGTGCCGGCAACCGGGAAAGAAACCGTTGGCGCGTGAAACCCATAATCCATCAAACGTTTGGCGATATCCACCACTTCAATTCCTAATTTTTTGAATGGTCTGAAATCAAGAATGAACTCGTGCGCCACCACATCATTGTGATTGGTATAAAGTACATCGTAATATTTTTCCAATCTTGTTTTCATGTAATTCGCATTCAGAATTGCATATTTCGCTGCATTCTCCAAACCTTTTTCGCCCAACATTCTGATGTACGAATAGGAAATGGTAAGAATAAATGCAGAACCATAAGGTGCGGCTGAAAATACGGTATCGGATTTCTCACCGCCCGTTTCTACCAAAGGATGACTGCCGAGATAAGGTGCGAGATGACTTGCCACACAAATCGGACCTACGCCCGGCCCACCGCCACCATGCGGAATGGCGAAAGTTTTGTGCAGATTCAAATGACAAACATCCGCACCAATATATCCGGGGGCGGTAAGCCCTGTTTGCGCATTCATATTGGCACCGTCCATATAGACTTGCCCACCGGCTTCATGCACCAAATCAATCACTTCCTTGATGTTGAAATCAAAGGCTCCGTAGGTGGAAGGATAAGTTATCATCAGGGCGGACAGATTTTCTTTGTGCGCCGCGATTTTTACTTTCAGGTCTTCTACGTCGGTTTCTCCGGTCGGAAGATTTTTGACAATGACTACTTTCATCCCGGCCATGGCAGCAGATGCGGGATTGGTTCCGTGGGCAGATTCGGGGATGATGACTACATTTCTGTGCGCTTCTCCCTGATCTTTCTGATAGGAACGAATGACCGTCAAACCTGCATATTCACCCTGTGCTCCGGAGTTTTGCTGAACGGAAGTCGCTGCAAATCCGGTGATTTTGGACAATAAATCTTCTAAGTTTTTAATCAATTCCTGATAACCGACCGCATATTCTTTGGGAACAAACGGATGAATGGAGCCGAATCCACTCCAACTCAATGGAAACATTTCTGTGGCTGCATTGAGTTTCATCGTGCAGGAACCCAATGAAATCATGGAGTGATTCAATGCCAAATCTTTCTTTTCCAACCTTTTGATGTACCTCATCAATTCGGTTTCCGTATGGTATTTTTTAAATGTTTCATGGGAGAGGAAATCGGAAGTTCTAACCAATTCCTCAGGGATTCTTCCTTTTTCGGCTGAAACTTCAGGAATGTCTTTTCTTTTGATCGTTGCAAAAATTTCAATCAGTTTGTTCAGTTCATCGTCAGTCACCACTTCATCTAATGCAATACTGATTTTCCCATTTTCAAAGAAATTCAGCAGGATTTCACTTTTTTCAAATATTTCTTTTCCGATGCCTTCTGCTTCAATTTGAATGGTGTCAAAGAAATTTTGGTGAACCGTTTTGTATCCTAATTCATTCAAAGCATTGTATAATTTAACTGCTTTTTGATGTATATTTTGCGCAATAAACTGCAATCCTTCTTTGCCGTGATAAACTGCATACATTCCGGCCATCACCGCCAGAAGGACTTGTGCGGTACAGATGTTGGAAGTTGCTCTTTCCCGTTTGATATGTTGTTCCCGGGTTTGCAATGCCATTCTCAAGGCGAATTTTCCGTTTTTGTCCATGGAAACGCCGATGATTCTGCCGGGAATCTGACGTTTGTAATCTTCAGTACAGGAAATATACGCGGCATGCGGTCCGCCGTAACCCATGGGAACACCAAATCTTTGTGAGGTACCCACGGCAACGTCTGCGCCCATTTCACCCGGAGATTTTAGCATGACCAATGCCATGAGGTCGGCTGCTACCGCAGTTTGAATTTCTTTCTCTTTCAGCTGTGCAATCAACCCGGTATAATCAACAACAGCACCCGATTTGCCCGGATACTGCAATAGTGCGCCGTAGAAATCATCGGTGAAATCGAATTCCATTGGATTGCCGGTCATGATTTCTATGCCCAATCCTTCCGCTTTGGTTTGACAAACGGCTAAGCTTTGTGGGAAAATATCTTCGGCGATGAAAAATTTATTGGCATCATTTTTTGATTTCGGTGCAGAATTATACATCATGTGCATGGCTTCGGCACAGGCTGTAGCTTCGTCGAGCAGGGAAGCATTGGCTATCGGCAGACCGGTCAGATCGGAAATCACGGTTTGGAAGTTCAATAAGGCTTCCAAACGTCCTTGTGCAATCTCAGCCTGATACGGCGTGTAAGCTGTGTACCAACCCGGATTTTCTAAAATATTTCGCTGAATAGGGGAGGGTAGAATGGTGCGGTAATAGCCGTATCCAATGAAACTCCGCATTTTAGTATTCTTGTGCGACAATTCCCGCAAATGCTCGAGTACTTCATATTCCGACAAGGCTTTGGGAAGTTCGAGTGGCTTCGAAAAACGAATTTCGGCAGGCATGGTTTTGTCAATCAGCGAATCCAATGAAGTTTCGCCCATCAATGAAAGCATCTCATCTGCACCTTCAGCCAGTGTGCCGATGTGACGAAGTGAAAAATCTTGTGTGTTCATATCTAAACCGTGAATTTTTAAGTTTCCAAATTTACAATTAATCACAATAGGAAAAACTAATGTTTATCAACATTGTAGTGTGATTTTTAGTTTGGATTTATCCTGATTAAAACTGAATATCAATTATTTGTATGTTTATTATTGAATATCACTAATTCTGAAACGCTACCTTATTCGCTGAACTTTTGAAAAATTGATGATTTATCATTCCTATAAGCAGAACCAAAAAACCATATTTTAATTCTTCCATTATCCAACAAATCAAAATATGGGTTTATAAAATAATTTTCTTTAAAATAAACTTCTTCTTGTTTTTGGTTTTTTTTATTAATTGAAATTAGTTGATAAGCACTTCCTATTGATAGCAATACATATTTATTTTCAGCTGATTCAAAATAATCTTTCATGTATTTAACAGAACTCTTCTTTTGAAAAACAAAATCTTCTGTTTTAGCCCCCTAAAAAGTCGGACAGGATTATAGTTAAATAAATATAATAATTTTGTCAGATATGAAACGAAGAAAATTCACAAACGAAGAAAAGGTTAAGATTTTAGAGGAAGCTTCTAAAAATGGAGTAACCACAACCCTTGAACACTATGGGATTTATCCAGCGACTTATTATGCTTGGAAAAAGAAATATACCTCGATGGGCGAAGAAGGCTTTGCTCACGGTATGACTCCCGGGCAATTAAAGCGTATTCGCGAACTTGAGAAAGAGAACAGACTGCTTAAGGAGCTCGTGGCAGAAAAAGAACTTGAAGGTAAGCTAAAAGACGAACTGCTAAAAAAGAAGTATGCCTTGGAGAAAAGAAAGAACTCGTGATGCGGTACAACTCACAAGGCCTTAAACGCGATATCGCATTGCAAATCGTAGGTGTTTCCAAACATCAATATTACTACACTTCCAAGAAAACCAAACAAGGGATGAAAACAAGTACAACAACGTCAAAAGATAATGGAACAGAGGTTGACAATAAAGAAATCGTGTTGAAAATAAAGGAGCTCAAGGCAGGTCAATGTACGCAATATGGCTATCAGAAAACTTCTCGATGGCTTCAACAAGAGGGATTTTTTATCAATAAAAAGAAAGTTTACCGTCTGATGAAGTCCCATCAACTTTTGCAAGAAAAGCGTCCTAAAGCTTCACGGACTTATGCTAAATACAGAAAGGTTTTGCCCAAAGCACCCCTACATTTGTTGGAAATGGACATAAAGATGACGTGGATCGAATCTGTGAAAAAACACGCCTATACGCTCACGCTCATTGATACTTTTACGCGCGTTGTTTTGCATCGCATCACACAATACTCAATCAAAAAAATGGACGTAAAGCGATTTTGGGACTATGTAATTATCCATCATTTACAGCCAGAGGATTGTTTGAAAAACAAATTTGAAATTGAAATACGCAATGATAACGACAAGCGATTTTCCGCACAGGTTATTCAGGATTACTTTAAAGAAAACCACCTCAATCAGGTGTTCACACATCCGTACACACCTCAGGAAAACGGACATATTGAGAGCTTTCACGCGATTTTGAGCAAGCATTTAACTCCTTATTTATTCTGGGACTTGGACGAACTGGAAAATCATTTAAAGACCTTTTATCAAAAATATAATTACGAGCGGTTACACAGTTCGGTGGCAAATTTATCGCCCATGAATTTCTGGAAACTGTATAAGCGTGGATTTATCGACAAAAAAGTGGATCTGAAAAACAGAAAAATAAAGTTTAAGCTCAATGTACCTTATCAAAACGTAAGAAAACTTACGGGCAAAATAGAGCCCGAGGGAAGTTCCTTGCACGATTTTGAAAAAATCGAAATCTATAAAAAGAGGGTCAGCGCTGAGAGCCTCACACAACTTACGGTATAAAAAATCGCCGTCGGTTGTTCCTTGCACAGCAAAAATAATATGAAAAAATGTATATTAGCAAATAAGAAAAGTAAATAGTCCGATTAATAGGGGGCCGGACCAAAACATCAATATTACTATATTTCCAAGAAAACAAAACCCGGGATGAAAACAAGTACAACAACGTCAAAAGATGATGGAACTGAGGTTGATAATAAAGAAATCGTGTCAAAAATAAAGGAGCTCAAGGCAGGTCAATGTACGCAATATGGCTATCAGAAAACTTCTCGATGGCTTCAACAAGAGGGATTTTTTATCAATAAAAAGAAAGTTTACCGTCTGATGAAGTCCCATCAACTTTTGCAAGAAAAGCGTCCTAAAGCTTCACGGACTTATGCTAAATACAGAAAGGTTTTGCCCAAAGCACCCCTACATTTGTTGGAAATGGACATAAAGATGACGTGGATCGAATCTGTGAAAAAACACGCCTATACGCTCACGCTCATTGATACTTTTACGCGCGTTGTTTTGCATCGCATCACACAATACTCAATCAAAAAAATGGACGTAAAGCGATTTTGGGACTATGTAATTATCCATCATTTACAGCCAGAGGATTGTTTGAAAAACAAATTTGAAATTGAAATACGCAATGATAACGACAAGCGATTTTCCGCACAGGTTATTCAGGATTACTTTAAAGAAAACCACCTCAATCAGGTGTTCACACATCCGTACACACCTCAGGAAAACGGACATATTGAGAGCTTTCACGCGATTTTGAGCAAGCATTTAACTCCTTATTTATTCTGGGACTTGGACGAACTGGAAAATCATTTAAAGACCTTTTATCAAAAATATAATTACGAGCGGTTACACAGTTCGGTGGCAAATTTATCGCCCATGAATTTCTGGAAACTGTATAAGCGTGGATTTATCGACAAAAAAGTGGATCTGAAAAACAGAAAAATAAAGTTTAAGCTCAATGTACCTTATCAAAACGTAAGAAAACTTACGGGCAAAATAGAGCCCGAGGGAAGTTCCTTGCACGATTTTGAAAAAATCGAAATCTATAAAAAGAGGGTCAGCGCTGAGAGCCTCACACAACTTACGGTATAAAAAATCGCCGTCGGTTGTTCCTTGCACAGCAAAAATAATATGAAAAAATGTATATTAGCAAATAAGAAAAGTAAATAGTCCGATTAATAGGGGGCCAGACCATTAGGAAAACAACCACAAAATATTATTAATAATATTACACTCAATAAATTATTCATAATGGTCAATTTTCAAAGGTTTCCCCGCCACCACAGTATCGTGTGGTAAGTATCCTGGCTGCTCACCGCATCGCTTAGATTGAGCAAGCGACTGGGTTTTTTAATATTTTGAACGGAAAGTTTCATAATTCTATGCGGCTAAAGGTATTCAATTTTTTCCATCAACACTTCTGTAACAGTACCATATCATCATTCCAAATGCACAAAAAAAAGAAAAAAGCACAGTTAAAAAAACCATGCCTTTTTGAACTTTTAGTCCCCGATTATGTTATTTCGTTGACTTTCAGGTTTTTTTTTGTGGAGCTGGAGGGAGTACAACGATAAAACCCCGTTCAATCTATTGAAACATGAACACTCAATAATTCTACTGATTTACAGCGATTTGAGCTTATAGTGTTAACAACTTGTTGTTAATTGATTGATTTAGATTGCATTTTTGTGTGCAATTATTCGCAAAAATGAACACGGTTTTGTATTTTTGTGTAGTTCAATATTAAATCAATCAAAATGGCAAGCGTATCATTTTCTTATCGTTCAAAAAAAACTACTACATTCTTAGAAGTAAGGTTATCATATCGAATAGCTGGAAACCCAAACCCAATAAATTATTATACTCGTTCTGAAATTAAAGTTTCAAAAGAGTTTTGGAACGAATACAGAAAGAACACGAAGTTTAAGGACGTGGATAAAATCGACCGTAAAAAAGAGATTGACGACGATAGCCACGACTTAAGGAAGCACATACTTAACGAATTTGACAAAACGAACTTGAACCAAATAAATAAAGATTGGTTTAAAAAGATTGTTTACGAATACTACAACCCACCAGAAGAATCAGAGGACGAATCAGAGGACGAATTACCCACCAATCTAATTGAATACATAGATTTTTATTTAGAGTACAGGAAACACGAAATAAAACCAAGTTCAATAAAGAAATACAACGTTATCAAACATAAGTTGAAGCGTATGCAGGAGAGCCGTAAAAAACCAATCTTAATTGCAGAGATAGACGAAAGCTTTAAAAATGAGTTTATAAAATATCAAAAAAGTAACGGTTATGCACAGAACACCATACAAAGAGAATTGGTATTTGTGAAAACCTTTTGTAAACACGCTCGATATTTAGGGCTTGAAACAAGTCCACAACTGGACGGATTGAGATTGGATAAAGCAAAAGCCGAAAAAATATATCTAACTATTGAGGAACTGGAGATCATAGAAAAACAAATCTTTGAGAACGATTACTTAGACAACGCTCGTGATTGGTTAATCATTAGTTGCTATACAGGTCAAAGAGTATCGGATTTTTTACGTTTCACTTCTGAAATGATTCGTATTGAGGACGGCAAAAGCTTTTTAGAGTTTACGCAAAGGAAAACGGGCAAGGTTATGACAGTGCCACTTCATCCGAAAGTATTACAGATACTTAAAAAGCGAAATGGAGCGTTTCCAAGACGAATAAGCGACCAGCGATATAATGAGTACATAAAAGAAGTATGCAAGCTTGTAGGGCTTGACCAACCAACGCAAGGCGGTAAACAGGAAGTAACTAAACACGGTATAAGGAAAGTATCAGGAATTTATCCTAAATGGCAGCTTGTAACCTCACACATTGGCAGGCGTTCATTTGCCACTAATTTTTACGGCAAAATACCAACCACTTATTTAATTTACATTACTGGACACAGTAGTGAAGCAATGTTTTTAAACTACATAGGCAAAAGCAACAAGGATTTAGCAATTGAGATAAGCAACTATTTCTAAAAGATAATGTTATGAGCAGAGATTTTAAAGAAAAAATAAGAGAGGTTTTTCAGGAAGTGAAAAAAGAAGATTTTGAGCAAAAAGTAAAAGAGTTTAATGATTTGAAAAACAAAAAATCAAACCCTTATTCTATTGCTTTAGGAACTGCTAATTTTGAAGCGTACAAATCTGAATACTTAAACAGGGTGAATTCACCTTATTCAGATAAAAAAGCAATTATTCAAAGCTTAAAAAACAAAACAAGGAAACTATTAGAAAAGAGAGGAGATATTTATAATCAAACCCGTTTAGGTTATGAGAATACTATTTTTTTAGTAGATCCATTTGATAGGTATCTTTATTACACTAAAAAACATGAGGTTATTGAATTGATGAAGTTTGAAGAATATTTAATTGAGCAGGAGAATAATAAAATCGAAACCGACAAACTTGATGAGACTAAAAAAGAAAATGATAAGCCTGATAAGATTAAAAAAGAATTGCACCATTTTTTTAATCAAATTGACAATGAAAGGAAGTTAGATTTTTTGAATGAATTGAAAGAGTTATTTCCTACTGAAATAGGTCTAAGCATAAGGGCAATTATAGAAATATTAAAAGAGAATAATATGTTAATCATAGGTACAAGGGAGTTTAAAGCTTTCTTCAAAGAGCTGAAAGATTTTTTTGATAGAAATATTGGTAGTTATCAGTCAATAAATGATGAAATTCCAGATGATATTATTAAAGAAACAATTTTATTAAAACTCAAACCTTTGATTGATAAATACAAACAAAGCTAATTAAACTTGAAGAACTTGTCTGTACTTGTATTACCTTGTATACAAGCATAAACAACTGATATTCATTACTTTAGGTTAAATTATTTCAAATCTTTGCAGTATTAATTTTAATATTTCAAAGATGAAAAATTCAATTTTACTTCAAAATGTAAGCCCCGAAGCATTAACGGAGCTAATCAAAGAGAGTGTTAAAAGTCAATTAGACGACTTTAAAAAAGACTTGCAAACTCACAACCCCGATGAGTTGTTGACCCGTGAGGAGGTTTTAGATCTTCTACAAATTAACAGCGTAACGCTTTGGCATTGGACAAACAAAGGAAAAGTTACCGCTTACGGAATTGGCAATCGCAGATACTACAAGAGAGCGGAGTTAATCGATGCGTTAAAACCCTTAAAAAAATAAGGCTATGAGAAATAATAATTCAGATAGCCTTAACAATGCTTTTAACGGAAGCGGTAATGGCAAAGGTACTAAAATAATCGGACAAGAGCGCAAGACATTTCAAGCGTTTTACAGCCAACCAAAAACGATGTTAATGGTTTCGGTTGAAACGGGTATTGAAAGGGCGAATATTTGCAGATATGTGGCTAAATGGGAAAGGGAAAACCGTATTAGTGTAGTAAGGAAAGGTATTTGCCCAATTACAAAACACCGAGCTGGTTTTTACACTACAAACCCCGAATTATTTCCGGCTATTGTTGAACACTCAAATACTGTTAGCCATGATGAATGCGCGTGAGTTTGTAGATGACTGGAGAAAGGAGTTCATACAAAGAATTAGAACTGAATCGAAGAGCAGGAAGCAAATATTTAATTATAACGATGCTTTGAAATTATCGAGCGAAAGACGCACCGAATTAGATGATTTGATGATTGCCTATGTTCAATTTATTAACTCAAATCCGTTAAAAGAAAACGATTATTTCAAGTATGTAAATGCTTACATACAACACGGCAAACGATTGGATGAAAAGTATTTTAGGCATGATAAAAATAAGCTGCATGAATATTACAAAAAACATGATAACAGCAAAGTAGCAAGCTACAACCCATTTAATAAACAGAAGTATGAAGAATATGTTTTGTTTATGATGATGAAGCTTACAGGTTTATACGAGCCTAAATATGATAAGATGTTTAACGTCAAGAAAGATGAAAGCCGAGAGTATAACCCAATTACATTAATTCCAAGCGTACTAAGGCAGTATTTGCCATTTCAGATAAAAGAATATGATATTGCGCAGGCGTACCCTACTTTTTTGTTTCTTAATCTTAATATAAAGCCGTTTGATGTTTACAGCCAAATTGACAAGCGGTCTTTTAATATGTTACTTAATATGCACCACGAGGTTAAAAACGCAACAATCGAAGCCGTACGCAGTAAATTAGAACCTATCTATAAGGAGCGGGTTAATGAAGTAATAACCGATGAGCGATTTTATAATAAAGGGCAAATGTTCAGGGATTTGGCGAAATATGAAGCTGAATACATTCAGAAATTTGTAAAAGCCAACAATCCTAAATATTACGTTCGTCTTCACGATGGAGTAGTAACATTGGCAGATGCGGAATGTGAAAAATTGGAATTTGGTATTGTGAAATTCAAAGTAAAGGAGTTTGCCCGGCCAGAGCAATTAAGCAATATCGTTAACTTTTATTCATTGGATTTTGAAGGCAATGTTAAAACCACGCCAGTCAGTTATTACAAGTTTTTCGAGCAAGAGAAGTTTGTGAGAGTTACTCGTGAGGGATATGACCAAATAACGATTGTGAAGAACGACAATAAGATATTAACACCGATTAATCATAAAACCGATTTAGTACCTTATCTAAAAGAGAACATTAACGAGGTCAAGCGTGAAGCCGTAGAAAATAGGATTGCAAGGGATGCGACAAACGTTATTCAGCAAGGTTTACAGCTACTTACACCCATTCCATTAGAATACCATAGAGATACTAAAACAACGGTAGATTTGCCATTTAAAAACGGTATTGTAAGGATTACAGCCGAAAGCATGGAGTTAATTCCTTATGATGAAATAGACGGATTTTTTCCTAAGCATTCGACCCAACAGCATGAAATTAGTTTTGTGGATGTTGATGAGGAACAAAGTGATTTTACACGCTTTTTAATAATGGCGTGTGCTGGAAAAGAAAATCAAGAAGATTTTACCCAGGAGGATAAAAATATCATCAAGGCATTTTTTACAATGTTCGGTTACTTATTAACAAACTATAAAGACCCAGCATTTTCGCCAGCGATAATATTATCAGATGAGGGAGCAGATGGCGAGAACAGAAATGGAGGACGTGGTAAAAGCTTACTTCAAAGGGCTTTAACTTATTTCAGACCAACAATTGAAAAGGGCGGTAATGCTTATGATCCAAATTATACTCATGTTCACGCAGATTTAAAGCTGGAGCATGATATTTATATCATTGATGATGTACCAATGAATTTTAATTACAACGCCTTATACACGCACATAACAGGCTCAATTGATGCGCAGCGCAAAGGCGTAACAGCTGAAACTATTCCATTTGAATACGCACCAAAGTTTGTGATTTCTACTAATTGGGCGGTTAGGTATGATGAAAATGCAACGTCAACCAATAGGCGATTTATCGAATATAAATTCAGCAACTTTTGGAATATCGAAAATACACCGGTTCAATATTTTGGCAAATCATTCTTTGCTGATTGGAATGATGAGGAGTGGAATAGGTTCTTTAATTTCGGGTTCTTTTGTATTCAGAAATATCTAAAGCATGGTTTAAAGACGATTAAGTACGATAAGAGGGAGGATAATTTTAAAGCCTACTATTATAACGATGCAATGCTGGAAGAAGCAGAGCGGATATTTGATTTGTTGGGTGGATGTGATTTTACAGTAACTGATTTTTTAAATGAACACAAGATGAATCAATTGTACTGTTACAAACCAGAGTTCAATGTAAGGAATGCAAAAAAATACATTGATGCCTTTATTGAATTTAAAGAATTAAAGTTTCGATATGATAAAAAGTGGCGAAAATGGGTTTGCGACGGTTTATCCGTCACCAGAGACACATAGGTGACACATAGGGAGACGGATTAAGTAGTTGATAATCAGGACGGTGACACTTGTGACACATAAAACAATATTAACGCACGCAAGAAAAAAATATTTTAAGCATAAGTACTAAATAACTTTTAAAAATATATTTATGTATTGGGTTTTATCCGTCACAAGTGTCACTCTATTGATAGTCAGATAGTTAGAAGAGTTTTATCCGTCACCTATCCGTCACCTATCCGTCACCAGAGACAGATAGAAAAAAAAAGGATAGCATGGTTATAAAGGTGGCAAAACATTTACCGAAGATACAGCTGATAAAAACCATGAAATTGTTGAATTCTTGTTTAATAAAATAACTTATAAATGACTGATAATAACATTGATATAACCTATATTTGAAGTAATGATATAAAATTTAAAATAATGAGTACAAAAACATTAAAAGTGGCAAAAGCAAAAAAAGAAGAGCGTATTGTATTGAGTGTTAACAATTTAGCAATTGAAACACAAACAAGGGAAGCCGAAAATATTGCAGATGGAATAAACTGGGCTGTAAAAATGGTATCTGAATTTCTGAAAAGAGAATTAACACCGGATGAGGTGGAAGCTTTATTTGAGAACCATAACAAGTTTATAGATGCTGAAATAATGAAAGATGCGCAATTTCCAAAAGCCGAGGTTAGTTTTAATTTAATGGCGCAGGGTATCGACCCCACAATTTATACTTCATTGTGTGGTATTTGCAAAAAGAATTTCATTAAACTGGATTCTGTAAAATTGCAGGATGGACAGGCAGTCGTACTTTATGATGTAATTATTGAAAGACATACAAGCTACATTCAAACAGAACTGCAGCGTGAAGCCTATGAGATAGCAGAGAAGTTACTTCCATTGGTTACAAGGCTTAAGGAATTGAATATTGCAGGCGAAGCATACATAAACGATGCTTTGAAAGTTATCGGTGCTGATGGTTACGATAACTATGAAATAAGAAAAGAATATATTCACGGATTAAAAATGAGAAGATGAGCGAGCGATTAGAAAGATTAAGAGCGTTGTTGAGCCGGCTGAAAAAACCGAAAAAAATTAATTTGTTTCTGAAAACAGAGAATGATGGCATGTATAGAATAGAAGATAATTTTATCACACCCATAACAGATCAGGAGCTGGCAGAAAGCGATGAACTAAAAATTTTCGTGTCTTTTCCAACAGTTGATGAATATTTGGAGTTTACAGATAGAAGATTAAATTTAAATTAAATGGCAGTAGGTAAAAAGGGATTCCAACCGGGGAATACTTATGGTCGAGGTCGGCCAAAAGGCAGCAAAAACAAAAGCAGCGAAAGCATACGAAAAGCTTTTTTGAATTTCGTAAATGATAATATTGATAGCTTACAAAGCTCATTCGATGCACTTGAACCAAAGGAGCGGTTCAAGGTGCTGATTGAAATTAGCAAGTTTATACTTCCAACGCTAAAAAGTGTGGATTACAGTTCAACAGTTGATAACTTGTCAGATGAAGATTTTGAAAGATTGTTGACTGAAATTAAGCAGGAATACAAGTTAAACTAACATTGAAATAACTATTTTTGTATCTTTGATTACTCAATGAATTAATATTTAATTTCTTAAGTCCGTTAAACAAACGGATGATTAACGCTTCATGATCTAATTGTGGAGCGTTTTTTTTATTTCTAATAAATTGAGTAAATTAGCAACATTGAATGGTAAGAACATTTGATATTGAACAAAACAATTGAGGGTATTTTTATACCCTCTTTGTGATTAAAAAAGACCTTTTAAAGTTCCTATGTGTGCATTTCGTGTTCATTTATACATCAAGCAAAAACATAAATAACTGATTATTAGACGCTGTATGTGGAGCTGGAGGGATTCGAACCCTCGTCCAAACAAGCGACGTATGTGCTTTCTACATGCTTAGTTTATTATTGATTTTCGATTGTTGTCCGAGAACAAACACCCTAACAACAACTTAGTTCCTTTAGATTTCGATAAGACTCCGGAACACCGTCTTGTCTATCCTCACATTCCTGTGCCTCTGAACCAAACGCCGTAAGGAAAGGCTTTTGAGAGACATTCAGCTTCCCTGCTTTGCAGGGATTCGCCAAGACTTACTGTGATTCAGTCTATTAGGCAGCTAAAGCGTAGTTATTGTTGCCAGTTATAAGTTGAAGTGCCTGATTAACGTGGGTACACAACGTGCCACGGCATGCTTACTCCATCCATCGACCTTGCTGTCAAAACCGGTCAGCCCCATTATTTCAAAGAATTTCCCGTATGTTACGGGGCTGCAAAGATACAATTTTCATACCAAAAAGTTGCGGAATTAGTCATTAAAAAATATGGGTATGTAGCACCATTTCAGAAATTTGTTCAGCCGATAAATCCTAATTCCTGAAATCGTTCAAATTCCTTTGGTATAAAAACTTGCAACAAATACTTTTCATTATGATTAAGAATAATTATCGAAATTGTAATTCAGGTTAAATTTTGATTAAATAATTTGCGTAAAAACTTCTTATCACTTATTTTCTTAATTTTGACCTGAAATTATTAACAAACTCAACAGAATCAGGATTAATACATTAACTTTAATTTTTAATACATGGAAAAATGTTATCCTAAGTCCAATCCAATGAAAAGCTCATTTGGTCGGCACAAGTGTTGGGACAGATTTTTACTGTTACTCACCTTAATTTTTATGACGGGGCAATTTACGTTTGCCCGATCTGTATTCCAAACGAATTATGGCAGCTCTGATGCCGTATCCTAGAATCATGTTGTTTCTGACAACCTGAATGCTTATTGGAATCAATCAGACACACAAACTGTGACTGATTTCTCAGTGAGCGGTATTTTTGACAATGTTTTTGCATTAGTTGATTGCGGTCAGATTTACTTCTCGGAATATATAGAAGGCAGTAGCAACAACAAAGCCGTTGAAATCTACAACCCTACCGGGAGTGAAATTATCTTAACCGACTTTGCACAAGTTAAAGTTTATTCCAATGGATCCAGTTCTCCATCCAGTACAATCAATTTGACCGGAACGATTGCTCCTTATGGAGTTTTTGTGCTAGCTAATACATCAGCCAATGAGGATATCAAAGCCGCTGCTGATCAACTTAGCGGGGCATTGACGCATAATGGAGATGATGCATTGGAATTAGTTTATGACGGTGTCACCATGGATGTATTTGGAGAAATCGGATTTGATCCTGGTACAGCTTGGGGTTCAGGCGATACCTCAACCGCTGATCATACTCTTCGAAGAAAAGTATCTATTAAAAAAGGTGATGAGAATGGTTCAGATGCTTTCGACCCGAGTATAGAATGGGACTTTTATCCTATAAATACTTCTGATGGTTTAGGTTCGCATACATCAGATTGTCAATCTGCTACTGAGCCTTGTCCAGAATTGCTTGAAGTTCCTGCGAATGTGTCTTTCGAAGACAGCGTTTGTGAGGAAGGTTGTGAAATTAGCGGCGGTGTGATTTACGCCCCAGGCGAAACTGCGCCTGAAGGTGCGCATATTGAATATTCAATCGATGGCGGCACCACTTGGAGTTCAACGCTTCCGGTTTACAATCTGACCGAATCGATGACCATCATCACACGTTTTGTTTGTAATTCGGATGCAAGCGTAGTAAGCCCTTCCTCCGAAGCTGTAACCACTACGCCGGATGTATGCGAAACTCCTGAAACAATTCCGGAGATTACAATCACGAATAATATCTGTCCTTCTACAGACGGAAGTATCACTGCCAACGAATCCGAAGATGGCTACACCTTAGAATGGGCAACCAATCCGTCAGGACCATGGACAACTTCCGCTCCTGCTTATACGCAAACGGCTATGACTGTTTATGCGAGATATGTAAATGA
The DNA here is from genome assembly GCA_041656055.1 of Weeksellaceae bacterium. GTDB lineage: Bacteria > Bacteroidota > Bacteroidia > Flavobacteriales > Weeksellaceae > Moheibacter. The sequence continues at coordinate 97,225 of JBBAEI010000008.1, forward strand.
AAACGGTTGTGCCGGCGAGATGGCAAGTGAAATGACTTCGCCCGATAATTGTGCTGTAACCGGAGATGCTTGCTTCGCAGAAGATTTTTCATCAATAACCGCAGGAAACAGTGATACAACCAACGGATCGAATTCACAATGGGACGGAAATGATAATTTTCCAACAAATGTAAATGCCTATCAAGCAGGTGGCGCAGTAAGAATTGGTTCAGGAAGTAATACTGGTTTCATTGAATCCCGAGAATTGAATGAAGTGGAAGGAAATATCACTGTAAATATTATGGTGAAAGGCTGGACTACTGTTGAAGGTGGTTTGCTCGTAAGCATAGACGGACAGAGCCAAACACTGACATACAGTGCAGTAAGGACTGGTAACTTCGAAGAAGTAACTGCAAACTTTACGAACGTCTCAATTGGTGCGAAACTGAAAATAGAAACCACGTTCAGACGTGCTTTTGTTGACAACGTGGAAATCATCTGTGAAGAAGGTTCGGAACCAACTCCTTGTCCTGATTTAAGTGAAGCTCCCGCGAATGTGTCTTTTGAAGACAGCGTTTGTGAGGAAGGTTGTGAAGTGAGTGGTGGCGTGATTTATGCCCCGGGCGAAACTGCGCCTGAAGGTGCGCATATCGAATATTCAACCGATGGCGGCATCACTTGGAGTTCAACGCTTCCGGTTTACAATCAGACCGAATCAATGACCATTATCACACGTTATGTTTGTGATTTGGATGCAAGCGTGGTAAGCCCGTCTTCTGAACCTGTAACGACCAATCCGGGCAGTTGCGAAATGCCTGATGCAC